>JBCBLF010000430.1:0-2021 GCA_038520475.1 Cyanobacteria bacterium J06627_8
ATGGCTGCAAATTAACGGACATTAAGCGAATTAAGCAGGCTGGCTTAGATTCTGATCAGTTGATTGAAATTGGGGTTACGTCGGGTCTTCAGCAGCTCCTGGAGTTTGGCTTTTTCCACGCTGATCCGCATCCGGGTAATCTATTTGCCATGCCAGATGGTCGGATGGCCTACATCGACTTTGGCATGATGGATTTATTGAGTGAGGAAACAAAAGGATATTTGGTTGATTCGGTTGTTCACCTCATTAATAAGGAGTACGACCAGCTTGCCCGAGACTTTGTCAACTTGGGTTTCCTGACGGAAGATACTGACATTACCCCGATTATTCCTGCTCTTGAAGCGGTGTTTGATAAAGCAATCGGCGAAAGTGTTGGGGACTTTAACTTCAAAACCATCACGGATGATTTTTCGGAGCTGGTCTACCAATATCCGTTTCGGGTTCCTGCCAAGTTTGCCTTAATCATCCGTTCGTTGGTCACTCAAGAGGGGCTAGCCTTAAGCATCAATCCGTCATTTAAGATTGTGGAAGTGGCTTATCCCTATGTGGCGCGGCGATTGTTGACTGAAGAGACACCTGAATTTCGACGACGACTCATCGAAATTCTCTTCAAAGACGGGAAGTTTCAATGGCATCGACTGGAAAATCTGATTGCGATCGCCCAAACCCGTGAAAATTTAGACTTACTGCCTGCAGCTCAGCTTGGATTTCAATACTTGATGTCTGAAGAAGGCCAGTTTCTGCGTCTCCAAATCATCAATGCACTCACAGAGGATGACCGGCTTCACACCGAAGAAGTCGGGCGATTGTGGAACCTGGTCAAGGGAGAGCTGAAACCCAGCAATATCATTAGCGCAGCCTGGGGAGCATTTACAGAATTCTCAGTCGAACAAGCAGCCTCGCTGCTTCCATCTGTTCCAAGTTTTGTTGATGCCAAAACGCCGAACTAGCGACCTGAAATCGTAAAAGCTGAAATCAAGAAAAATTACGCTGCTACTGCCTCATCTAGCCTGGGAAGACTGGTTCAAGGGTGATGGACCATCAGGGTGTGTGGTATGCAGTCAAAGGAATTTTATGCCCTATGCTTAGCTTATATTGTTGGGCTACTGGTTACCGGCATCGACGCCACGATTTACGGAATTCCAGCAGGGGCGATCGCCCTCATTATCTGCAGCATTATTAGTGCGCTATTACTCCCTCGTCTGTGGCACACAGCTCCGAAAACAGGGTATTGGCTCTTAGCGGGCACTATTGCATTGGTCGGATGTGGCCATCTTTATCTTCGGACGCCAACACCGAGTCTCAACGATTTAAGTCGTTGGCAACAGCGGATTCATCCTGACGCAGTGGTCACCGTTTACGGACAGATTGTCGATGAACCGCAACTGAATCGGAATCAAAAGGTCCGATTTTTGCTCAAGGTGAGTCAACTCAAAGTTCAAGCCGGTGCCAACACATTTGCCGTCGATGAACCCGTGACGGGCAGCGTGTACACAACTGTGGGCATTCTTCAAGGAACTGGGCACTATCCCGGTGAATGGGTGGACGTTCAGGGCACGCTTTACTTGCCGAACACAGCTCAAAATCCAGGAGGATTTGACTTTCGTGCACACTTGGCGAAACAGGGCGTGTTTTCTGGATTACGAGGCGAGCGAATCACTCATATTGCCGGAGCGCCGTCATTGATGTGGCGCATGCGTCAGCGGGTTGTGCGAGGGCTCGTTCGTCACTTGGGAACGCCGGAAGGGACGTTATTGAGTGCAATGGTTCTAGGCCGACGTGCTGTTGACTTACCCTATGATGTTCGCGATGCATTTACTCAGGCTGGACTTGCTCATACCATTGCAGCCTCTGGGTTTCACGTCAGCTTACTGCTTAGTGTTGTGATGATTGGAGCTCGGCAGATGTCACCCCAGACTCAATGCTGGCTTGGGTCTGGGGTGCTGCTACTCTATGTTGGACTAACCGGAGCACAAGCATCTGTTATCCGAGCGGGGTTAATGGGAGCTGCTGCGCTGCTC
>JBCBLF010000431.1:0-2005 GCA_038520475.1 Cyanobacteria bacterium J06627_8
TTTATTTTCAGGAAAGCCTCGCGACGCGAGGCTTTCCTGAAAATAAATGGATTTAATTTAGCGCGTAGCGCTATACAAACAGAGAACAGATATTACTCCATTCCCTGTAAAGTTCAAAAGAGTGATAGCTTCACGTCTTAAAAGAAACGTTTAATCTATCAGATGTCTTAAGCAAGATAAGTCAAAGAGGTGATGGCTCCGCTTTCAACCAGCATGACATCGACTCGACTCACTCCGTCAAGACCAATCTCAACCGTACCCACTTGGTTATCACCAGTGACTGTGGTTTCTACAAGACCAAGAACAGAGCCAGTCTCGTCATACGCAGCGATTGTCCCGGCTTTCTCTATGTCAAAGATGCCGATGCTCTCTAGGGTAACGAGTTCATCGAATGTGAATTCGAAAGCACCACCATTCGCATTATCATCGGGATCAGTGCGATCGCCATCCTCAGACAGAATGAGAACATTGCCCAGGATGTCGCTGGTCAAGTCGCTGTCGCCCCCCGTAGGATTAGCCGTGTCAAAGATCATGGCGTCCGGACCGCTAGTCGCAACCGTTAGACCTGTTAACTGATCTGTGACCAGACTGCCTGCCTCTAGGCCTTCACCCTCAAAATCAACCGTTGTTGCTTCGACAGTCGCTTCCTCTAACAGGGCATCAACGCGGGCATTTCCGACATCCGCACCTGTCAAATCAGACAAACCAAGAGCATCCGCAAACTCAGGAGCCAGGAGCAGATCGGCTTCAGCAATGGTTAACTCAGTGTCAGTGGTCTCTAAAACACCGGGGGCACCAATGTCGAACAGAATCTCCAGATCATTGCCTTCAACGGTGTCAGCGACAAAAAATCCACTAGCGGACTCAGAGATGCGATCGGCGTCAAAACCAATAGAGAAGTCGCCTACGGTAACCGTCTCGTTGAATGTGATGGTTCCATCATGCTCAATCGTGCTACCAACGGGAGCGAAGGGGTCAGCCGTAAAGCTAAAGTCAGTGTCGTCATTAATGGCAAATCCGACTTGGAACTCCTCAGAGAATGGCACGGCATCGCTATCAACGCCTGTCAGCGTCAGACCAGCAGCCGACTCAAGCAAGTCTAGATCAAGAAAGACGCTGGTCACGCCGGACTCGACCGAAAACTCCTCAGACACGGGACCCACGGCTACCCCATCGGCATTGACTTGCAGGGTGATTTCGTCACCATACACCCGCCGCTCAGTATCGACTAACTCATAGTTAGAGTCCAGAATTGGGAAGCTGTAGACCGGAGTGAACGTGACCTCTGCACCACCCTCTTCACCATCTAGCCGTTGAACATTGACTTCCAGATGGCCATAATGCTTACCTCCAGCGACGTTTTGCAGAACGCCATCGACTTCTGCCCACAGTTCCGGTTCATCCTGATCCGCCGTCCACTGGCTAAAGGCGTTGTAGCCCAGGAGATTGTCATCGGCATCAGTCCGTTGACCTCGCATTCCATCGCCAGCAACTCCCACATCGTAGTAATACACACCGATGCCATCACCGTCCTCATCGACGAAGCTGCGCTCAAACATTTCACTATGGCCAGAGAACACGGCAACCACGCCATACTCTTCAAACAGCGGCTGATACTGACGCATCGGCGTTCCCCCCTGCCCCGAGGAATCTTCGTGGTTCATCGGCAAGCCGTGGGTGCCGCTGGAGTAGGGGGCATGGTGAAACTGGGCAAAGATCATCTGCCCTTCGGCTCTGGCATCTTCCAGTTGCTCAATTACCCAATCCCATTGAGGGCTGCCAGGATTAAAATCTGAGAGATCGGTTCCACCTTCTGCTTCGTACTGCTCGCGGGTGAAGTTTGCCTGGGTATCGGTTCCAGGGCCAGTAAATTCCCGACCGCTAATTGGGGGGGCTGGCCTTCGCCGCCGTAGTTGTCGCGGCTGTCGTCGGGTTCGCCGTTGGAACTGTCGAGGGTAAGAACGGTACCCCGGAACACCAAGACAACTATTACCGAATTGACTAC
>JBCBLF010000432.1:0-1956 GCA_038520475.1 Cyanobacteria bacterium J06627_8
CCTAACAACGCCGATGCAGTGGCTTCGCTGGTGTTAACAGCCATCAGCTCTGACACCGCGCAATCAATCAATCGCCGAGTCACATACTCCATAATGACGGGCTGCTGAGTAAAGCGAGGCGCACTGTAAACTGTGGTTGCAGTGGCCTTTTCAATAAGCGATCGCCGCCATAGTGACTCCAGCGCTTCAATTAGCAACGGCATATCCGGTGGATGCAAAAAGCTGGTTTGTAGCTCAGCAAAGACGACAGGTTCTCGATGAATAGTTAGCCAATACATCACCTGCTGTTCAAGCGGCAGGAGTCGATTAAACTGCTGGTCAAGTATCTGGCGAATTCCCTGCAGCAGCGGTGTTCTCGCTTTCAAGAAAAGCTGAACCTGATTGTCGAACAGATCGCGAATCGTCGTGGCGACCAGCTTCAAAGACAGCGGATTGCCCCCATAGCGATCGTGCAGCAAATCACTCTCGCTGGTTTGGCAAACGATACCTGTATCCATCAGCAGCGATCGGCAAGCCTCTGTTTCTATGGGCTCAACGGGGTAAACGCGGACGAGGGGGTTGCGAGCTTGCAAGCCTGCGAAGTGGGCAGGCAACTCGCGATTCGTCAAGATGACACAGCTCTGGTGTGTGAGAGTGCTCAACTGTTCAAACACATCCTGATAGCCTTCGCTGCCAGGGAGATATTCTCCCTTCAGAGACTGGGGTTGTAGCAAGGATTCACCATTATCGAGCACCACCAGACATCGTTGCCGCTGCAGCTGCTCCAGCAATAGAGGCAACCAATCCGCATTTGTCTGCAGCAATGGGGAAGCCACGTCCGTCCGAGAGGACACGTCGAGGGTCATCACCAAATCTTGCAGCAATTCGAATGGAGTGGGAGCAGACCGCAGCGATCGCCACACGACGCGTTCAAATCCTTGCGAACTCGATACATCTGAAACGTTGGCCAACTGGTAAGCCAGTCGCTGAGCCAGCGTTGTTTTACCAATGCCACCCTGTCCTTGCAGTACAACCAACCGACATCCGTCCTCAACACACCACTGCGTAAGCTGACTCAGGTCTCGCTGCCGACCATGGAAAGTACCTAGAACGGTTGCCTCTCCCCAATCACAGTTGATTAGAGTAGGCGCAGCGGCCTGTTTTGGCACAGTCTCAGAGGACTGAACTTCCTGCCGCTTCAACTGCTGCATAATGGCTCGCAAATTAGACTTACTGACAGGTTGGTTTAATGTTTTTGAGAGTGTTTGCCAGAGCTTGCTGCCAACGTACTTGAGATAATCGGCATCATACCCGACTTTCTGAGCCATTTCACTATAGGTCAGCCCTTCCCAAGTGCCCCGAATAATTTGCTCTTGCACCGTACTCAGGGACAATGCATCGAGGCCATCCAAAGTAACCAATGCTTCTTCTACTGTGATCGTTTCAAATTTCACACGCTCAATTCAGAATTTGTTGAATTCATTGACTGTATTGAAATAATAATCAATGCTTTGGCAGCATATAACAATCCTAAATGAGTTGTTGGGGATGCAGCCCGTCCCACCCCCAACAACTCATTTCACATATCATTTAGGAAAGCTATAGTTGAGAAAAAGTGATGATATAGATCTGTTCGTCAAACTACCTGTCTCATCGTAGATGCCTATCAAGCAACGTGTCAGTGAGTGGCTTCTCCAAAATTTGTAATTGAACCAGCGATCGCCTATGCCCTTGCCCCAGACTCATCATCTTTGATGATTGCTGAGTTTGCATACAGCAAGTCGGTTGAGAGCTCAAAATCAAAATTGCCCTTATTCTTCACACTTTGCCTATAGAACCCATTTGGGGGCTTTTTCGATAGTACTCGATGATTCTTTTCAACCGTTCGAACAACTAAAAGCTAATACCAATTTAATGTGAGACTGCATAGAAAAGAGCCTCTAGAATGAAATCATAAGACGATAGAGACATCACTGC
>JBCBLF010000433.1:0-1707 GCA_038520475.1 Cyanobacteria bacterium J06627_8
CCACGTGACTCTGAAAGAGCCCGCCAAATTGAGGAGAGTGCGGGTCATCTAAGGTGTCAGCACTAACGTGATGATGTCGATGATGAGACAACCACCACAATGGCCCTCTTTGGGCAGCAGTGCAAGTAAGCACGGCAAAAATATATAACGCTTCAAAACTACGCACTTCAGAGAATAAATCTCTGTAGAAGTCACAATATTCATCAACAAAGCGAATCGTTGAACGAACCTTACGGGATGCCGTCATTCGTCTGCCATAAGAAATGGAACACCCTATTCTCATTTCTCTTTCTTAAAAGTGGTAGACGATGGTTGTGGAGGAAATATCGCAATTTGATTGCGAATTTTGACGAGATGACTTGAGACACCCCCATTACAGAGTCGTCGCGATACGATTGCCATTGATAGTACGCACCGTGCACGTCCATACTGCTGTCTTTTGGAGGTTCCCTGTGCCCCAGTACTTCCGTCGATTTAAGCCTCGCTCTATTTTCGGCATTCTGTGTGTTGCGAGTCTCACGTTCTGCCTCTGGTTAGGGCAGATTTGGACTGCGGAGAGCAGTCATGCGGTTGAGCCGAAGGCAGAAACCCAAGATGGCTCCTCTGCGAGTCAACGTGTTCAGCAAGGGGTTGAACATTATCGGATGGGGAATTTTCAAGAAGCGATCGCCCTTTGGGATTCTGCCCTCGCGCAATATGAAGCATCTGGCAATTTAGCCAATCAAGCCATTGTTGTCGAAAACTTAGCGCGGGCCCATCGTGCATTGGGCAATGCAGATGAGGCACTACATCGCTGGGAGAAGGTTACAACCCTCTATGAGCGGTTAGGGGATACCGAAAAGGTTGGTCGGATGTTGACGGAACAGGCCCAGGCTCATACGCGTTTGGGTCAATATCGTCAGGCGATCGCCCGTCTCTGTGGTGTTCCATTGATGGCACTTGGAGAAGAAGGGGCTGTTAGCGTTGAGACAGAGAATTGCTTACCAACCAGTGCCCTTGGGATTGCCCAGATGAGCAATGATGAGCGCGGAGCCGCGGCTGCTCTCGGCAGTTTGGGGGAGACATATCGTTTACAAGGGAATTTTGATGTTGCCATTGGAGTTTTGCAGCAAAGTCAAGTGATCGCCGAAACGCTAAATAACACCACATATTTAGCAGCAGTATTTAATGGGTTGGGAAGCGTATATGCCCGACAGTCTCAAATGAATGATCGCTTGGCTAACGATGCAGATGAACGAGGGGACACGACGGATGCAACACGATTGCGTGACAATGCATTGGATGACAATGCGAATGCATTGATGAATTTTCAACGTGCGTACGGCATTGCTGAGGAGGAAAACAATCGTCGAGGACGGCTCCAAGCCCTATTAAATCTGATTCCGGCTTATCATCGTTCAGGATCTCTCCAAGATACACAGAGCCTTCATTCTGAGGCGATCGCCCTCCTTCCTCAATTGCCGAATACGCGAGATAAGGTCTACGCTGCCGTTGATTTAGCGACATTGCTACCGCTGACCCAATCTCTTGACGAAAGGCGTGGTTTGTTATCTAGTGCCACCTGTCTCAGCCCTGCGATTAGACCGGAGGCCCAAGCTCTACTCACTGAAGCCGTAACCGTTGCTCAGCAGATTGGCAACAACCGAGCCCTATCATTTGCGACAGGTAAGCTCGGCCACATGTATGAATGCGATGGCCGCTATGAAG
>JBCBLF010000434.1:0-1570 GCA_038520475.1 Cyanobacteria bacterium J06627_8
AGATAGTCTCGACGAGCTTCCTTGGTGCGAATTTGAGCTTGGAGATGATGCATGGCTCGTTCAGTTTTAGCCACCATCATCGCGCCAGTCGTGTCTTTATCAAGTCGATGGACAATGCCTGGGCGTTCGACCCCTCCAATGCCTGCAAGATCTGGGCAGTGAGCCAATAGGGCATGAACAAGCGTGCCCGAATCATGGCCTGGAGCTGGGTGGACAACCATGCCAGCTGCCTTGTTGACGATAATGAGCTCGGCATCTTCGTACAAAATATCGAGGGGAATCGCCTCCGGCTGTAGCGTCATCGGTTGAGCGTCAGGAATATCAACCGAAAGGCGATCGCCGACGACAACGATCTGCTTTTTAGAGGTGCATTGCTCATCATTCAGACAAACATGACCCTCTTCAATTAATGACTGGATTCGCGATCGCGATAAATGGGGCAGTTGAAGAGCAAGCCACCGATCAAGTCGGCAATTAGCTTCTTGGTTAAGCGTTTGCTCTGTCGCTTGTAGCGTTAATGTTTTCGAATCCATTCCGTTTTAGAGTCCAATCCAACCGAGCTGAGTCAACATACAAAACTTGGCACCTCCCCTCTTTGTAAACGCTGCCAAGTCAGAGCAATAGACGCACCTCCCTTCTTAGATCAATTCTTGGATCATCAATATCCTTTGGCAGTCTACTCAAATAAACGATGTGACAAGAGGCTGCCTTCATCACTCTATACTGAGAGTTAGGACTTACGTAGTTAAACGTTTTTTCGCGGGCTGCATCCGCGAAAAACGCTCTCAAAACCCAAAGCTTTGTATGACATGCATAAGTCCTGAGAGTATTAAAGAAGTGTGATGAACCATGGCGTCTGTGCTTCCATCAATCGAATTTTTTGAAGGGATTTATGAAGAGTTGAGCAATGTGAGTTTACGTCGAGATCGACAAACCGGCGATCGCATTGTTTTGATGAGCTTCAATCAGCTTCGAGCAATTGAGCGGTTCCAAAGCTACACTAATCGCTTTTCTAAAGCATTGAAATTGACCGACGACGAAGGGCAAATTGATGTACAACCCGATTCGGTTCAGTTTGTATTTGGTGGCCCAGAAGGTGATGATTTAAAGCGAGTCGATTGCAAATTTGCTATCACTCAAAATGACCATTGGGAAAGGTTTATGCGGTTTATGAACCGATATGCAAGCGCCAACGGCATGGAATATGGGGAATCGCAACCATCACAAGAACCGAGTTCAACCACAGAGGTATCATGAAAGTCGCAATCACAGGGGCAACTGGATTTGTCGGAAGTCGTTTAGTCGAGCGACTCACTCAAGACAAGCATGACATTGTGGTGCTAACCCGAGATGCTGACCGCGCTCGTCGCGTATTTCCAGTCTCAGCATTCCCTTCGTTAGACATTGTTGCTTACACGCCCACCCAATCAGGAGACTGGCAACAGGCGATTAACGGCTGCGACGCTGTTGTGAATTTAGCTGGAGCATCCATCGCTGACGAACGCTGGACAACCGAACGAAAGCAAGTCATCCTGAATAGCCGAAAAGTCGGCACCGAGAAACTGGTAGA
>JBCBLF010000435.1:0-1562 GCA_038520475.1 Cyanobacteria bacterium J06627_8
AGTTCATAGCGATTATCGTTACCATACTGAGCGAGAAATTCATCAACGCTCAGAGGCTTTTGCTGTATGGGTGAGTGGGTTGCAAGGGTCATCAGTTATCTCAGTCCCAATTCATGCATCCAGTCTACCAAAGCTAAATTTGCTACAACGATCCCACTACTTTTGAGCTTAACCTTCTAGTCGAAAGATTGTTCTGCAAGCTGATTTCTTCATTAACCTGATCGATGACGATATGCGATCGCACTAGACATTGTTCGAAAACTGAATAAGTAAGATATATGCCTTATCATATGGCCTAAGGATTAACCTGATACGTTACCTTTAGTTCATCTCCGGTGACTCCGCGGATGCCCCAATTATGTTTCGGTGTTTCGAAAATAGTGATTTCAATATCATTGATAGAAATCTCAAGCCTGGTGTGAATGCGCTCCATCAATATCCGGAGCAGTTGCTTTTTGACATCGACCGATCGCCCCTCAAACATGATGATTTCAATAATGAGATACTGCTCTGTGCGATCGCTTGGGAAGTAGAAGTCGTCTGGATGGAGTTTGATAAATCGCTGGAAGCGCTTATTCTCTGGTATGCCTAGTGCTTCCTGCATACACTGGTGAATCACATCTGACAGCTTTGGTTTAAGAGCCGTCAGCGTGTCTGTGAGTCCATAAATTTTGACCTGTGGCATGACACATCCATAGTGATCGAGCGGTTTGTCGGTGGCTGAGAACGGATTCTTGCCCGCAAACATTAAATCATGCCCCGTAGCGGCAGGTCATGGTGAGATGAATGCCCTAAAATCGAAAGCGGAATTTTGGAACTCGGGACACATGCAACCGAATGAATGTTGACTCGGTCACGTTTTTCCTAGACGATCTCACAACTTGGACCCATTGGTTTACGTCTGTGTTGGGATTGACGCCTCGATCAACTCCCACGCTCGGTCAACTCTGCTCAATATTCGAGTCTCACTCTCGTCATGATCGACCGATTGCCTCTCCCGAGTTATCTCGGATCGTGGAGCAATATCTCAAACAACATCCCTGTGGGGTTGGCGATGTCGGGTTTAGCGTCAACGATATCGAGCAGGTTTATGATCAGGCCATCACCGCTGGGGCAATGCCGCTGACGCCGATTATGACGCAATGGGCACCAACTGGAATGGTCAAGCAAGCTGTTGTTTCTGGCTGGGGTGATCTTCGCCATACGTTGACAGAATATAGTGGCGACAATGTCCGTCAGCCCTGCGGAGTTTCGTTGAAGCTTTGTTCATCTCAAGGCTGTAATGAGTTGACAGTTTCAGATGAAAGAGCCGCGCCATTTGAAACGCTGACACCATCGTTTTCCCAAGACTCACTGCCGAATCTGTTTGGTATTGACCATGTTGTGCTTAATGTCCAGGTGGGAGAGATGCTTACTGCGGCTGCCTGGTATGAACAAGCCTTTGGGTTTCGCTGTCAGCAGACGTTTTCCATACAGACTCCGCGCTCTGGATTGCACAGCGTGGTGATGGTTCACCCAGATGGAACGGCGACCTTACCGATCAATGAGCCATCGTCTGCTCA
>JBCBLF010000436.1:0-1471 GCA_038520475.1 Cyanobacteria bacterium J06627_8
CCAGAAGCGGACCTGCCCCAAATTTTTGAGCGGTTTTATCGTGTTGATGCAGCGCGATCGCGTCACACCGGTGGGTTCCACTCCACCGCGGCTTGGTCAGACTGATGGACCGGTCCCTTAATTGCCTCAAAGCACCCATTTCCTTTACACCCTCCAGCGATTATGTGCGATCGCGCAACAGCCAAATCAACCTGCCTGAGTAGATGTCACTCAATACACATCTCACACTAGACAAGGCTGTTTACGCTCTGTCATCAGATTCAACAAAAATGATTCATCTGACTATCGGATAATCACGGAATTGCAACCGACGCCAGCAGGCGCCTAACAATGTCATTTCCTTTCTCCGTACCACCAGCAATCAGACGATGCGATAGCACATGTGGAGCTAAGAACTTCACATCATCCGGTGTGGCAAACTCTCGATCATCTAGAAACGCCAGCGCTTGAACCGTTCGATAAAGCGCAACCGTTCCTCGGGGACTAACTCCCAAAGTCACAGCCGTATCCTCCCGAGTTGCTCGCACAAGGGCTAGGATGTATTGCTGTAAAACAGGTTCAACTCGAACCTGGCCGCACCGTTGGCGCAACGCTCGGACCTCATCGAGAGAGATGCAAGGCTGTAGTGATTCTGGAGCCACTCGTTCATGAAGGCGTTGAAGCATTTGTAATTCTTCTGCTTCTGTGGGGTATCCCAAGCTCAACGACAGCGCAAATCGGTCCATCTGGGCCTCAGGCAACATAAACGTTCCCTGATATTCCACTGGATTTTGTGTCGCAACGACAAAAAAAGGATTCGGCACTGGTCGAGAAATACCATCAATCGTGACCTGCTTCTCTTCCATGACTTCTAACAAAGCAGACTGGGTCCGAGGAGTCGCCCGATTGATTTCGTCAGCTAACAGAATATTGGCAAACACTGGCCCCAGGAGAAACTCAAACTCTCCTGATTGAGGATTCCAGATGTTTGTACCGGTCACGTCAGTGGGCAACAAATCCGGTGTGCATTGTACTCGCTTAAAGTCCCCATCAATCGATCGCGCTAACGATTTAGCGAGAAGCGTCTTGCCAACTCCAGGAACATCTTCAAGCAGCACGTGGCCTCCCGAGAAGAGTGCCGTAAGTACTAGGCGAATGGCTCTCTCTTTGCCAACGATTGTCTGACTAAGATTCTTTTTGAGGCGTTCAATGCTATCGCGCATGATTGAGTGACTTAAAAAAATAAACAGTTTCGAGGTCCAGGACGATGCACGGTGAATTCACACTATCTATTGTGCTTCATGGCATCACAGGACTGATGTAAAGCCTCGATATCTATCGTGCAAGGGAGGCAACAGGTTGAAGCACCATCCCTCACTAAAATGTGCTCATTCTACCTAAGACTTACGTAGTTGAACGTTTTTTCGCGTGCTGCGCCCGCGAAAAAACATTCCCAGAACTTAAGGCTCTATATGAAATGCGTAAGTTCTGC
>JBCBLF010000437.1:0-1460 GCA_038520475.1 Cyanobacteria bacterium J06627_8
GGCGCATCGCCAAATGGCTCGCCGTCTTGTCCTAACGGAACTGGCGACAGCTATAAACCAATGTTGGCAGGAAAGCTGCGCTGTTCCTGAAACACACATCCTAGTCTGTATGCATTTGCTATGACCGCTGAGGGTGCCTACAATCCTGCTTTGTCCATCCATCAGTCATATCACTCCGCACACTCGACATCATGCCATCCTTTTTAGGCATCCGTTTCAACGCTCTTTTGTTTACGCAGCTTCTGCATTCGTCTCCATCTATTCCGTCTCCATCTATCTCGGCTCTAGTTGTTTTGGCTCCGTTATGTGCTGCTATCGTCGTTTTACTATCCATTCCATTTATTAATCGAATCGCTCGACGGTGGAATCAGGTCGATCATCCGTCCCATCGAAAGGTTCATCAACGGCCGATGGTTCGACTGGGAGGTATTGCGATCGCCCTTGGAACGTTCATAGGATTTTGTACAAGCTTGTGGAGTCAGTCGATTCCGTTTACTGAGCTACCGACTCCTTTGTGGGGCATCATTGCCGGAGGAGCAAGCTTTTTTATCATTGGGCTGACCGATGACCTCTTTAGCTTGTCTGCATTTCATCGACTATGGATGCAAAGTGCGATCGCCTTAATGGTGTGGGCTCTAGACATTCGCATTGACTTCATTTCCATTCCCAACGTCGGCATCATTCAGCTTGATTGGTTGAGCTTGCCAATCACCATTCTGTGGCTAACCGGAGTCGTCAACGCCATCAACTGGATTGATGGTCTCGATGGTCTAGCGGCTGGCGTGTCGAGTATCACAGCAACTGTAATGCTCATCATTAGCCTCCAAACGGGTCAGCCCTTTATGGTGATGATGCTGTTGCCCCTGATTGGTAGCCTCGTTGGTTTTCTTTACTACAACTTCAATCCGGCGACGATTTTCATGGGCGACGGTGGCTCTTACCTCATTGGATTTTTATTAGCCAGTGTCAGCATCATTGGATTAACGAAAACAGCAACTGCAACCGCGATCGCCCTTCCGATGCTAGTGCTGGCCGTTCCATTAGCAGATATGTCCGCCGTGATCGTTGTGCGGCTTTGGCATGGACAATCTCCCTTCAAAGCTGATCGCCGACATCTCCATCATCGACTCCTTTCTATCGGCATTCCACATCGAATGACGGTTCTCCTCATTTATGCACTCACAGCTTGGGCAAGTAGTTTTGCTCTGATGCTGGTCAGTCCCCTGACAGGCAGTATTGCCGTAGCGATCGCCACTTGCTGCCTATTGCCCTTGACCTGGCATGCCTATCAAAATCGATGTCCAGTTTGAATAGAGCTTACGCAGTTGAATGGTTTTTCGCAGGCTACACCCGCGAAAAACCGTTTCTAAAGCCCAGAACCTTACATATAGCTTTAGCCATTTAGGCTAGGACACCAAGTATTATTCGGGTCCTTGGCGCATCGCCAAATGGCTCGCCGT
>JBCBLF010000438.1:0-1403 GCA_038520475.1 Cyanobacteria bacterium J06627_8
ATGGGTATCGAGCCAGGTCCGAATGAGGGAAAAATCACGTGTGCTGAGATACCCATTTAACGACTCACGCCGATTCTATTCGCAATGACCCAGCCTACCAAAACTATAAAGGGGCATTGCAGGGACTCACACAAGAACATTATCAGCAGCTTCCGGAATATCGCACCACGGAAATCGGGCAGACTCACGGCGATCGCGAACGATTTGAAGCTGAGGTGTGGCTATTGGGGCAGTGCTGGGGCAGTGGAAAAGGGCAGTCTAAAAAGGCAGCTGAACAAGTTGCTGCAAGAGTTGCATACCGAGCACTTCAAGACGAACTCAATCTCTCCGCATCGACAGAGTGACCATACGACTCCTCTAGCCTTGGGGCTATCTGTGAGGGCAAACGGTCATTTCCCTCTTTTGGTTGTGGATGTATGGCCGGCGCTAATTTTGTTAGGGCCAGACGGTAAGCCATTTGGCGATATGCCAAAGACCGAGTGATACTGGGCGTCCTAGCTTAAATAGCTAAAGCTATACGTACTGGTTTTACGATCGCTCAATAGCGGGCACTCTACAGTTGAACCCAATGCAGCGCGCGGTGGAGTGTGGTATGGCAAAGCGATCGGTCGGCATTGCTATTTTAGGAGTTGGTCGCTGGGGCACTCACTTACTTCGCAATTTTATAGAACATCCCTATGCAGAGGTCAAGGCGATCGCCGACACCTCCCCCGATCATCTCCAACGTGCTGCTGAACGATTCAATCTGCCACCCGACTTAATCATTACCAATCAATGGCAAGCGGCGATCGCCACACCCGAGGTTGAAGCCGTCATCATTGTGACCCCAGCGTCAACACATACGACATTGATTCGGGCAGCTTTGGAGCGCAACTGTCATGTGTTGGTCGAGAAACCCATTACCTTATCGATTCAAGACGCTGAAGATCTCTGCACGCTGGCGCAGCAAAAAGAGCGATGCCTAGTGGTTGACCACACCTATCTTTTTCATCCTCTTGTTGGTGCCGGACGCACTGTATTGCAGGACAATCAACTCGGTTCACTTCACTATGGCTATGCCAGTCGGACCCATTTTGGGCCAGTTCGCCCCGATGTGGACGCACTCTGGGACTTAGCCATTCACGACATTTCAATTTTTAACCACTGGTTGGGCGATCGCCCCTGTCAAGCTCAAGCCGTTGGAAAGAGTTGGCTTCAGCCAGAATCGACGGCTCCACCGCTTTTCCCAGGCGGATTGTCTGATGTGGTGTGGGCAACGCTGACCTATCCCAGCGGATTTCAGGCTAACCTACACCTCTGCTGGTCCAATCCAGATAAGCAGAGACGATTATGCATTGTGGGTTCAAAAGGGACTTTGGTGTTTGATGAAATGCGGTGTGACCAACCGCTAACCCTATTGCACG
>JBCBLF010000439.1:0-1314 GCA_038520475.1 Cyanobacteria bacterium J06627_8
TAAAAATGAACGGATTACTGCCATCGTCATTTTTACTCTTCGGAACGTCGGAGAGCTCGCCATCCTGGAAGATGTCAGTATCACGGCTGAGACCTATCGAGCAACGTTGATTGTTGATGTAGAGCCATCGACAAATAACCAGTGGTGGTTTTCAAAAGATGATGGAACCACGAAAGAACGGGTCAAGATTCTGAAAAAAGAACTTGGAACGATGGGGCACTTTTACTCAATTTACTTTCAGGTACAGAACTAATGCCAATCCCTGACGTTCGGCTACAGGTTAGAACCTCTTCACCATCATTGGTGGATGACTTCGTGCGGCGATCGCGCACTATTTACGACGATGAAGCATTGGAGTTGGCCGACAGACTTCAGCAAGCATCACCGGTCGGTGCAACCGGTGAATTGAAGGCGGCATGGGATGTCATTCCTGCTCGGCGTCAGGTCGGTGATATTCGAGTCGCTGTCATAAATACGGCGGATAATGCGTACTCTCGAATCGTCGGCCGTGGCCCTGGCAAGTTTCCCCCGGTTGAACCCGTTGAAGCATGGGTCAGAACAAAAGTGGGTGGAAGCGAAGAAGAACGCCGTC
Organism: Cyanobacteria bacterium J06627_8; assembly: GCA_038520475.1. GTDB lineage: Bacteria > Cyanobacteriota > Cyanobacteriia > CAKZMO01 > CAKZMO01 > JBCCWF01. The sequence continues at coordinate 593 of JBCBLF010000439.1, forward strand.
GAGCAACCTTTTTGATTCGTCGGAAAATCGCCCGTGAGGGAACGGAACGCTACAAGAGGAAAGACAATATCCTTCGTATTCAGCCGCGTGAAACGGTGGACAAATCACCCCTCATTCAAGAAACACGCGAGCGCATCATTGCCCGAATCAACGACATCACCCTCGACTAACATGCCCCAACAACAACCCGCTGAAATCTTGGTCCCTGCGTTGGCTGAATATCTAGTCGCCACGACTGACATCGATGATTGGATGTTCTATGGCGATATCGTTGCACCCGGAGCTCCAAAAGGGGCGATCGCTATTGTTGGATTAACCAATCAAACTGAAAATCTTGCGATTAATATCAAAAAGCGATGGCGCTTTAGTCTCAGGGCAACCATTCAACAAACGACAGAAGATGAACTCGTTCGAGAAGCCACCCGATGGATCGAGTATCTCGTGGATGAGCCGATGCGAAGCCTATGGCGCACCGGGTATACGACCACAATTGCCACGCAGACACTAACGAATGCCTTCAAAGGCATCCTGTTCAACACGGCGAGCGTGCAGTATGACCTAAACCAAGATGGTGGTGGCACAGCTAAAGTGAATTGGCTGTATGAATGGACTGAGCAATCACTATCGCAGGCCACATTTTTCTAGAAGGAACATTTCTCTTGAATCATTTCAGGAGAAATAGCCCATGTATTTTGGTGCTGGAAATACAATTTTCTTTGAGA
>JBCBLF010000043.1:0-25734 GCA_038520475.1 Cyanobacteria bacterium J06627_8
TGAAAGCATCTAAGTGGGAAGCCCACCTCAAGATGAGTGCTCTCATGGGGTTAACCCAGTAAGGTCACGGGAAGACGACCCGTTAATAGGCTCTAGATGGAAGTGTGGCAACATATGAAGTCGAGGAGTACTAACAGACCGAGGGCTTGACCATCCTTCTCTACCGCTAATCAACTTTCATTCTTCTACTCTCTCTATGCAGTTCTCTGGGTTCTACCCTTCTCATTCCTTCTGGTGCCTATGGCGCGGTGGAACCACTCTGACCCATCTCGAACTCAGTTGTGAAACGCTGCAGCGGCGAAGATACTCTGGGGGTAGCCCCACGGAAAAATAGCTCGGTGCCAGTCTGATATTCAAGGACCGCCTTCTCTCACTTGTTGAGAAGGCGGTCCTTAATTTTAGAGATTCTTAGCTGTTTATTGTTCTGGCGAGGAATTCTCCTTCAAAGCGCTGGAGTAACTGGCGTTGATTAAATCTATCGCCTTGCTTCATGGCACGATTCAGAGCACTGAGAATCGCCATCAGTGATGCGGTAACAATGTTTTCGTGAATTCCAGCTCCATAGATAGAATTGGCAATCAAATCACTGGATAGTTCGATAAATGCGATCGCCGCTGCATTGCTGCCATGGGAGAGCGATCGCTCTTCGTAATGATGAACTTGAACGCTCAAGTCGAGGGCATTGAGAAAGGCATCAATAGGACCGTTTCCACATCCTGCAATAGACAGGGTTTGTGCATTGAACTGAATTGTAGCTGTGATTTGTTGATCGTCCTGTGCGTTGCCACTATCTGATAGCTGATGACTACTGTAAACCAATGGTGATTGATGCTGTAGATATTCATGTTGAAAGAGCTCCCAGAGCTGCTGTGAAGTTAGCTCTGTTCCACATTTGTCCATTACCTGTTGCACGACTTGGCTAAATTCAATCTGCATTCGACGGGGCATTGCAAGTCCATAGTCACGTTCCAATAGGAATGTCATACCACCTTTACCGGACTGACTATTGACTCGAATTACCGATTCGTAGGTCCGTCCAACATCAGCAGGATCGATCGGCAAATAAGGAATTTTCCAGATTCCATCTGGTTTGTGGGCGTCAAACCCTTTTTTGATTGCATCTTGGTGGGAACCAGCAAAAGCTGTGAAGACTAAATCACCGACGTAGGGATGGCGTGGATGGATTGGAAGCTGTGTACAATCCTCGACGATGCGAGCGACTGTGTTGATATGTGAAAAGTCAAGACCCGGATGAATGCCCTGGGTATAAAGATTGAGAGCCAATGTTACTAAATCGACATTTCCGGTTCGTTCGCCGTTGCCAAAGAGACATCCTTCAACTCGATCAGCGCCAGCAAGCTGTGCGAGTTCAGCAGCGGCGATCGCACAACCTCGGTCATTGTGCGTGTGAACACTAAGGACGATGTTCTCCCGATGGTTCAGGTGGCGATGCATCCATTCCACCTGATCGGCAAAGCCATTTGGGGTTGAAACTTCGACTGTAGCAGGCAAATTAATAATGGCCTTATGGTCAGGTGTCGGTTGCCATACGTCTAAGACGGCATCACAGATGTCTTTGGCAAAGTCAAGCTCAGTTGCGGTGAATGTCTCTGGTGAATACTGAAAGTACCATTCTGTTTCAGGTTGTTCGTTTGCTAATGTTCGAGTTAGCTGGGCTGCATTTACTGCAAGCTGAATGGTTTCTGCCCGATCGAGATTGAACACAGTCTGCCGGAAGACAGGGGACGTTGCATTGTAGACATGAACGATTGCTCGTTTTGCACCTTTTAACGATTCAAACGTACGTCGAATCAGGTGCTCGCGTGCTTGAGTTAGAACTTGAATGGTGACATCGTCTGGAATGCGATCGACTTCAATCAGGTCTCGAACGAAATCAAAATCAGTTTGTGATGCCGATGGAAAAGCTACCTCGATTTCCTTAAATCCGATTGAAACTAATAAATCGAACATCTCCAGCTTACGATGACGATTCATGGGTTCGATCAAGGCTTGATTGCCATCTCGTAAATCGGTGCTAAGCCAAGTGGGTGGATGAGTGATGGTTTTGGAAGGCCACGTGCGATCGCTCAAGCGTATGGGATGAAAGGGACGGTATTTAGCGGATGGATTAGACAGCATAATGTGAATTCTTGGTGCAAAATTTCAATTAGGTTTTCGTTTACGTCTATGGAAGGGATAAATTGCAGCGAACCATAGGCGATTGAAGTGAGAGCAGATGATGCTCATCACTACTTGGATGGAATCTATGGGGTTGCCAAGGTGCCGCATGTTTTGGCCCTGACACCCCATGAGAAGTCGTTGGTTTTGCTTTAGGGAGAGAGATAGAGTCATAATATTCTCCAAAAAATTTCCAAATATACGCGGGAACCATGGCATCTGCTCGCCATAGCTCATGACGGTTGTCATTCGCAATCGCAGCAGATATTGAACCTCTAAGCTGCGTTCACTTCAAAGTTTCTCAAGTGCTTAGCGCTGTTTGAGTTAAGTCGTTTGGGAGGTTGAACTCAAGCTTTGATTCTCATCAGTTAGCTCAGGGGTGTGCATACGCCAAACTGACAGCATGCCTGAAACACCGAAGAAGAAGTAACACTATGTCCAAAAAAATTTATGTCAAAATTATCTGCGCCAAAGGCGCAGGAGCAGCATGCCAAGAAGTTGGCCATTGGGTTGTAGTGAGTTGCGCTGCTGCATGAAGACAGTAAAGACTATTCACCGTGTCATTTATCCTATTCGCAACGAGATGGCTGAGTCAAGCCTCTGGTTGGGGCAATACGATGACAATCGGTTTGATTATGTTCAATACGAGAACTGATGCTAGGACTCATCAGTTCTCAACTCAAGATGTAGTATTTTGTGAAGTCTCCTGCTTAGGATTCCTATCAGGAGTGCCTAGTGCTGTGGAAACGTCTTAGTTGTGGGTAGGTTTTTCAAAAGAAATGTAGAATCACATTTCTATCAAGTTGAGTGTAGCTATGGATGGTGCAGTGGCCATATCTCCAACACCACATAACTTCTGAGATGATCTCAACAGCTTACAGATTACTATAGAAAAAGTTCTCAAGACTCATGTATTGAGTGATGCGGCATCATGGGTAAGCCTTGAGTTCGTTGATAGCGTTTATGAAAACATGAGGTGGGACGTGGCTGATGCTCCAAAGCAGGGTGAAGGCGATCGCCAAGATCCCCAAAAAGATGATTTTTTCTATCCTCGTGCTCGATATCGAGGTGATTTTACGCCTGAAAAACTAGCATTTGATGCGAATTTACAGGAATTTGCTCAGCGTGTTGGGGTCATCTGTGCACTCGAAACCGGGGGCAAGGTTGGCTCTTTTGAGGCGTATGCTCAAATCAAAGGACTTTGGAAAGAACTGAAGAAGTCGAAAGAACAACTGCTTGAAAACCCTGAACTGCCTGATGTGGAACTCCCCCCAGACTAGGGACTGTCATCATTTAGCTACACGATATTTGGTAGCGAGGGTTTCAGCTCCTAGCTCAGAACAATAGGACGGGCGCGGTAATGCTCACACCATAAGGTTTCTAGTATTAATTGATGACGCGCCCTCGTGACCATATTGGGCTTAGCTTGTTACTTCACTTCTGAAAGATAGTTTGTAGCGATCGCCAAAATTCGTTCTGAAGCGTGACCGTCACCGAATGGGTTCACGGCCGTTGCCATTGCATTGTAGGCTTCAGGATTGCTGAGCAGAGCTGATGCTTCAGCAACGATGGTATCTGACTGTGTGCCGACAAGTTTGGCCGTGCCTGCGGCGATCGCTTCTGGTCGCTCGGTTGTGTCTCGTAGTACCAGTACAGGCTTGCCGAGGCTTGGTGCTTCTTCCTGGAGTCCCCCAGAGTCTGTCAGCAAGAGATGCGATCGCTGAATTGCGCCAACGAGTTCACCATAATCTAAGGGTTCGGTTAGAAATGTGCGGGGATGACTCTCAAGGATCGCTTTTAGCGGTTCTCGAACCGTCGGGTTGCGGTGGAGCGGTAGCAATAAGGCTGTATCTGGAAAGGTTTCTAAGATGTCTAGAAAACTTCGTGCAATACGTTCTAGCGGTTCACCCCAATTTTCTCGGCGATGAACAGTGGATAGCAAGACTCGATACTTGCTCCACTCTAGGCCATCAATTGGACAATCTGGTTGTTGGTTGGCGACTGATAATAGGGCATCAATGACCGTATTTCCGGTTTGGTGAATGGCTCCGACCGTATCTGACGCTTTTAAGTTTTCAACTGCCTTGGGTGTGGGGGCGAAGTGAAGTTGCGCGATTTGAGAAATCAGGCGACGGTTGGCTTCCTCTGGATAGGGGTTGAACAAATCATCTGTTCTCAACCCTGCTTCAACATGACCGACAGGAATTTTGTGATAGAAAGCGGCGATCGCGGCTGCAAAGGCAGTTGTCGTATCTCCTTGGACGATGACGAGATTGGGATTCAAGGATTGGAAGAGTGATTGAAGTCCTTGTAGGCTTCGACAGGTGATGTCTGTCAGCGTCTGCTTGGGCTGCATAATGTCCAAATCTTCATCTGCTTCAATTTGGAAGAGATTCATCACTTGGGCGACCATTTCTCGGTGTTGGCCAGTCAATATCACCCGTGTCTCAATGGTGGAAGACGCCTGAAAGGTTTGAATGACTGGAGCAAGCTTAATTGCTTCCGGTCGAGTTCCCAAGATAATGCAGACTCGATGAGTGGACTCAGACATGAAGATAGAGTGTAGGTTGAACAGATTGATTTTACAGAATTCTTCTCTGCTTGAGTGATGGTTCCACAAACGTGACATAATGAAGAGCACTTTGAAGCCAGTTGCACTGCTTTTTAGGAGTAATGTGGTTAACTTGAGATTCAACTCGGTAGTCTTTAAAGGTTTCTAGTTGAGTGGTCCATTATCGTCAGACGCATAGAGTTCGGAGGAAAGCGTGAGAGCGTTAGTTGTGGGAAATGGTGGACGAGAACATGCGATCGCCTGGAAGCTTTCACAATCTGACCAAATCACTCATGTGTATTGCATTCCTGGTAACGGTGGGACAGCTCGCACTCCCAAATGCAGCAACATCGCAATGGGAATTACTGATTTTGAAGGCATCGAACGATTTGCCTTAGTCAATAACGCTTCACTCATTGTTGTGGGCCCAGAAGCGCCGCTTGCTGCTGGTATTACTGATTCGCTTCAAGGTAAAGGATTTGAGATATTCGGCCCAACTCAAGCTGGGGCTCAGATTGAGTCTAGTAAGGCATGGGCAAAGCAGCTGATGGAATCATCGGGTATTCCGACTGCAAAAGCTGCTGTATTTGAGGATGCTGAATCGGCAGTTGACTATGTTCGGACCCATGGCGCACCGATTGTTGTGAAAGCCGATGGACTAGCTTCAGGTAAAGGTGTAACGGTTGCACAAACGGTTGATGAGGCATTGTCAGCGATCAAGGCTGCGTTTAGTGGTCGATTTGGCGATGCAGGACAGCGACTCGTCATTGAGGAGTACTTGACTGGACAAGAGGTTTCTGTACTTGCTGTTACTGATGGTCAAACGATTCGTGCACTATTGCCTGCTCAAGATCACAAGACGATTGGGGAAGGTGATGTTGGAGCGAATACGGGGGGAATGGGAGCCTATGCCCCGACGCCGATCTTGCCATCAACGCTACTCAACAGGGTACAAACGGAAATCCTTGAACCTACCCTCCACGCGTTGCAGCGTCAAAGCATCGATTACCGAGGCGTATTATATGCAGGGTTGATCATTACGCCAGAGGGTGAACCGAAGGTCATTGAATTTAATTGTCGATTTGGTGATCCAGAAATTCAGGTTGTATTGCCACTTTTGGATATGCCGTTCGATCAGTTGTTGTTAGCTTGCACTCAACAAACCCTTGCTGAGCTGCCGCCCATTCCCTGGAAGGATGCTGCTGCTGCCTGTGTGGTGATGGCATCAGGAGGATATCCAGGTGCATATCAACGGGGATTTAAGATTTCTGGATTTGAGGTTGCTAATGAACAAGGGGCTGTTGTTTTTCATGCTGGAACAAAGCTAACCGGAGACGATATCGTAACGGATGGAGGCCGAGTCTTAGGTGTGACTTCACTGGGTGATACCTTTGAGGTGGCGATCGCCCAAGCTTATAAAGCTGTTGATGCTATTCAGTTTGAGAACAGCTACCATCGCCGCGATATTGGTCATCGTGTGCTGAAGTGAAAATTGCCTGTTAGATAGAATATAAGTTTTGTGTCACCTGGGTATGGTTTGACGGTTATCCTGGCTTCAATTGAAAGAGGATTCATTCAAATTTCTGCATTTATAGCTTTAGCCATTTGAGCTAGGCCACCGAGTATCAGCCAGTTCCTAGGCGAACGCCAAATGACTTGCCTTCTTGGCCTAACGGAACTGGTGATGGTGAATGATGGTAAGCAGCAACGAGGGTAACCTCCCTCCCTCCCATCCGATCTGGATTTTGAGAGATGTCATCAGGTTTTCGTGACAGCTTCGTCTCTTTAAGCTTTCACGAGAATAAAGGCTGATTGTCTTATTGATGAATTGAGTATCGCATTAGTACGCGATGCTTATTTTTCGAATTGAGCAGACTTATGCATTCCATCCGATGCCCTAAACCGTTCAATCGCGTCAGTTCTATTGGTGCGTGATTTGATTGATGTGGCGCCTGCTCGGAGGATGATTTCTGCATCAACAGTCAGTGCAATCATATCGGGAAATGGGTATGGCTCTGGTGAAAATTAGCTGCTGCTTATCAGCAAATCAGACGCAAATTAGGAAACTTATACGATGCTTAGACTTGTCATTCGCTCAACAGCGATTCTCCTCGTTGCTGGCGCTGTACTTCTAATTGTTGGATTATTCGATACTTTCTTGGGATGGGATATTTTTAGCCAGCGGGTTGAAGAGTTTCTATATGGAATCTTTTTTTCGTGTCTTGTACTGGCGGTCGCTGGCATTGCGTTGAGCTTTGTGTTGGGCATCTTGGAAATTGTAGAGATTATGCGCGCGACGTCTGAGGAGCGATCGCTTCCGCCGTTACCTAAATTTAGCTACTATGCGACGCGTGGTTTGGTTGGAATTGCTGCGCTCATTGGCTTATTAGTTCTCCTCAGTCTTGCGAATGCGAATGTTCAACAGCACCGGCAGTCGGTTTTTCGTCAACTAACTGAGCAACAAACTCAACGATTTTCATCTAAAATTGCACGCTCACTGCCGACTAGTTTGGATGCGCCAGTTGTGTCTGATGAACTCAAACAAGTCATTGAAACCATTCAACGCTCAGAATTAATCTGGTCGGTTATTCTCTATTTGCCTGACCCATCAGATGATGATGCGTTGTGGTTCTACGATGGTCGAACAGGACCTATTGAGGTTGGCGGAGATGAGCTTGAGTTTGAGCGACTATTTATTGCAAGGCGTCGTGAAGAGGCTGCGATCGCAGCCATGAATGGAGATGAGGCTCCGTTGCAAGATTTCATTAAGAGCCGAAAATTTGTCTGGTTAGAACTGATTCAGCAGGGCGATACTCCTTCAGTTCTCTTCTTAAAAGGTAACGAGCAAGCAGATTTTCGCGACTATTCGTTTAGCGAGTGAGGTGCCATCACGGTAATGTTGGTATGATCTCGTTCAATTTTTAATCTGTATGACGTCACCTATCCTAATTGCAAAAGGTTTAGGACGCCGATTGAATAATCGTTGGTTGTGGAGGGACCTTAACTTTGAGTTATATCCGGAGGACCGGGTTGGGTTGATTGGTCCTTCGGGGTCAGGGAAAACTTTACTGCTTCGAACTTTGGTGCTTCTTGATTCGATTCAGGAAGGAGCGATTTGTTTTGGTGATGACTCGTCTGGTCAGGACGTCCTTCGTCCACTGAATCGAAGCTCCATTACGCGCTATCGAACTCAGGTCATTTACCTCCCTCAACGTCCAGCTGTGTTTGATGGCACGGTGGAAGATAATCTCAAGCACGTGTTCACGCTTAAGGTTCAGACTGGTGTCTATGAGCGATCGCCTATTCTGCATTATCTCAATACCTTGAACCGTTCTGAAGACTTTCTGACTCGCTCCGTGCGTCAGCTCTCTGGAGGAGAAAGTCAGATTCTTGCTTTGCTGCGTGCTTTGCAGCTTGAGCCTCAAGTCTTACTTCTTGATGAGCCTACAGCATCACTTGATCCAGATACGACTCAACAGGTTGAAGAACTCATCAATCAATGGATGGGGGGAGCTGCCAATCGAGCGTGTTTGTGGACTAGCCACGACCCTCAGCAAATTCAGCGAGTTACTAACCGACAAATTAAGCTTTTAGGGAATCAGGTAAAGGGGAGTGTGTGATGCAAGATTACATTGTGTTGGGGTATGGACAACTCGCGCTGGCTGCGTTGCTGATTTTAGTGAATCTCGTGCTTTCAATCGTATTAAAGCTCGGGTTAGAGCGATCGCTCTGTATCGCGACACTCCGTACCGTTGTTCAGTTATTGCTCATTGGTTTTGTGCTGGAATGGTTGTTTGGCCAAGATAATCCCTTTATCGTATTGGCGATCGCTCTGGGAATGACGGCGATCGCAGCATCGGCGTCTATCAATCGAACTCAGCGACGCTTCAGCGGTATGTATTGGGATAGTTTGCTGTCGATTTTGGCGACAGCAGGGTTCATCACTGGCATTTCGCTCATCGGTATTGTCCGGGTTGACCCTTGGTATGACCCTCAATATCTCATCCCGTTGCTCGGCATGATTCTAGGCAATACGCTGAATGGTATTTCGCTTGGCCTTGATCGGTTTATGACCAATCTGATTGACCAACAGCCACAGATTGAAACCTTACTTACCCTTGGTGCGACTCGATGGGAGGCCGTTCATCAGCAGATGCGTGATGCTATTCGCACGGGCATGATACCGATTGTGAATTCAATGATGGTTGTAGGACTGGTTAGCTTACCTGGCATGATGACTGGGCAAATTTTGGCTGGGGCTAACCCCATCGATGCTGTGCGCTATCAAATTATTCTCATGTTTATGATTGCATCGGGAACGGCACTCGGAACGTTTGGTGTTGTGCTGCTCGCCTTTAACACGCTGCTTGTTCCCCATCAGCTGAGATTAGATCGATTGAGTTCGAGTTCGTAGTGATGACCAATCTACTTCAAAACTAACTTCCAAAGTGTGACAGTTGAAAGGAGCTATGAGTCAACTCGCCGTCGACGCTGATATTGGCTGATAACCGTGGCAGTGAGGATGCAGGCTGCTCCAATTGCTCCATTCAGGCCGAGTTTCTCACCCAACAGCCAAAATGAAAACAGCGTCGCAAACACCGGTTCTAAGGTATAAATTAGAGCTGCTTCGTGTGCTGGAACTGAGCGCTGTCCGATGGCCTGGCCCCACAACGGTCCAATCGTGACAACGATGCCGAGATAGATCAGGGCCGGTAAGTGATCGCCGACCATGGACCATTGGTCGGTTAGATTTGGTAATGCCCAAGCGATTCCGAGCGCTAGCATTGTCCAGATTTGAACAGCCGCTAGAGAAAGAGAGGGGTGCCGAGGAGCGATCGCCTCTAGCAGAATGACGTATGTGGCGATGCCAACGGCGGAAACAAATGTGAAGACATCTCCAATACCAATGCCACCGCCATCCCAAGACATGGCACTAACGCCGATTACGGCCAATCCAGCGGCAAGCAACACCTGTCGAGGGATTTGTCTTCCAAGGAGCACTCCAAGCACTGGGACTAAAATCACATTCAATCCGATGATGAAGGCGGCTCGATTGGCAGAGATCGTTGCCATTCCTGTCAGGGCGAAATTAGTTTCTGCAAATAAAATGCTTCCCAGCAGGGCGCCATCTCTGACGAGTCGTAGGTTAAGGCCTTTTAGCCATGGCAATACGGCGATCGCTGCGATGGCGTAGCGGACCGTAATCAACACAGGAGGCGACAGACTGCCAATGGTGTCTTTGAGAATTGGAAACGACGTTCCAAAGATAAGGGTCGTCAGCAGCAAAGACAGCATTCCCCTTCGTTGAATCGCTGTTTTTTGGGAAGAGGGAGCAAGAACCATAGAAACCTGTTATGTCAAATGTTGTTGCATCATGAACATCGTCCACAGTAGATGGCCTCACGCTTTGTAACAACTGATTTAATGAATCGCTCTTATCAGTAAATTCGATAGAAGAATCTAACCGTCGATTGATAAGGTTGGGGACAATTCAAATTGCTCCAGACTTGTGCAGGTGTTTTATATCCTCAGCTATGGCTTTGAACGGTGATGAATATGCCTGCCATCATCCACGAAAACGCAGCAGTTCTATTGCTCTAAGTTCAGAAATTTGCTCAATGCTGAGGCACGTGTCATGGGATCAGGTAGCCAAAATCATCCAAAACTATCGCACTTACAAGCGCTGATTGCGATCGCTGATGCTGGTAGCTTCAGTGAAGCGGCTCTTAATTTACAAATGTCTCAATCTGCTGTTAGCTATGCGATCGCCTGTTTGGAAGAAGAACTTGGAGTCGTATTGCTGTCGCGAGGACGCCGAGGCGCACATCTAACTCCGGTGGGAGAACAGATCGTCGAACGGGCACGGTGTGTTGCTCATCTACTCGACGACATCGTGAAACAGGCAAATTTGGCGAAGGGATTGGAAGGGGGCTATGTGCGGATTTCGTCGTTTCGTAGTGCTGCGTCTCATGTCTTGCCAGAGGTGATCGCAGAATTTTGTCAGCGTTACCCGGCGATCGCCGTGCACATTGCTGAACATGATGATGGTCCCAATGCTGAACGAGATTTACGTCATGGACGGGTAGACCTAGCCGTGACGTATGAAGCCACAAGTAAGCTGACATCACCTCAGACGATGGCGATCGATGGCGTCGATAGTGACTTTGAAACCTGGAATCTCATGCAGGATGATTTTGTGATGCTGTTTCCTCCTGAGTTTGAAGCAGAGGGCGAATCGATTCGATGGGATGATTTGAAGGCTTATCCCCTGGTGATGGCTCCTGAAGGGGACCTGTGTGATGCGATCGTATACGAGCACTGCGCGCAGTACGGGATTACGCTAACGCCGAAATATCACGTGCGTTCTGATGCGACGATTGTCAACATGGTGGCGAAGGGCCTCGGTGCAACCATCAGTCCTCGACTTGCAACTGAGCCGACGCCAAAAGGTGTCAAAGTTTATAGTCTTCCAGTGCCGGTGTTTCGCACAGTACAGGTTGCCATTCTGAAAGATGCGCTGCTCACACCTGCGGCGTTCGCATTCCTTGACTTACTCAAAGCCATGTATGCTTCCCATCCCTAGCTGGTTTTTGAAAGAATTGATGTGATGTACGACTTAGCAAAGATTACAAAGAAATCGGGATTTTGGATCGCCATGCGCATTCACATCTTATAGATTAGCGGCAGGCTGAAGCATGGCGGATTTGGACTGGGGTTGCGTATTGAGGTTCGGGTGAGACCAACTCAATTGCCCCGTCATCTTTTACAACCCAACCAACGGCTTCAACCATCATTGGAGGTGGAACCGGTTCATTTAGTGAGGCAGCACTGTCAGATATCGCAACTTTGTCATCTGAGGAAACAACGGTGGGACTCTCAGGCACAGATGCGATTCGCCAGTCTTCCCATGTGGCATCACTGCTTAATTGCTGGGCCTGTGATGGAGGAATGCCGCCATCACCCACGTTAACGAATTCACTAATCCCTAATGCCTGACAAAAGCTATTGTCAATTAGAGCCGCTACGTTAACGACCTCATCAGGTAAGTCAGATAAACTCTGGCTTGGATCAACCTCTAATCGGTTGATCGACACAACGCCATCGACCCCAAATTGAGAACTCGCATCAATATCGTTTGTGATTTCTCCTGCATCCCTCGGTCGAACGTCGAGACCAAATAGTCCTTGGGTTGTAATGTTGATGTTGCCGCCCCGCCCTTCAAACGCATTTGCCACAAGATCATTGTTTTGATCAGGGATTGCCACGATGAGGTCAGCATCAATGTTCAGATTTCCCCCATCTCCGTTGGCTAGGGCCTCGGCAGAAAGCGTGCTTCCATTTTGGAGTAGCAGAAGCTCTAAGTCTCTTAAAGTGACGCTACCGCCAATAAGTCCACTAGCTAATCCAGCCGATATTTTTGAATCTTCGTTCAAACTTAATGTTTCTGCTTGAATTGTGATGTCTCCTGCCCGTCCCATGGCTCCAAAGGCTGACGTTGATATTTCTGCATCATTCTGGAGCCGTAACAGCGGTGTCCGAATCGTAATATTGCCTGCACGCCCTACTAGGGTTTGGTGAATGGGAAGCGCTGCGCTGCTTTCAATTCGGCTGTTGTTAGTTATTTGAAGCACCTCACTGATATTGAGGATAATTTCTCCAGCATTTTCTGTTGAGTTGGTGCTTGCAGTAACACTACTACTGTCAGACGCTGTAAAAGTTTTGGAACGGAAAAGGATGTTGCCACTACTTGCGTCTTCCGTTTCTGAGCTGGAGATACGACTGGCGTTGAGTTGAATCGCATTATCTGATTCGATAAAGATATTCCCTGAAAAAAAACTAATAATGCTGCCTTCAGTGAATGCAATGGCATTGGTTGCTCTTAGATTAAGGTCACCTTCGCCGTCGCGCGAGTTCTGTAGTGTTGTAGAAACACCTTGGATGAGCCCTGCATCAATGCTAAGTTGACCAGTGCCCACATCGATAAGAATATCTCCGAGCAAGACTCTACCTCGGCGCAGTGCCTCGGGTATATTCACAGTCTGAGTATCAGCGTCATATTCAACATCACCAATGCCTGCTACAGCAGCTAATTGAAGATGACTATTTGATATTCGTATGTTACCTTCATCGATATTTGAAGTGTTTTCGTTGAGTCGAATGACGTTGCCGATCAAGATAAACGATGAATTCATCGAATGAGTAAGATTTAAATCTGCTCGATTACGAATTGAACCTTGTTCATTGCCGAGAAATCGGAGTGCGGAGGGCTGAACGGTCAGTAGTGATGTATCTGCATCAGAATCAATTGTGCTAAATTCACCTCGATTGCCAAACGCAATCTCATCTGCGGTTGTGGCTAAAAAAGTTCCTGCAATGTCAATCTGGGCATTATCTCGAAAGACAATGCCATTTGGATTGAGTAAGAAAAAATTGGCTGGGTTGTCCGTTTCAAGCCGTCCACTTAGTCGAGAGCGTCGATTTCCCGTTACTCGAACGAGGATATTTTCGGCTCCTGAGGTTTCAAAACGTGCGATAGCGTGTTGCGGAATGTTGAATTGCTCAAAGCTGTGAAATAGATTGCGATTGTTTCTAGATCTTGACTCACCAGAGATAACAAGCTGTCTTGAAAAATCCTCATGTGTGGAGAGTCTTTCACGACCAACTGTTGTAGACGTTGTTCCATCAATCTGGATCTGAGCGAATGAAGGCTTAGACATCAAGAGACTACAGAATCCCAGTCCTACAAGTGTGACTGCCAATCTTGCTTTTATCCGGCCCATGGTTTTCACTACAAACATCCAGCGCCAAAAGTTTATGTAAATCGCTGGTGATAAGCAAGCATTTCACTCAAATCTCTTCTCCTATCTAAGAGGGACATGACTAATTTCGATCGAACAACCTGTTTTGACTTCTGCCAAAAGCTGCCCTGAGCCGAACCTATCGGTAGAGTATGGCCTTTACGGATACACAGAATGCATCCAAGAAGATAAATGGACGATTGAGTAAACGACAATTTTTTCTCTAAGGCTACCTGGATAATATAGAACACCTAAAGTGTTTATGTGGCCAAAACAACCCACCGGATCTTTACTTTGCAACCCTCGGGGAGATCAAACTCATCAACCTGAGGTGGGTCATCGTCAAAGGCATCGCTGATGGCTGTTGCACTAGGGTAAAGATCGCCTTTATATTTCAGTTCTAGATAACCACTTATTCCAGGATGAATAGTAGCCACATAATTTACTGGAATATCTTCCCAGCCTGAAGGGCAGTCATGGAAAAAAGAACCACCCATTGGTGATCCTTTGAAATATGGGCGAAGCCTCAGGGTGTCTGCACATGAGCCGTTGCATCGAATATCGAGCAGTTTGAGTGTAGCCATGATAGAAAACCTGTGAATGGGAATTAGGACCTAAAGCAGCTAGCGATCGCTATCAGCATATGGCAGCCTGCACCTTGATGGGACGGATATTCATCAAGAGGCAAGGGCGATCGCCATTCGGTGATGCTGTCAGTATGAGAAGGTTCGTTCCAGATTTGAAGTACCCCGACAGGTACTTTCCGAATAAAAAATTGATTGAGATGATGTCGGAGACGAGGCTCGACCAGGCGAGGTTCGGCTGATAGTGTTCTGAGTCTGGCAATTTCCTTTACAAGGGTTCTAACGGATTTAACTCTTGCTGTGTCAGGATTTCATCAGAATAGAGTCTTCAATGTAGGAAGCTCATGATAATAAAAGTTGACCAAAAGTTCCAAATTCTCTTGCTGGCTCTTATAGTGTGGATGTGATGAAAATAGTTGAGCCTATTCGAGATTCTACGTAGATTTTTGTGACGTGGGGTTCAGCGATGACAGCAATAGCGCTGTGCGCTATTGGCGAGCCCCCTCTGGCGGTGCGCAAAGATGTGCACCGCCAGAATTTATGATTTGGTTTTTCTCCGGCACACAACTTGGCAAACATCTCAAATCCATAGCGAAGAAATGAATTTGAGAAATCCTTTTAAGCAGGGAGTTGGTCAAAGAAACAGGGGCTGTGAATGATGGCGTCTTCAAATTTTTTGAGCATCGGATGAGGGGTGTCATCGGTACACAGCACCTTCCACTTATATTGGACGTCGCGCTTGCCGTTGGCGATCGCCTCTTTTTTGACCGCTTCTGCCCAGCCATTTTGCATTCGATGTAGGCAGAGGGGGCGTAATCGTTGTGAGGCACGTTTTTGTGCATATTCGATGTTCAATTGTCCGAGTGCGTCATCTAATGCGGGGAGCATCACCTGTTGAATCCAGCGATCGCTTCGATGATCGAGCCATTCCACATAAACGTGATAGGCCATCTCTTCAATATTTGGAATCCATTGTGCGGAACCGATGTTCAGATTAAAGCGCTTCTGAATTTGAGTCATTGCCATCAATAGTTGGTTGACGTGGAGCTTTTCTCCGGTGAGATTGCTCATGTCTTTACCCTTGCGAGCAAAGGCCAGCATCGGTGTTTGATGATAAAACCCGGTTACTTCGACGATGTCGTTGATGTGATAGCGGTAAAGTCCACCTGGGGTAGTGAGGAGAATGCTGTAGCGTTTTCCAACTTCTAGCTCATGGCTGAGATAGATGGGGAGGCTTGCATTATCAAGGGATTCGTCAGGGGTGAACTCGTAGTCTTCTGGAATAAATTCGCAGTAGTTGAGCGTTATGTCTAGCACGCCACTGGGAGTGCGATCGCAGATGGGTAAGGTCACCCGAGCTTCACTGGCAAGATAACCTAGGTCGCGCAGATGCACTGTTCCGTAGGCGGTGGATAGCCTTTGGGCTTGTATCCCGACGCTACCTCCAGTCCAGCAGCCTATCACCTTCAGGTGAGGCCAGCAATCTTTGGGCTGGAGCATGCCAGTGGTATCTAATACCTTACTCAGATATCTAGCGCGTTGAGGTTGAGGACGGAGTCGGGTCTGAATCTGTTGAATTGAAGCTGTGTCTAGTTTAATTTGTTCTGTGGTCAGGCCAAGAGTGCCGTCGTGGATGGCACGAATTAGTTCATCTCCGCTGGCATTCATCACCGTTGCCAGTCGAAGGAGGGTGCTGGGATTGGGCGTGGCAAGGAAAGATACTTGACGTTCGAGGGCAAATCGGGCGATCGCCCAGTAACGGGTATCGTAGTCCTTGATTTCAAAAACAGGATACGGAACCGCGTAGGTATGGCGAACTAGGCGCGGCATTTGCTGATAAATCCGTCCAGATAGGCTGCCATAGGGGATGCCGCTAGACGCATAACCTTCCACTGCCGGATTAACAACACCGACTAAAGCGCCATTGAGGCTGTCGGGATGATCTGCAAGTAAGCGACAGAGCCACTGTTGCATGAGTGCAGTATTTTGAGCTTCAGATATCGCTGTAACAGGGATGTATTTGGGCTTTCCAGTGGTGCCGCTGGTGAGCGTAAACATTTGCACCGGATCGCTGACTAGGATGTTGGACTCACCGTCAATCATCCGCTGTACGTAGGGGCGAAACCCTTCATAATCTCGGATGGAAACGGCACGCTGATAATCTGTGGGAGTCTGAATTGCACCGAAGCGGTGCTCCTTCCCAAAAGCGGTGTGTTGATGACGGGATAGAAGATGCCGCAAGAGGGCTTGTTGGGTCTGGGCAGGATTTCGTGCTGCGGCTTCGAATCGTTGAGTGGGCGATCGCCCATTCCATCGAACGGCAAGTGAAATCAATGATGGAATATGTCGGGCCATGACAAACGTCTCCTGGAATGATGGGCCGAGGAATAGCAAGTGTATTGAAAGACTGAGGGGCGGCAGGAATGACGTGTAACGAGGTAGAGCGTTGAGAAAAACCGTTCCTCAATTGGACAGAGAAATGACCTGATGAGCGTAGGTGTTGAGGATGTCGTCGTTGACGCTGACGCCGAGACCGGGTTGGGTCAGTAAAGGGGCATGACCGTGATGACCAAAGTGAATAGGGGAGCGGCTCACATCTTGAGCGAGCAGTAGCTTGCCATACGAGCCTTCGACGAACTCGACGGCTGGTAGCCATGCGGCTAGGTGGCGACCTGCGGCTGATAGAATAGCGGTTTCGCCAACCTGACACCCGACCTGGAGTTGAAGGCCAGCCTGCTCGGCACGCTGAGCGATCGCCAAGGTCTGAGCTAGTCCGCCACATTTAGAAATTCGTAGATTGAACCACTGACACGCACGAGCCTCAATCAATGCATCAGCGTCTTCCAGGGTAATGAGAGATTCATCAACCATTTGTGGAATTGGAGATGCGGCTTGTACGACGGCTAAGTCTGCTGGAGCACCTCTCGGAATCAGTTGCTCGGCGCTGTCGATGTTGAACTCGGCTAACTTCTCGCAGGTGGCGATCGCTGACTCGACGGTATATGCACCGTTCCCATCAATGCGTAGCGATGGGTCTGGACCTACTGCCTCTCGAATGGCAGCAATTAGGGGGCGATCGTCTGTTCCGGTCACTTTCACTTTTAGATGCGGAATACCAAACTGCTTGAACCGTTTTGCAACTTTCACAGCCTGTTCAATTCCGCTTGCGGTGATGACGCCGCTATAGGTGATGGGCGATCGCCGGGGAGGCAATATCGAGGAAAGCGATTGTTCACTCGCTTTGAGTAAGCAATCAATAAGAGCAAGCTCCCATCCTGCTCGTGCAGCGTTCCATGCCACCACGGTCGGACTAGCGGTTTCATCAGCATCTGGGCAATCGTGTTCGTTCTGAATGGATGATGATTGAGTCGGGAGCGTTGCAGCAATTTCTTGTACCCAATTCATCGACATCGATTCATCGGCGTCATTTGTATCACTCAGCGGGGGAAGCGAGTAATCCTGTTGCTGTACTGCCGGCCATAGGGTGTTTGCCATGAATGCCAAGCAAGAAGCTACGGTTTCACCCGTTACATAAGGGCGGGCAACGGCTTCGCCATAGCCAACGGTGCCGTCTTCTGCCTCAATGCGGACTACGATCGAATCTGAATAGCGTCGCGCTCGGATACTGTGGGTAAATGCTTCAACAAAGGGAATGCGCAACGCGATTAGCGTAGCAGCCGTAATTTTCATCGTGCTGACTCCAAAATATGAGCTTCTTGTGCCAGGCCAATGCGGCCTCCTTTCACATTTGCAAGTGACCCAAAGTAGCGTTTGATGAAGATATTTTCTCTAAAGGTGATGTCGAGGATGGTTTCGAGTTCGTCTGCCTCAATTTCGTAGTAGGTGACATAATCCATCACGGCGACGACCCCTTCTTCAGCATGGCGAATATCGACCTCTGAATGATGAGTAAACCACTCCAGGCTTTCGGGTGAAAGCTGTCGATGGGTGTTTAGAGCCTGCCCAATGTGGCTCGATAACTGAGAGAGCATCCATTCGAAACAGGTCACCTCTAGTAGAACGGATAAGCCCAATTCCTTGATGGTGAGAAACATGAGTGGATCGGTGCAGAGGGTTCGGAGTTGTTCTTGGGCAGCATTTTCCAGTGCCTGTTGACGTTGGGCATCAAATCCAGTGGCGATCGCCAACTGACGAAGCAAATCAGGATGACAGATGCCTTCGTCATCCAGTCCGAGTTCTTCAAGCATGTTGTGCTGGAGGGTCGCTGCTGCTGATGGCGGGGCAACTGAGTAGAGGAATGCCAGAATCTGAGGACTTTTGAGATGAGCCTGGCATAGGTTGAAGATGAATTGATCGATGTCGCGAGTCGACAATTGACCAGACACTAGCCTTTGGAAATGAGACGATTGCGCGAATGCACGAACCTGTGTGTTGTAATAGGTCTCAACAAGGGTACGAATTGTCATAAATAAGCAATGGGTGAAAGAACAATCCGTGAATTAGCAATGGGGTAGATTCGGTCTATCGCTGTGTGCCAATTGCGTTGAGCACGGTACTACATGACGATAGGTTGATGAAGAATTGGTATCATTGCGTGTCAGCACCCGAGGATTTTCATTCACTAATTCCGTGGATGATTGTATGGAACCAAAAGATAAATAGAAGGTGATCGCCCACACTGGCAGTTCTTGAAATGGAGCGGTTTCGATGAAGCGACATCGTGTGCTGTCACCGCCTGTGTGAAAAGGCGTAATTCGGGTGTCGGAAGAACAGGAGATGGGCTGGGGCGATCGCATCCTGCGTATTAATCAGTTATTCAAGACATGTCGTCTGAATGGACAGTTGTGAAGGTGGCTGTGACTAGCGAGTTGGATGTAGCCATCGTCATCAGCCACAAACTCCTTTTTTGAGTGTGCCGATACGGTTAGCAAAATTTATGAAGAGACAGGCGCAACGCGCGCCCAAAACCCTGTGCCTTCAGTGTGGATTGGAGACGTTTGCTCAGTCACGTTACTCAAGCGCGACTGGCGTCAGGAGGTCTGACCGGTCGTTTGTGACGGTGTTGACTGCTGAGTCAACAGGGTAGCTGTTCAATACGTCCTCTGATGCCGGCTTCAGTAATTCGTGAGCTCGAGCCGGACTTCCCATTAACCAGTCTTGCCACTGTTCTGGCTCCAACACCACGGGCATCCGATGATGAACGTCTTTTGCGATCGCATTTGCCTCGGTGGTGATGACAGTACAGGTTAAGCGTTCGTCGCGCCACAATTCAAATAGTCCTGCTAGCGCCAATAGGTGTTCATCTGTTCGTGAAAAATAATAGGGTTGCTTGGTTTTGCCAGTTCGTTTCCATTCGTAATAGCCATTGACCGGAATCAAGCATCGTCGATATTTGAACGCTCCTCGAAAGGATGGCTTTTCCGCAACTGTTTCTGCCCGTGCGTTAAAGGTTTTGAATGCCAATGACGGATCTTTTGCCCAATGGGGTAACAGGCCCCAAGATGCGAATAGCAATCGGCGGTCTTGAGTTGTATCAGTGCCCACTGGACAGGCAATCAACAATGGCTGAGACGGCGGAACGTTGTACGACGGCTGATAGGCGGCTTCTGCGATGAGATCAGCAGTGGCACCCATTTCAGCAGCAACGGTCTCGATGGGGGAATAACTCACAATACGACCACACATGATGTGTTCGTTCCTCACGTTCCAAACAAATTCTAGATGAATCGGATCATCGCATGTCGTGGGCTGTCGTCGTCGCGTACCATCACATGCAATGGGTTAGATATTGCTGATTTCCGTCAGTCTCCAGGTCAAACAAACGAATGAGATCAATTCTTGTACGATTCTAGCGATCGCTCAACGTCCTGACATGGCCATCGCCAGGTCCATTAGGACCAGATGCGAGCCATTTGGCGATGCGCCCAGGAACCGAATGATATGTAGTGTTCTAGCCTAAATGGTCAGAGCTAAATTAATCTTCTCGGCTGTATCGTTAAGGGGTAGTTTTTCTATCTGCCAGGAACGGGACATGCACTCTGCCCTCAGAACTTTTGCCCTCTTGAAGCCTCAGTTACTGTGCTAGAGGATCGGTGGAATCATCCGATTCTTCCAGCGGATTGGTCGATACAGGTTCAACGATTGGAGGGGTCTCTTCTAAGTAATGACTGTCTTTGATATCGGTCGCTTCGTTGATGACCTCTATATTTTCTGTAGGGTCTGCCGATGGAATGGGGTCTGCCGATGGAATAATATCGTTAGGAATATCCTTGATGTCATCATATTCATCGGTCTCTGGAGTGGGCAGGTATATCGCCCCAAGTTCAGATTTCTCTAACGAAGCATACTCTGCTGCGGATTGCAGGTGCTTTGTCTTGGCAACAATCTCGGTTTCACCCCTAACTGTTTCCTTATCTGGATTGTCTGTGCTTTCAGTGTCGACAGTGGGCTCGATCTCTTCAGTTTCGTTGTCAACAATCGATTCGGAGGGGCGAAATTCTCTACTGATGAAAGCTCCGGCAGAACTGATGAATAGTAATGCGACTCCTCCTGCAACGAGGGCTTTGAATCGGACCTGAGCTCGATTGATTGTCTGCATGACATTGTTGAGCACTTCTTCCGTATCGGTTGTTGCGGGAGTGTTTAAGGATTTTAATCTTTGGAACCCACTGCGTAGTTTCTCAAGTCGCTGTAGTTGTTGGTCAATTAAGGCATCATGATGACTCAGGCTTTTAAGAAAGCTGGCTTGATGTTCTGGCAGTTCTCCATCAACTAGCGCGCTGAGATCTTCGTACAAATCCTTAGGAATGGTCATTTTCTGATGAACTGTTAGGCTTTTAGGCGTCTTCAGATAGGCGTTGTCTCCGAGTGAATTTACCGCATCCTCTAGGTTGAGGCGTACTAGCAACTCAGAGATGGGCCAAACGGGCACTTTTGCATTAGAAAAGGCTGGTAGGTTAAGGGTAATAATTGCATTGACATTGAATGCTCGGGCTGCTTCTGCCGTCACAGCTGCATCAATGGTTTTGACGGTTGAGACTTGAGCTTTGTCGATTATCGAGCCCTTGATAGGAATGATGTGTCCTGTCGCGAAGGATTCGTACAGTGGAATACCTGTGTCAGTGAAATGTTCTTTTGCATCCAGAAAAAAGCTCAGCTTAGCGATCGCATATGACGTAACGCAGAGTTCAATATGTCCCTGGCTAGCAAAATCTAAGACCGTTTCGAACGCAGCGATATGATTGCCACGATTCATCACATATCCAAGAAGGACATCTGCATCAACAAGTACCCGCATGAATGCCTTCTCGTTTGAATGATTAATCGGCGCATCGTGTTTCATAGTTCAACCTCTCATGACCCCGATATTTCTTTTGAAGATGTTTGAAGCGATTGGTTCCACTGTTTTCTTAATTCGCGCAAATGTTCTACCGTAAAGTCCCCTACTTTTTCAGGGGCATCATCTGTTGGAACAAATTCAACCAAGTCAGAGAGCGAGCAGTTGAGAACGACACATAACTTAATAAATTTCAAAATTAAGTTGATTCCAGACGAACCTTTTTCCCAATTTTGAATGGTTTGAGGTGTGACGCCAATGAGGACTGCCAGTTGAGCCTGGGTTAAATTAGCCTCTTTTCGCAAAGCTGAAAGCTTGGAGACGGGTTTTACCGCTTGATCGGGTTTTACTGCTTGATCGGACATAGTGCTGACATTTCGAACACAATTCAATTATATAAAAATAATACCAAAAAAATTTGGTATTGAAGTTGTAGGATGCCATCACGCAGCGTTCACGAAGGAATTTGGATGGTGAGGCGTTTGTCTAGGCTTGGTAAGGAATCAGTCTTTAAGTGAATGCATCGGCGTTACGTTATGCCCAGCTTACTTAATGCGCGTCTCATGACGCTTGGAGACTGGTTATAGGGGCGCGATCGCCCTGATAAGTTGGGCCTTGTCTCTGGTGCATGGAGATATCGATAGTGCAAAAACAAATTCCGATATGGAAAATCGATATTTTCGCCTGCATCGAGCCGTGCAAAGATGCGCGACGATAGCCCGATGTAGTGCAGATAGAGTAATTGAACCCCGTTGTCGTATAGGGCGTTCCCACGATATTCGAAATGTGAGGAAGTAACGCTGTTGCCGGTTACCTGTTGCTTTGGCAAGCTTAAACTCAGGTTTGTAAATGACAGGCCACATCGCATCACCATGTAGTTGAGCAAGGTTTGATCTGGGGCCATTGGGTAGAGTATTTCTGCATCTCCTGCTTGCAGGTGCTCTAAAATCAGGGCACGTTTCTGGGGAGAAAACGATCCTCGGTGGCTTCCGTAAAATCCAGAACAAAAAATTCCCGTGTCGAGATAGCCGTTGGGTAGACGCTGAGTGAGCGACGGCGCCGTTGTGTCATAAACATGCTGAGGCTGTTTGAACTGAAAGTCATAGACAACACAATCAGCATTGGCAAGGGTATCCCACACCACGTTTAGGGAATTCAGCAGCAGCGTATCTGCATCCATATATAGAAACTGGTCGAAAGGACCATCGAAGGCGCAGAACCGGCGATGGGTTCCGACGCGGTGATAGCCAGTTGAGCCAGCTCTTTTCCATCGCTCTTTGGCTGTGGGATGGGTATCCCATGCGGCTCTAACAAACTCGTCCCAGGCTGAGATAGAGTCCTGATTGCTGTAGATTTGCACCGTATCACGGCGATCGCCCTCTGCACAGATGCGATCCATCTTGTCATCGTAAGGAAAGATGCACACCGGCGTTCCTGGGGCGTGGGTTTCAATGCTGTTGAGCAGGGCAACAACTTGGTCGTAGACCCGGTCATTCGCTAGGGTGCAGATACCGCGCATCGGAGAAAAGCCTCATTCAAAGGACAGTGGTTGCTGTGTGACTGAATGAAAATTCAGTGTTGTAAATTCCGTAATTAGTTTTCCCACTTCCAAGACGACTGTCTCATATATTACTTTCCTGTATCGCTGTCCTAATTGATGGATTGGGAATGATGCAATTGAACGGTTTTCATGGGATGCACCTGCAAAAAACGTTTAAGCCATTGTATGAAATGCGTCAGTCTTGTTGATGAAATGAACGGCGAGCAGAGAGATGAGAATAGCCTGCTTTCTACTCATCTTTTATGCTAGTCGTGGCATTAATAAATCTGAAAAATATTGGAATATAAGTATTATTTTTATATAGATAATATTTCTGGTTTTTTCGGATTTTGAATTAAATGATTCATTGCGATCGCTATTGCTGATTACAGTAGGTATATATCTGCTGTGCAGGCCAAGAGATAGATCAAGCGAATGCTCTGACATTAGCTATATTCGGTTTTCCGTCAAATTATGGGATGGTAGCCGAAGATGAAAATTGGAAAGATGGCTATTGCTGAAGATCAATAATTACTTGTAATGAAAACACGGTTTAATTTTCTAGAAAGCCGAACTTTTATATCACCATTGATTTCTCTAATATAGTAACTAAGAGGAACGATAATACACAGTTCCTAACTAAATTAGAAAGTTTGTTAACGCATCCATTCAGGAGGTTTTGATATGGCACTCGTGCGTTGGAATCCTTCTCGTGAAATCGACACACTACAGCGAGAAATGAATCGTCTGTTTGATGATGTTTTCACTGATTTTCCTCGTCGAAACGGTATGGCTGGTTTTGTCCCTTCAGCTGAACTTAGCGAAACGGCTGATGGGTATAACTTGAAGCTTGAGCTTCCAGGTCTAAGTAAAGACGAGCTAGATATTCAAGTCACCGCAGAGGCAGTTTCTATCGCAGGTGAACGGAAATCGGAAGCAAAAACTGAAGAGAATGGGGTCACTCACAGTGAGTTTCGCTATGGCTCATTCAAGCGTGTGATTCCCCTTCCAGGACGAATCAACAATCAGAATGTTGTTGCTGATTACAAGGATGGTATTCTCAGCTTGAACTTGCCCAAGGCTGAAGAAGAAAAGAACAAAGTTGTCAAAGTTAACATTGGCTAAGAGCCTTAGTTTCTGGCAGTCTAAGCACCCTGCTTGAGCTGCGAGACTAAAGTTGACTACTTGAGGTTTTGAAGCTGAGCTTTGGAAGCTGTTAATCATCAGCGTGAACATTGATGGGGGTGGTGCATTCAATGCGCCATCCCTTTTTTCATACATCAGGCATTGTGCATGATGTGTTGGATAAATTGCGTTCGTCAATTTTTCAAATGTCAACCACAGTTGATAAGAAAGATGGAGGGCGATCGCCTTTCCGTTATTTCACTACATCCGGTTTTGCAGCTCTAGCTTAAAATGAATTGAATTCGATATAGATACAGGTGACACATCTTCATGGATAGGGGTGAGCGCAGCCCGCCGTCGTCCACAAAGATGTACGAGATACAGCAGACTCGCGTGGGTTCTGATAGAGTGGCTTAACATGTTGGTGCATCAGGTATATGAATACTTGAGCATTCTTCGCGAGGTGACCAATCAGCAATAAGGCGAAAGCGCTGTTATTAATCGGCATACATTGTTTCTTTAAGGAAACGTTTGGATGGGTAATTGAGTCACGTCGTTATAGTCATGGTACGAATCTGAGTGAATTGACCTGAGGCCTATGGCCGGAACAATTCATTCGACTCCGCCAAGACTCAGGATTGAGGTGAATCATATCCATTCAGGGAGCAATTAACACTATGGACCAACAAGGGCAAGACGTTCGACTGGCAGCGGAAGAGGCTTTTGAAGAGTCTCTCAATCAGCTTGCAGAACAACTACTGTCTGATACTGCACAGGTTGATAAAGAAAGTGCTCCGTTGAAATCACCGCTGCCTGCGTCCAAGTATCAGGATTTGTCGCCTCGTCGATCGTCTGCGGCACCACCGCCCGGTCAGGTCCGATCGCTGGCTGAAGTGGATTTGGAAGCCTTTGCTGAAGCTGCTAAAGAAATTGAGCAGTTTATTCGAACTCGTCCCTAGTGTTATTTGCAGCTTTCCTGTCCGACGATTTGTTCCTCTAGAGGACGACGGAAGCATGAACTCTAAGAATTGCTAAGGCAATTCCGCGTTGATGTTGGGCTTCTTAGAATTAACTAGGTGTTGTCGAATGCGTTATGACGACAGCGCCGTTTGGTGCATTTACTGTGCATCCACTTGTTGCTATGCGATCGCCCACTACTTGAAAGCCCATCACGATTGAATGACTGTTCAGCCTCACATTCTTGTTCGGATTTATGTGCAAAAACTTATGCATTTTTGTCGGTGGTGGCAGGCGCAGCCCACTGCTATTCACCCAAACAAATCATGCGCCGATTCGCAGAATTGGTATACGTCCTGTTTAGTGTTAGCCATCTGTTTCAGCAGCACCATGCTGGCACAATCAGCATCAGCATTCGTACAATCCACTATCAGGGCGAGAGCCGAGGGTCATTTGGTTCGTGTCTCAAGCTCACAATATCCTGAATCTAATGAGCGTATGATTCAACCTGGCCATCGGGGCAACGCTGTTGTGCGAGTTCAGCGATTATTGACTGAGCTGGGGTTATATCGCCGCACGATAGATGGCATTTACACTGAAGAAACGGCTCATGCAGTTGAGGCTTTTCAAACGGTTCATAACCTTCCAATTACTGGTCAAGTTGACCGCGAAACGTGGAATCGTCTTCATCAGGTTGCTCAGTT
>JBCBLF010000440.1:0-1303 GCA_038520475.1 Cyanobacteria bacterium J06627_8
TCTACATTGATGATGATGATATTTCATCCTTAGATGCATGGCCGATTTCAGATGCCTTGATGGCGACAGCACTCACCCACATCAAGGCTCAATCTCCTCGTGCGATCGGCTTAGATATCTATCGAGATTTGCCTGTTGGTGAAGGGAAAGAGCAGCTTGACAACGTTTTTTCAACCACGCCAAATTTGATTGGTATTGAAAAACGAACCGATCGCTATGTTGCGGGCGTTCGTCCACCTGAAGTGCTCCAAGACCTAAATCAGGTTGGGTTCAATGATGTGCTGCTTGACCCCAATGGACGGGTTCGGCGATCGCTTCTGTTTACGAATGATGGAAAAGAGTTTTACACCAGCTTTGCGCTGAAACTTGCACAGCTCTATCTAGCAGAAGATGGCATTACAGCCCATGGTGCAGAGCGGGGCAACTCGGCCTATTTGCAGTTAGGTGATGCCATTTTTGAGCCTCTTTCTCCAAATGATGGGGGTTATGTCGGGGTCGATAGTGGTGGTTATCAAATCATTGCTAATTTCCGCTCGAATGCTGAGCCATTTGAGACCATCTCATTCACTGATGTGCTGGCTGGAGAGATCCCGACTGATCTGATGAATGACCGCATTGTGCTCGTTGGGTCAAATGCGAAAAGTCTTCAAGATTATTTTTCGACTCCCCTCAGTGGTCGGCAGCAGATTGACCACACAATGCCTGGGATAAAGTTACATGCTCATTTCATTAGTCAGATCATTAGTGCAGCAATTGATGGCCGAGCACTCATTCATGTGTGGCCAGAACCAGTGGAATGGGGCTGGATCTTCATTTGGTCAGTATTAGGAGCATCGTTGAGTTGGCGAGTGCGATCGCCTGTCAAACTGGCTCTGCTGCTCCTGCTGTCAGGTTTTACCCTATGCGTTGTTGGCTATGGGACGTTTATTATTGGCTGGTGGATTCCAGTCATTCCTCCAATGATGGCTCTCGTGGGGGCTGCCATTGGCATTACAGGCTACATTGCGCACCTAGAAGGGGAACTCCAAAAATCGAAGGAGTTTCTCAATTCGGTGATTAACACCATCCCAGATCCGATTTTTGTGAAGGACAGTCAGCATCGATGGGTTGTGCTGAATGACGCATACAGTCGGTTTATTGGTTATTCCGTTGATGATCTCATCGGTAAAAACGAAAATCATTTTTTGCCGCCTCATCAGGCCCGTTCAATACAGCTTCAAGATGAAGTGGCGTTTTTAGATGAGTCTCAAGGTGAAAGTGAAGACGAGTTTACGAACTCGTCAGGACATACGTACACAATCTA
>JBCBLF010000441.1:0-1087 GCA_038520475.1 Cyanobacteria bacterium J06627_8
CTGTCTGAGAACGGGGGCTGAAACGTTTGGCTGGAGCCAACGCCAGATGCAGCCGCGATCGCAACAACGAGACAACCTGCTAGTGGGTTGGGGCATGGCCGCCGCCACCTTTCCAGGGTTACGAGGCTCAGCTGAAGCCAAAGTTCGCCTGCTTCCCGATGAAACGGCCCACATTTTAACGTCAGCCAACGACATGGGGACCGGAGCTTACACCATGATTGCCATAACAGCGGCAGAAACGCTGGGGCTACCCGTCGAACATATTCAGGTTGAAATCGGCGACTCTATCATGCCCGATGGTGGTCTGGCAGGCGGGTCTCAAATGACGGCCACCCTTGCGCCAGCCGTGGTCAATGCTTGTCAGGCCGTGCTCGAAGCGGCCAATGCCGAAACAGCGCAACAGGCGTTTGCTTCCCTCCGTGCTTCCGGCAGGGCGGCCTATGAGGCTACTGGCTCCGCTTCGCCAGGTGAAGAGGGTACCCAGTTTGCGTTTCAGTCTTGGGGGGCTCATTTTTGTGAGGTGACAGTTGATGAGGAAATTGCTCGACTGCGGATAACGCGCTGGGTCTCGGTGATGGATGTGGGGCGAGTTGTCAATGCTAAAGCTGCTGCTTCACAGATCCGTGGCGGCATCATTATGGGTATCGGTCGCAAACTGAACAAACCGTTCGCCTAGCCACAAACGAAACGGGCCAATTAATCGCGATCGAACATACCGCCAAAACTTGCACGTCTCCGGTGGAGGTTTTTTCGGAGCCCTGCACGGCGATTACCCCTGTTATGTACGCCACGCCCAATCTAAAGCTAGGGCAAGAACTTGCTGTACTCAACGTTGGCACACCGACGTTTATGCGTGCTCCAGGAGAAGCCCCTGGCATGTTTGCTTTAGAATCGGCCATGGACGAACTCGCCTGGGAATTAGGGCTAGACCCGGTGGAGCTGCGGTTGCGGAATGAAACACAGGCGCACCAGCGCCGGAAACGGCCTTTCTCTGCGAAAAACTTTGCCGACTGTCTGAGAACGGGGGCTGAAACGTTTGGCTGGAGCCAACGCCAGATGCAGCCGCGATCGCAACAACGAGACAACC
>JBCBLF010000442.1:0-979 GCA_038520475.1 Cyanobacteria bacterium J06627_8
AAGCTGTGAAGGAACAGGAGGTTGGTCAGTTCTCAGAGGTTCAATAGAGTGAACAGTCGAAGCCGTATTAGATGCGACGGGATGGAGCGATCGCTCCTGAGAAAAATCATCCTCTGTAAAGGCCTCGTTTTCTGTGATGGTTGATGTGCTTGCAACCTCTAAGCGAGATGAACTGAATTCCGGAAGAGCCTCAGTCTGCTGAAGAGAAATGGGATGTTCAATCGTAGGGTAATGGCTAGAAAAGCGATGCTCAGAGGAAGGGCAGTGACGATTAGATGAATGATGCTCCGTTTGCTCAACAGAAGGGCGTTCAGCTCGGGCATGATTCACACGTTGATCGGCTTGGTCAGATTGTGCTGCTGCAAAGCTAACAGCAGCTAGCACACACAGTTCACTCATAGTGGATAGGTCAGGCTCAGCAGTGAAACAGCTAGCGACCCCTCAGGAGGATCCCTTTTCCTTTTTGCAGGATTTGTTTTTGCAAGGTTATCCTGAGCACTCTGTTCTCATCTGCAAAAAGGAAAAGGGATCCTCCTGAGGGGTCGCTAGCTGTTTCACTGCTGAGCCTGACCTATCCACTATGAGTGAACTGTGTGTGCTAGCTGCTGTTAGCTTTGCAGCAGCACAATCTGACCAAGCCGATCAACGTGTGAATCATGCCCGAGCTGAACGCCCTTCTGTTGAGCAAACGGAGCATCATTCATCTAATCGTCACTGCCCTTCCTCTGAGCATCGCTTTTCTAGCCATTACCCTACGATTGAACATCCCATTTCTCTTCAGCAGACTGAGGCTCTTCCGGAATTCAGTTCATCTCGCTTAGAGGTTGCAAGCACATCAACCATCACAGAAAACGAGGCCTTTACAGAGGATGATTTTTCTCAGGAGCGATCGCTCCATCCCGTCGCATCTAATACGGCTTCGACTGTTCACTCTATTGAACCTCTGAGAACTGACCAACCTCCTGTTCCTTCACAGCTT
>JBCBLF010000443.1:0-857 GCA_038520475.1 Cyanobacteria bacterium J06627_8
AAAGCCTGCTATTTATTCGATTGTTATGACTTTTGGTGCTTCTCCTCATCTCTGGATTTACGACACAACGCTTCGTGACGGCGCTCAACGAGAAGGGATTGCGCTGTCCCTGGATGACAAGTTGAAAATTGCTCGCGAGCTTGATCAACTTGGAGTTCCGTTTATTGAAGGAGGATGGCCTGGGGCAAATCCGAAAGATGTGCAGTTTTTTTGGCAGTTGAAAGAAGAGCCATTGACACAGGCTGAAGTTGTGGCTTTTTGCTCAACTCGACGTCCAGGTCGTCAGGCCAAGGATGATCCGATGTTGCAACCTATTCTTTCAGCAGGAACTCAATGGGTGACCATCTTTGGTAAATCGTGGGATTTGCACGTTACTGAAGGATTAAAGACATCTCTCGATGAAAATCTGGCGATGATTCAAGATACAGTTGAATTTCTCCGCAGTCAGAACCGTCGAATTATTTATGATGCAGAGCACTGGTTCGATGGTTACCAGCATAATCCAGCCTATGCGCTGCAAACGCTCGAAACTGCTATAGAGGCCGGAGTTGAGTGGGTCGTTCTCTGTGATACCAACGGAGGGAAGCTTCCTCATGAGGTAGCGGCGATCGCCCAAGACGTTATCCGGACGTTAGGAATCGAGCCAACGACGCAAGAGCCACCCCAGCCTGGGTGCCCGCAGCTCGGCATTCATACGCATAACGATTCGGGAACAGCTGTGGCCAACGCCTTAGCTGCCGTAATGGAAGGTGCCCGCATGGTGCAAGGGACGATCAACGGCTATGGTGAACGCTGTGGAAACGCTGATTTGTGTACCCTGGTGCCTAATCTTCAGCTCAAATTGGGATATGACTGCG
>JBCBLF010000444.1:0-799 GCA_038520475.1 Cyanobacteria bacterium J06627_8
TCAACGTTCCGGTTTTAAGTTAACCTCCTCTGCTAGAGGACAGTCAGTCTGGTTCACATAGAGACCATACATGACAATGGGAAGGCCAGTGCTCCACAGGGACGCTCACCTTTCCATTGTTGTATCAGCGTGTAGATTTCACTCATGGTGAAAGCGCTGCTCAGCAACGTTTTCACCATGACACGATGGTTCTAGCCTGCAGGCCACTGGAGTGCACGACCTCCCAACAGATGCAGATGCAGATGAAAGACCGTTTGTCCTCCATCGGCACCTGTGTTGATAATGACGCGATAACCCTTCTCTAGTCCGAGCTGGCCAGCTATAGTTTTAGCCGTGAGTAGTAAATGACCGAGTAGGGCCTGGTCATCGGGTTGTGCATCTGCCAACTTTGGAATCGGCTTTTTAGGAATAACCAGGACGTGAACCGGGGCTTGGGGATTAATGTCCTTAAATGCGAGCGCTAAATCGTCTTCATAGACAATATCGGCAGGAATTTCACGGCGAATAATCTTGCCAAATATCGTGTCTTCACTCATGGGAATTTCCGTTATTGACTCCAAAACGACGATGACATTGTATAGCTCTAAAACCAATTCTATGGGCGGGAGTTACGAAACAGATGGGAATGGCTTGGACTGTAAAGACGCGATCGCCGTTCATGCTGATCTGACAGTCCATTTCCTGCTCCAGCAAGCTCCCAGTCACTGGTATCGCTGAATTCGTCAGGAGGCAGTGCGGTTGCTAGTGCTGGACTGATGAGGTAGAGCGTTGTGCGAATGAGCTGTTCTTGGTGAGAGAC
>JBCBLF010000445.1:0-785 GCA_038520475.1 Cyanobacteria bacterium J06627_8
AACCTTGCAATCTCAGACGGTGAATGGGATTACGGTTTCTTGGGTATTACTGGATGTGGAGGGCTACGTTTCGGGGCTTTCTAGCCTCACCAGCCGAGTGATGAACGTGACAGATAGCGATGTGCTGATCTTGGGAGCTCGTTATCCAGCGACACGTGAGGAAGAGTACCTGACTCTCATCGGGCGATCGCAGGCGGGCGTTTTTAGCACGGCTCACTTAGCTGCGGTGAATCTAGGAGCTATTTTTCAGCCATTGGGAGGGGGTGGACATGCAAAGGCTGCCGCAGTGTCCCTCCGTAGTTCGTCGCCGAAGCAGCTTCTCGCTGACGTTGTTCACCAGGTGACTGAACAGATTCCCCATCCACCGACTGCCCGAGATCTCATGTCATCCCCAGTTCGAACTGTTCGGCCTGACATCACCATTGCTGAAGCCCATCGAATTTTGCTGCGCTACGGACATTCTGGCTTATCAATCGTGGATGAAAGCGATCGCCTCGTGGGTGTCATTTCTCGCCGGGATTTAGATATCGCTCTACACCACAACTTTAGCCATGCGCCGGTCAAAGGGTTCATGTCCACGAACGTCAAAACAATTACACCCAGCACCTCGCTACCTGACATTGAGTCCCTGATGGTAACGTACGACATCGGGCGACTTCCAGTCTTAGATGCCGACACGTTAGTTGGCATTGTGACTCGCACCGATGTACTACGGCAACTTCATGATGAGCATCAGCGATCTAGCGCTAGGGATGAAGATGCCGATGACACGATGAGCAATGGAT
>JBCBLF010000446.1:0-773 GCA_038520475.1 Cyanobacteria bacterium J06627_8
GCCAACGCGCCGAAGATGATCTGGGTCGTCTCCAGGGTGTCATCACTAGGTAGCGTTTTTTGAACATGATGAACTAACTCGGTGTTGAAGCACCGAACCTGGCAAAGGTCTTTAGGCTTGGAGGTGGTCACGAGTGCATTACGAGTTGCATAGGTTCATTCCGATCCTATAAGCTAAACGCCTAGTTTGAGTTGATGTTTAGGCAAACGATAAAGTTACCTTAGTGAGGGCAGAAACAATGCGATCGCAAGCCAGCTTTCCCCTGTGCTAATGGCCCAACTCTTAAGGCTATTCAAGGACTCATCAAAACCAACACCGATAAATAACACAACTATTTTGACCTCACATTGGGGTGGTGGGGTCGAGGGTATCTTACGAGAAGCAAGTTACAAATCTCTCTGCTTCCATTGGGACTGCATTTCGAATTAGAGAAGAGTTTGAGCGTTCCTTAGAAAAGGCTAGGTTAGCCCGATTTTTTCTAATTGATGTCGAAATTGTGTTGGCAGATGTTTTTATCTCACGTACCGATAATTGGAAGTACGTGTGAGATGTTGCTACATGTAAGAGACTCGTCTTTTAACTACGAATAGTTACAGTTACCCAGAAAGACCAGTTGATTAACGAAATCTTCAGTTATTGGACTTTTTGAGAGATTCAGCAACCCTTGGAGTTGGTCTCCAATCGAGTAGCGTTGAAGAGGAAGCACAATCATCCCAGCGCGACGCTGCCTTTGGTCAGACTTTCCGTATGCAGACGGCTGAAATCTCTAACAT
>JBCBLF010000447.1:0-735 GCA_038520475.1 Cyanobacteria bacterium J06627_8
GAGTAGATGAATCGACTGTTATTGATTCCGATTGTTCTGGCAGTAAAGCTGATGGTTGCGGTGTTGCGGGCCAGCGGACGCGGCTCTGGAACAGCCTTGCCTGGATATTTAGTCGGAAAATATTTTCCATTCGCATTCGAGGCGCTCATTTCCCAAATTCCTAATGTAATCGCCGTAACGGGTACCAACGGCAAAACGACGACGCAAACGATGCTAAATGCCATTCTTAGCGAAGTCGATGGCGTTGCTATTTTGAGGAATGGAGCTGGAGCAAATCTTAGTCAGGGTATCTTGTCAGAGTTGCTGAAACGGAGCAGCCCGTGGGGCACCTTGTCGTTTACCCATGCAATTTTAGAGGTCGAAGAGGCCACGCTTCCCCGCATTGCAACCTTGTTGCGCCCAACTGTGATTGCGGTGACGAACCTCTATCGCGATCAGCTCGATGCCTATGGGGAAACCGACATGACAGAGAAGCTAATTCGCGATGGGATTGCTCAATGTCCTCACGCCCGGGTTGTGGTGAATGGCGATGATCCACGAACCTCACGACTCACTCAAACGCTAGACAATCCAACCCACTTTGTGTCCTTGCCAGAAGCCTATTCAAAAGATTTACCGTATGAAGGCGAATTCAAAGGAACTCAAGGCATTGATCACAATATTTTGCGATCGCCCTCTCTTCAGGTGAACTCAGATTTAACCACTAGCATTGACGTTGCTGGAGATGTGAATGGC
>JBCBLF010000448.1:0-714 GCA_038520475.1 Cyanobacteria bacterium J06627_8
TGGCGAAATTTGGGTATCTGGTTCTGGCCTAGGAAGCGGATATTGGCAGCAGCCAGATAAAACGGAAGAAACCTTCAACGCCTATCTCGCCAATTCAGATAATGGTCCTTACCTGCGAACCGGGGATCTGGGGGTTGTGCGAGAGGGAGAATTATTCATTACCGGGCGACTCCACGATGTTTTAGTCTTTTGGGGACTCAATCATTACCCTCATCACATTGAACATACGGTCGAAACGTGTCATCCAGGATTTCAGGTTGGCAGTGGTGCGGCCTTTTCTATCCAAGTAAATGGAAGCGATCGCCTCGTTGTGGTGCAGGAGGTCAAACCTCGCTATCGCAACCGACTAGTCGTCGAGGATGTTGTGGAATCGATTCGCTGGGCCGTCTTTGACCAACACTTTATTGATGTGTATGCGATTGTCCTCGCTAAGCCAGGAAGAATTCCTAAAACCTCTAGCGGAAAAATTCAGCGCCAAGCTTGCCGAAAACTTTATCTGGTTGGAAAACTAGATAGTCTTGATGAGTGGCGATCGCCGGAGACACGGATTCAAGACATTCCCATGCTGATGCGTCGATATCTTAATCCCGTCACGCACATCTGGCGATATTGGGCTCTTGCAAAGAGATCATTACGATCGTGGTTGGCTAAATACAAAGGAATGAGACATTCAGACTCATGACATTGTGCATCACAAAACAGCTAGACTGCTAT
>JBCBLF010000449.1:0-700 GCA_038520475.1 Cyanobacteria bacterium J06627_8
TGATAATTTTCTCCGATGGGTATGTGAGTCAGCAAGGGAAAGGCGACTTGGACTGCTTATTGCAGCACCCAACTGCCTTTCGTCTACATGTCCATCGTGTCTTTACACCCTGAGAACAAAGCTGCATCGCAGCCGGAAGAATGTTCGTATTACTCTCAGCGATTGCTCATATAGCCTCGCCAGTTCCGTTTGAACACAACCTTGAGCCATTTGGCTGCGCGTTTATTGCGCTGTGCATATTGATTAAGTGCGGGATGGTAGGTTGCGCTGCGGCCCACCATCCCGCTTCTGTACTTATAGCTTTAGCCATTTAGGCTAGGACACCCAGTATGATTCGGTTACTTAGCCAATAGCCAAATGGCTCGCCGTCTTGTCCTAACGGAACTGGCGACGGCTATAACTCATACCGTTCCCCTAAAAACCAGCGATAAATGGGGGCGCCCGCGCTTTGCGTGAGTGCCCCCATTTATCGCTGGTTTTTGAAGAATTGATATCAGTTGCACACTGCTATAGCGCTACGCACTCAACTCAAACCAGTATGCGTACTGTTTGCTGTATAAGACTGATGTCGTTGAATGCTTAAGCAATGTCTAATCTGTTGAGTTTTCGACAGTGCTTACCTATCGATCAATTTCAAAATGGCCTCGAATTCAAAGTTTTTGACGAACTCAGTCAGCTGCTTTTTTAACGGCTTTGCATC
>JBCBLF010000044.1:0-25340 GCA_038520475.1 Cyanobacteria bacterium J06627_8
GCAAATCAAAAGGAACCCACTGTCCTGTCGCTTAAAGATGCTGTTCAAGCCTTGGGCTATCAAAGCGAACGGCAAATCTATCGTGATGTCGAAGATGGCCTCTTTCGAGTCGGCATTGAAATTGAAGACCGAAGGCGTCCAGGAACGAAGAAGTCTCGATACTTTGTCAACATGCCAGCGGCAAGAGAACGGCTTAAACACCCACCTCAGAAACGGAAGGGGCTTTAGGGCCATTCGAAATCGCTCGATGATAGGCGGCTTTTTGCTCTGCTGCGGATAACCATCGGTGATAGGTTTTCGTGTGAACCGCAACCGAATGGCCCATCATTCGTGCAGCAATACTCACTGGAATCTCAAACTTGATGCTTCTTACTGCATAGGCATGACGCAAATCGTAGGCGACAAACGGAAACTTGCATCGACCAAAGTGATAGGTCACTTGATTGCCATACTCTTGAAACTCTGAATAACTGAGCTGAGGGGGAGTTCCATTGACTAAATCCCATTGCGTCACCCATTCATGATAAAGCGCGGACGTTTGACGGGGGCCAGTTTTCCCATTGGTGATATCCCACAGGGATGGATCATCCGTAGGCCGTAGAAAAAAAGCTTCGTGAGGACGCAGCCCAAACGCTGCAATCGCACCATAGACCCATCGCCACTGGGGATCTGGAATCTGATGCCAACACTTGGCGATCACATCATCTTCAGGTAACTCTCGGGAGGCTTCAGAACGTCCTCGTCGGTATTCGCCTTTGTAAGGACTTAAGTCATCTCAAGCTCTGCATAATCGGCCAGTCGCTGGAAATAGACGGTGGTTCGGTTTCGCTCACGAGTCGCAGAATCAATCGAGAGTAGCGTGCTGATTAAGATATCAGCTGTTAAGGTTGCATCTTGAGGCAGTCGATTAAAGGCTCGTTGCCAATGACGTTCCCATGTGGATGGTCTGGTTTTGCCCTGACTCATCCATTTTTCCCGAAACTCATCGACCCATTCATTGATAGGACGATGTTCTCGGGCGGTTTTGCCAAGCCAGCTATCCCACTCAAAGCTACCGTCGATGACGCTACCCCAAAGGGCGATCGCAAGTTTTTCTGCTGCTCTTACTCCCTGAGTAGTAGCAGGTAAACCGGTTCGAGGGCGAGTGATTTCCTGACGATAGGGTTTAACTTTTTCTGAATCAGGCTTGGGAGGCAAAACGGCTCTGAGATAGAGCCAGTTTTTTCGTTGCAGAAGTGTGACCCGAATGCCAGCGTCTCTAAGTCGACGATTTACACCCGTTAGATCCATGTGCCAGTTCCTCATCACCGTTCACCATCTATTCACCAGATTAGCAGGCAAATATGGCGAAAAATGGTGAATGAGGAACTGACCGTTTCTTCTAAGAAAATCATTAGATGTTAATCTAGCGTTGATTTATAAGGGATACACAGATGAGGGCAAGCTGGTGTTTTACCCGCGCGTTGCGCGGCTTTCCTCAAAACTACTGGTTTGGGTTGAGCGTGTAGCGCTATATCGACTAGGACTGCTGCGATCGCTTGCTAGTCGTGATGCCGGCCAATGCTAAACAAGCTGTTCCAAAGGCGGCTTCTGTTTGAGCAGATGTGGTGGTAGGAACGCCCAACTGTCGCTGACGAATGGCCATCCACGCGGCATTTTTGGCTCCTCCACCTGCGGTGAAAACAGTGCGTAGTGGTGTTGCTCCCAACTCCGCCAAAAGCTGAAATCCTTTTGCCTCAATTCGAGCCATGCCTTCAAGTAGACCATGGAGAAATTCCACTTTATTCTCAGGACGAGGATCGAGTTTCGGAGGCAACTGTGGATCATTGATTGGAAATCGTTCACCGGACTGACAGAGCGGGTAGTAGTCGAGAGGACTTTCGTGCTGCGGGTTGAGGCGATCGCTTAACGTTTCCAGCTCATTATCTGAGAAAAACTGGCGAAGTACAGACCCTCCAGTATTTGACGCACCTCCAACCAGCCACTGCACGGTTGGTGGGTGAGTTGAATCGGAGAGGATGTCCAACCGATGGCTATAGATTCCGTATTGAGCAGCTTCGACCCGTTGAGTACTGAGGAGCTTGATAACGAGAGTTGACCCGAGGGATGTAACAGCTTCACCTGGCGTAGCCGCGTCACTCGCAAGAAATGCTGCAATGCTATCGGTTGTGCCGGTGCAGACCTGACAGTGTTGGGCGAGATCGAATTGCGATACCCAGGTTGGTAACACGGACCCAATGGGCGTTCCGGGTGCGAGAACGGTGGGTAATGCCAACTGGGTCGGGATGGTTCGCATCCACTCTGGATAGACCAAGTGTTCAACGTCATATCCGAGTTTAAGGCTGTTGTGATAATCACTAATGCCGAGTTTTCCGTGGAGTAGAAAGGCCAGCCAATCTGCTTGATGAAGGAAATAGCCAGACGGAAGTCGATCGCCCTTCTTGTTTGCACTGTTCAATTGTTCTAATGTCAACGGTGCATCTGGATTCTCCATGACAGCTTGACAGGTCCACCATAGTAACTTGGCGAGACTAGATGTCGAACTCAGCACAACATGATGTTTGGGGGCGATCGCTTGAAGAATGCCAAGAACAGATTGTCCCCGATCATCGTTGTAGAGAATCGGAGACGCGATGGGAGTGCCATTGCTGTCACACCAAAGCACGGTGCCAGAGGTTCCATTAATGGCGATCGCCTTGAGCTGCTGTCTGATTTCTAGAGGAGTGTGGCGGATAACATGGATCAGCGCGCGGCGCCAAGTATCTGATATGGGCTCGCCTTCAACGGATGTAGGTGCAGAAACGATTGGGTCATACTCGCATCGAGCAGTGGCTTGGATGCGTTTATGGCGATCGATGGCGATCGCCCGTACTCCTGATGTGCCAAAATCGATGCCTAAAAAGTAGTCGGCGCCCATGTGCCGTTGCCATGACGTCTGGAATGACTATCGCATGGCGTCTTCTTTCTTCGCATCAGCCTACGTGGTCTGTCCGAGTGTCGTTATGTACAACACGGCCTCATCGGAGGGAATGCCCAATACCTCATTCACCGAATCATCAAAGAAGCCTGCAATGCCGCTGACCCCGAGCCCGAGTCGAATGGCTGCTAAATTAAGTCGTTGGCCAAGATGACCTGCATCCATATGAAGATACCGATAGGCGCGATCGCCATAGCGATGAATGGCTTTCTTCAAATCAGCGGTGTGAAATACGACGACTGCGGCATCACGCCCTAAGTCTTGTTTGAGACATAGAAAATGCAACTCGCGTCGGAAGTTTCTAAATCGAATCTGACGCAGCTCTTGCGCATGAGGTGCGTAGTAATAGCAGCCCTCGTCCAAATCATCGACCCCAGACACCACGATGAAGGTTTCGATGAGACTCAAGTCAAAATAATCGGGAGACCGGTCTAACCCCTGAGCTGAATAGTGATATGGGTGATAGGTAAAGTCGAAAAGGTGTTTGACGTCGCTCAGTTTTAAGTTAAGCCCGCTGTATGACCGTGTTGAGCGACGCTTCAGAATCGTTGCCTCTAATCCCAGTAGCTCCACATCCCAATCAATCGCAGGCTCAATCGCCATTTCGACTTTCAAGCAGAATGGAAAGTTATATTTGTCGAGACTTTTTGAATCTGAGGGTAATTCTGATGATTGGGAGACTCCATCTTCTTTGTTTGAGGAGGACGTCTGTTTTGATTGTTCATCGGACGCCATGTTCTTGGATGAGCGATCGGGGCGCTCAATGGCTTTCCAGTTCACATTTTGTGTTGGTGAGATGCTGCTAGCCTGATGAAGCGTTGAGAGGAGTTCTTCTGGGGCGATCGTCGTGTCGGCTGGGTGAACCGATGAACCCAAGGCAATTGGATACAGCGGTAGATTTTGTTGAATCTCTAGCAAATCAGCAAGGGCCATAACGGAGAGTCCGCCCTCTTGGTCTGCATCAATGTAGAGCATTTGATTCAGCGCTTCGTCGGCAAAGCCACCAATCAGATGAGGACGATATTGATTGATGGCACAGGCGAGCTCGATATTGCCCAATAGATGACCCGTATCTAACAGGATTCGTCGATAGGCTCGGGCTCGATACCGCCACACTGATCGGCCGTAGACTGCGGTTGTTATCAGAGCAAATTGGGTGTCATCAAGGCTTGGATGCCAAAAACAAGCATCTTGTAGGGCTTGCCAAACATCACTGTCCCAAAATTGAATCAGCGTATGTCCGTTAGGCTGATAATAATAGAGGCCTGGTGCAAAAATATCGGTCCCGCGGGACACCAGATATACCTCAGCTGGATAGAGGGCTCCTGCTGACGGAGCCGCGCGAAAATAGACGGTCTCTCCCGTTTGAGTGACGATTTTGACGGTTAACCCATAGCTACACAACAGTAGTCGGGAGAGTCGCTTGCGCTGGTGCCGGACGTTAGCGTCTAAGTGGCGAATATTGCTATCGTCAATGTCTTCGTCCAGATAAGGCTTTAGCGGATATTCAAGGCCAATTTTGTAGTCTTTGAATGGAATGGGCTGATTATCCCAATCAATTGAGCCAGCCTGCTGTTTAATCGTTTCAGGCGAGTACTTCGTTTGCTGATGATAATGCTGGGAGATAGCAAGATTGGGGTTCGGCATAGTGAATCAGCATGACGTATCAGTAGAGAACAAGTTCTAGATCATGTCTGATGATGAGACACATGATCTCATCTTGACGTGATGGATACACAGCCAGTCAACAATAGAGTTGGTATCGGTATTTGGTTTTCTCATATCTATCGTAGTCACAATGTCTGGTATCGGGTAGAGTAAATCACTACTCTAAGGATGCTTTTCCGTTGAAATCTCGATGAGAACCGGTAACAAACGATATACTCAGCAGTTTTTCCGAATTGCTAGCGATCGCCATATGCAACTGCGTTTGGTGCAAGAGCGATATGAGCAGAAGCGGTATAGGTAGATTGACCCGATACGATATAGTCTGAATCATAGCGCTATGGCAATTTGCTTAAAACCGTATTGACACATTCTCTGCATCCTCTTGATGCGGTTTTTGTCACAGAGTTGTGAAAAACAAAAAGGTCAGCACCCTGTCAGGGTGCTGACCTTTTTGTTTTTCACAACTTGGTAGAGTTTACAGTTTGCTACCACATTCTGGGCAGAACTTGTGAGTGTTCAGCGTCTCTGCTCCACACGATGAGCAGATAACAGCTGTTTCAAGTTGCTCTTTTTGTGGCACTTGAGGCAGTCCTAGCATTTGAGCATTGCTTTTTCCAGGGGCCACCATCGGATAGCAATTTTCGTCTTTTTTCACATGGACGTCCATTAATACCGGGCCGTCATGGGCCAGCATCTCGGCGATCGCTGCTTCCATCCCATCTTTTTCAGTTACGACCATGCCACGAACCCCAAATGCTTTTGCAAGGAGTTCAAAATCAGGCATTCCAGTTTGCATATTCGAAGACGAATAGCGCTCTCCATAGAAGGTTTGCTGCCACTGGCGCACCATTCCCTGCCATCCGTTATTGATAATGACTGTTTTAACAGCAATGCCGTATTGAGCAAGCGTTGCTAACTCTTGCAAGTTCATCTGAAAACTGGCGTCGCCGCTGATACAAATCACCTCTTCATGGGGCAATGCGACTTTAACTCCCATGGCTGCTGGCATTCCATAACCCATGGTTCCAAGACCTGCGCTTGAAACCCACTGGCGAGGTCCGTTTTTCAAGAATTGTGCGGCCCACATCTGATGCTGGCCGACATCGGTGGTGTAGTACGCGTGAGGTGCCTGTTCTCGCAACGCAACAATAACTTCTTGAGGAGAGATGTGTCCATCGTAGCCGGGCGCGACGAGCGGATAGTCCCTCTTCCAGGAGTCAATGAGCGTTAGCCAGTCTTTTGTTTGGGTGGGCGTCGGCGCTGCACCTGTCGCCTCGTCCCGTTCAAGGAGAGAGCTAAGTACACGGCGAACATCTCCAACGATAGGAACCTGTGGCGCACGGTTTTTTCCTACTTCAGCCGGGTCGATGTCAATATGAATGACCTTTGCTCGGGATGCAAATTCGTCTAGTTTGCCAGTGACTCGGTCATCAAATCGAGCACCAACTGCGATGAGCAAATCACATTCAGTCACTGCGAAATTTGCGTAAGCTGCTCCATGCATTCCCAACATGCCGACTGAAAGCGGGTGATGTTCGTCAAAAGCTCCTTTACCCATCAAGGTGGTGGTGACGGGAATGCGATATCGTTCGGCTAGGGCCAGCAGTTCTTCATGGGCACCAGACGTGATGGCGCCACCGCCAACATACAACAGCGGACGCTTTGCTTCACGAATGAGTGACAGTGCCTGCATCAGCTGGCGAGGGTTGCCCTTTACCGTTGGCTTGTATCCGGGCAATTTCACACTGCCAGGCTCAACCGGAACGTAATCAAACTGCTCTAGCCCCACATCTTTAGGGACATCAATCAAAACAGGTCCTGGACGTCCGGTGTTTGCAATGTAGAAGGCTTCTGCAACGGTACGTGCCATATCCTGAGGCGATCGCACTACATAGGAATGTTTAACAATCGGTAGGGTAATTCCGAAAATATCCGTTTCCTGGAATGCATCGCTTCCAATGGCCCAGCTGTTGACCTGCCCCGTCACAACAACCATTGGAATTGAATCCATCTGGGCGGTTGCAATACCCGTCACTAAGTTAGTTGCGCCAGGACCAGAGGTTCCAAAACACACGCCGACCTTCCCTGTGGCGCGTGCATAGCCATCTGCTGCGTGCGACGCTCCTTGCTCATGGCGCACCAAGATGTGTTGAATTTCGCCTCGTGCCTCAGCTTTGTATAGCTCATCATAAATCGGCAAAATCGCTCCGCCGGGGTATCCAAAAATATGGCTCACGCCATGACGCCGGAGGCTGTCGATCAACGCAAAGGCTCCACTCGTTCGGACAGCTGATGGGCGATTCTGACTCGCTCCATTTGTGGATGCAATGGATAGATTTTGCCCCGATGCTTGAACCGCATCAAACGCAGTAGACGGACTCGGCAATGCATTAGACATGGTGTGAACGTGTATTTGAATCAGAAATGAACAGAGGTATAAAAGGTTATCAACAATCCAGGGTTGCTGGAAGCTCGTTTGCAACGGTGAAAATCAGTCGTTTTGCATTTATTCAGATGTCTGGCCGTTAAGGTGATATTACCCACCAGACTGATTAAAAGAAACGCCCTGACACACGACACGGATTAATGTTGATCCATCCTATTATGTTTCAAACTAAATTCTGAAATATTAAGGACAAGCTACAGAAAACAGGCGTTGAAGATAAGACAAAAGAGCGCTTTCTTTGGTCGAACACTGTGATTGATTGGAAACCGAGCGACACCTGGCTAATGACGAAACGATTCGCTCACGGATTGCCACTTAAATCAGACATTTGTTCGCTATAAAGAGAAAGCAAGTAATTTTCAAGCTTCTCTTCAGAACAGCATTCGATCAGAGCATCAAACGCCTCCAGCAGCTTGGCCGCGCTATCTCCCAGCATTGGGCTTAAGCCCC
Source organism: Cyanobacteria bacterium J06627_8 (assembly GCA_038520475.1). GTDB lineage: Bacteria > Cyanobacteriota > Cyanobacteriia > CAKZMO01 > CAKZMO01 > JBCCWF01. Next base: position 7,542 of record JBCBLF010000044.1, read on the forward strand.
AAACATCTTGAACCCATTCTTGAGCAGGAGAATCATCGAAAATCATACGTTGAAGCATCTGTCGAGCTTCATCTTTTGATAAGGACATATATAGATGAGCAGTGGAATGGCAATGTCAATCATTGTAACGAGACGCGGGGTCTTATCTAAATCACATCGAATAAATGTTAGGACTTGCGCAATTGAAGGGTTTTTCGTGAGCGATGCCCACGAAAAACCGTCCCGAAGCCTAGGACCTTGTATGAAATGTGTAAGTCTGTGATGTAAGGGTCTGTTTATCACTCACTCTGTAGGGCGCCATGGTGCTGCACTTGGGATGTCATTATCAAAGACGAGTTCCATGCAATCGCCGCGAAACCGAGTGACGCCATATTCGATAACGATGTTGTTTTGATCAACATTAATCGACTCTGCTAACAGAATGGGTTGATTGAGCGGCAAGGCGAGTAGTCGTGCATCTTGGGTCTTGACCGTTCGAGCCGATACTTTAGTTTGTCGCCGGATATGGTCGCAATTAAATGTCTGCTGAAGAAATTGGGATACTGAGCCTAATCGTTGAAGCCTCGACTGGTTAATATCCGACAAAAAGTCTGGAAATCGTGCCAACGGGAAATAGCCACTGCTGATGCTGATGGGTTCATGATTTGCAAAGGCTAATCGATCAACTATTGCGACCGGGTCACCGGGTTGAATTTCTAGAGCGATCGCCACTGCGTCAGGTGAAGGGATTTGGACGGCTCGCAAGAATTTGGATTCTGCGATTAGACCATGACTCTTGAGTGCCTCGTTGTATCGAACCCGTTGTCCGATGGCATATCGAATTGGAGCGCTGGCGACAAAGGTACCCCGCCCTTGTTCAACTCGAACTAAGCCATCCGTTCGAAGAAGGGCGATCGCCTGACGCAAGGTGTGACGATTTACTCCAAACACTTCAGCCAACTGTTGCTCAGTTGGCAATTTGTCTCCTTCTTTATAAATGCCTTGACGGATATCCTGTCGGAGTTTGTCAGCAATGTCTGCATAAATAGACATGAGTTCACTGTCACACGACCATTAGCCTTTTATTCTCTAAGCATAGACGACCACCTTACAACATACGATAAGAGGAATTACAGATGCGTAACTGATAGATATGCAACCATCAGTCAGTGACGTTGCTCTCTTGAATTGGTGAATAGGATTGTTATGGATAAGTGTGTAGAGTGCTATGGATCGCTATCCTTCTACGAAACAGCGTGGTGAGCTGTGACTGGATACAGCGTCACGACTCCGGCATCACGACTCATTTAAGGATTTCTACATGTGGAAAACATGTGCTTGAGATATTGATAATCCAAATGACTCAAGATACGATATTCCCATTAATCATCTAGACATCTAGATAAGTTTAAGCTTTGGTAAAGCCCTGGTTAATGTCTGATTGTAGCGCTGAGTGGTGCGATGACTCCTCCAAATCAAGTCGGTCAGTCACAGCGTCAAGAATGGATGGCGATTTTGGCGAAAGCGTCCTTAAAAGACTTAGAGCATGTCCATGGACGGCTTGACCAGTTGCCACGCTATCGATGGTTGAAAACACCGGAGACTGGATTGACCATGGTTCGTGGCCGTGCTGGTGGTACTGGGCAAGTCTTCAACCTTGGCGAGATGACGCTGACGCGTTGCGTCATTCAGCTGGATGAGAGACTGGATGATCAAGGAAGGCCACTGACTGGATTTGGTTACGTGGGTGGGCGATCGCACCGACATGCAGAATTAGCTGCTTTTTTCGATGCGCTGTTACAACACCCAGATTGGTTTGACACCATTGTTGCTGAGGTCATTGAGCCACTCAAGATCGCGGCTCAGGATAAGCGAGTCGTGCAACAGAAGCAGACAGAGGCAACCCGGGTCAATTTCTTTACCATGGCTCGTGCCGAAATCCTTGAACGGAGCTGAATATGACCCTTTCATTGAAACTTGCACTTTTTGATATGGCTGGCACAACGGTGCGTGATGATCAGGAAGTGGAACGATGTTTTTTAGAGGCAGCTGAAGCAACTGGGTTATTCGTTGAGCGCGATCGCATTGTTGGCATGATGGGATGGTCGAAGCGGTCTGTGTTTCAGACGCTGTGGCAGGAGCAGTGGGAGGGTGATGGTCGAGAGTTAGAGCAACATATTAATTCGAGCTATGTCAAGTTCAAATTTTTGTTGGAAGACCACTACCGAACTCAGCCTGTTATTCCTACCCTGGGATGTGTGGAACTGTTTGATTGGTTGCAGGGGCAGGGCATTGCGATTGGTCTAAATACTGGATTCTACCGAGACGTAACCAACATCATTTTGAGTCGATTAGGCTGGGATCAGGGATTAGATGAGAACTATGTCGGCTCTCCGACATCACGAATTCAAGTGTCGGTAACGTCGTCTGAAATCGATAGCGGTGAGGGGCGACCTGCCCCCGATATGATTCAAAAGGCAATGGCTCAGTTGGATATCTGTGATCCTCAACAGGTCATGGTCGTTGGCGATACGCCTTCTGACTTAGAGGCAGGGTTCAATGCTCACTGTGGATTTGTTGCAGGCGTGACCAATGGTACTCACACACGTGACCAGCTTTTGTCATATCCGCATCACGGGTTATTTGATTCTCTTTCACACGTGTTGTCCTATCTAACAGAACAGCAGCAAACCTAAACGTGTTTGAACTAAAAGGCTGAACGCTCTTTCTTCCACTGCACCGGATTTGTCTTGATTATTGTCAATGCCTGTTGTTGTTGATTCAAACTCGCTTCCGACTTCTATGACTCCTGACTATTCCGCTTCCAACGTTTCCCGTTCTGTTTCGCAATCCACTGATGTTGCAATTGTGGGTGCCGGTATTGTTGGGTTGGCCCATGCCTTAGCAGCTGCAAAGCAAGGGCGAAAGGTGACAGTGTTTGAGCGCAATCCCTATGCGGTCGGAGCGTCGATTCGAAACTTTGGGATGATTTGGCCCATTGGTCAACCTGTCGGTCTATTGCGCGATCGCGCTCTTCGAACACGTGATATTTGGATGGACATTGCACCCCAGGCCAACATCGCGATTGATCCATGCGGCTCACTCCACGTGGCCTACCATTCGGATGAAATGGCCGTATTGGAAGAATTTATCGCTGCCAGTCACAATTATCAGCACACCTCTGATTTGGCACTATTAACACCAGAAGAAGTGGCTGAGAAGAGTCCAGCCGTGGTGCAAGATGGGCTTCTCGGAGCCCTATGGAGCTCGACCGAAGCTATTGTGGATCCTCGGGAAGCTATTCGAAGGCTGCCTGACGTTTTACATCGGGACTATGGAGTCGAGTTTCACTTTGGAACGGTTGTAACTGATGTGTGTCATCCTCTACTGGTTGTCGGCGGGGATACTTGGAGAGCCGAGCACATTTTTGTTTGCAGCGGTGCTGATTTTGAAACCCTTTATCCGGAGCTCTATCGGGCATCATTCGAGACTGGAGGATTGACGAAAGTCAAGCTACAGATGATGCGCACGGCACCTCAACCTAATCAGTTTCGGATTGGCCCCTCCCTCGCAGCAGGTCTGACACTCACTCACTACACCGCATTTGCTGACTGTCCGTCATTGCCTGCGCTCAAAGCCCGTATCGAACACACGCTCCCGCAGTATCCGCGCTGGGGCATTCACGTCATGATGTCGCAAAACGCTCCTGGGGAACTGGTGATTGGTGATTCTCATGAATATGGCTGGAATCCAGAGCCGTTTGACCGATCTGAGATCAACCGCTACATCCTCGATTATTTGAGAACGTTTGCTCATGTTCCATTGCTTGATATTGAAACCTATTGGAATGGGGTGTATGCCAAGCTACCTGGAAAGACGGAATTGATTGCTGTTCCAGAACCGGGGGTGACGGTCGTCAATGCGCTCAGCGGGGCTGGAATGACGCTGTCGTTTGGGTTGGCAGAAGAGGTGGTTGGCCAGGTACTAAAAACCACCTCTCATGGTGCGGTTGCGATGACAGGAGAGGTCGTGGTTTGAGTAGGGGCGTTTGCAATTGCATTAATCCAGAATCTATTAATTTGAATGATGCGCAGGAGAGAAGATATCGATGGTAACTACCTACCCAGGGTTTCGAGATAGGGTTCACGATGCCCAACAGACGTTCCGCTCGTTGCTGGATGCGATCGCCCGTCCTGGACACTTGTGTCAGGTCGATATCGAACTCGAACCGCCTGTTGGATTGATGACAGCTAGTGCAGCGGCTTGCCTAACGCTCTTCGATCTGGATGTGATGGTCTGGTTGCAGCCGGGGTGGCATGAATCTGTACAGTCATGGCTGCTGTTTCACACGGGATGTCGATTCGTGACGGATCCGGCGATCGCCCACTTTGCCCTCATCCATACGTGGAATACAGCTCCGGTCTTAGCTGACTTTCATTTAGGTAGCGCAGAAGATCCGGAGCGCTCGACGACACTATTGGTTCAGATTGAGTCCATTCGAGAAGGTCCAACGAAACAACTGGTTGGTCCAGGTGTTGTTCCCCCCCACGTGATCGACCCAGGCATTGCACCGTCATTTTGGGAGGAGTGGGTCGGCAACCACGGACTCTATCCTCTGGGGGTTGACGTGTTTCTCCTGCATCACACTGCAATTATTGGCCTACCTCGCAGTGTTTCAATCCAGAGTTAGTCAACCGAATCCATCGTTTCAATATTGGCTATTGTTCTTTCTTAGTTATTGCCCTTTCTTAGTTATTGCCCTTTCTACTCAGCGGAGTACAGCCTGTCTTGGTCACCATTCAACCGATAGATGTTCAGATTCGAGAGGCCACTCGTCGAGATTTGACCAGTGTGTTGGCCCTATACAGTCAACCTGCTCTGGATAATGGTGTCGTTCTATCGATGGAGCATGCCGAGCATATTTTCGAGCAGATGTTGACCTATCCAAATTATCGGCTTTACATCTCGGTCTACGGTAGCTTGATTATCGGCACGTTTACGCTCTTGATTATGGATAATCTGATTCATGACGGTCGACCATCCGGTATTGTTGAGGCGGTAGCCGTTGATCCTGAGTTTCAGAATCAAGGCATTGGTAAATGCATGATGCAGTTTGCAATGGATCGCTGTCGTGAATTTGGATGCTATAAGCTGATGCTGTCAGCTAACCTCTCTCGCGATCGCGCCCATGAATTCTATCAATCTCTTGGTTTTCAACAACACGGATATAGCTTCATCACCGATTTAGTTTCTTCACCAACACCGTCTAATACCGTCGTTGTTGAGTTCAATGATGACAATTAACGTGATGATGCTCGCAGTAGTCGTTATGCTCACATTGCTGAAGGCCCATAGTACAAACGGTGAGGGATTGTTTTAATGGCTTATGTTGCGGTAAAAGGCGGAGAGCAGGCCATTCAAAATGCAGAGGGATTGCTCAAGGCTCAACGACGTGGAGAACCAGACGTTGATGAGTTAAGTCTCGTCCAGATTAAACAACAGATGAAATTAGCGGTTGACCGGGTGATGTGTGAGGGGAGCCTCTACGATCCTGATCTGGCTGCTTTGGCGATTAAGCAATCGTGGGGTGATTTAGTCGAAGCCATTTTTCTGTTGCGAGCCTATCGAACGACTCTGCCCCGGTTCTATTACAGCGAACCCATTGACACTCAGCAGATGAACGTTCTGCGGCGAATTTCATCCATCTTCAAAGATGTCCCCGGAGGGCAAAAGCTTGGACCAACCTTTGATTACATTCATCGACTCCTTGACTTCAAGCTACTAGCAGAAGACAACACCTTTACGGCATCGGAAACCGCTCCATCTGACGAATCGATTCCTCGTGTGATCGATACGCTGGGACGGGAAGGGCTGATTCAAGATGAGCAAAATAAGGTGAAGCGTCGTTGTGAAGCGTCGTCGGAGACGTCAGCCGTAGTGAGTGACGACGAATCCATGCCATTTGACGCGCCATTTGATTTGACGCGGGAACCCATGTCGTTACCCGCAGATCGAGATGCGCGATTGCAAAATTTGGCTCGTGCAGATGAAGGGTTTCTATTGGGATTGGCCTATTCGACTCAGCGCGGCTATGGTAATACTCACCCCTTTGCTGGTGAGATTCGCATGGGTGAGGTCGAAGTGGTGATTTGCCCTGAAGAGTTGGGATTTGACGTGGCGATCGCCGATATTGTCGTCACCGAAGTGCAGATGGTGAACCAGTTTAAAGGGAATAAGAAAACGCCACCCCAATTTACTCGCGGATATGGCCTGACTTTTGGTTACAACGAGCGCAAGGCTATGTCGATGGCGTTGGTGGATCGATCCTTGAGAGCAAAGGAGCTTGGAGAAGAGGTTCAATCTGCGGCTCAGGATGAAGAATTCGTGATGTATCACTCGGATAATGTGCAGGCCCAAGGCTTTGTTCAACACTTGAAAATGCCTCACTATATTGATTTCCAGGCAGAGTTAAATCTGGTGCGCGCTATGCGACAGGATGCCCATCATTCAAACGAAAACGGATCAGGAGAAGAGCAGAATCATGAACGCTAGAGATATGAGGATTAGGCGTATGAGCGCCAAACCCATCGGAATGGCGATCGCCTCATCATTTGCCGTATTAGCATCATTGGGTGGGTTCGGTTCAGTTGCACGAGCGGAACCCCTGAGAGAGATGGATAGCATTGACGTTGTGGCAGAATTTCCATCGGAGCATCCACCCGGCAACATAGCGGTGACCCCTGACGGACGGCTGTTGATGAGTCAGCATCAATTCTACGGCACGGATTTTAAGGTCGTGGAAGTGCTGTCCAATGGAACTGTTCAGCCTTTCCCGACTGAAGATTGGTCATCGCCACCGGATGACAACGGCATCGGACTGAACAACGTGTTGGGGATTCGCGCCGATATGAACGGTGTGGTATGGATGCTGGATAATGCTGGAGAGAGCGGCGCTGGGCGCTTAGTCGGATGGGATACGCGCACCGATTCACTTCATCAAGTCGTCTATCTGGCATCGCCGATTATTCCAGACAATGCATTCTTGAATGACTTTGCGATTGATCTGTTTCACGATGCGGCCTACATTGCCGATACGGCTGGCGGCAGTAACTCCGCGTTGATTGTCGTTGACCTCAACACAGGGTATGCTCGGCGGGTTTTAGACGGTCATTCATCGATGCAGCCTGAAGATATTTCGATGGTCATTGATGGTGAAACAGTGATGTCAGGTGGTGAGGAAGTTCGCATTGGCGTTAATCCCATCACGTTGGCACCCGACAATGATTGGGTTTATTACGGTCCGATGACGGGGCGATCGCTCTACCGGATTCGTACTGCTGATCTCTTGGATGTGTCCTTATCCGCGGATGAACTGGCAGCGCGTGTCGAACGATTTGGTGACAAGCCCATCAGCGATGGCATCACCATTGACGCTGGCGGAAATGTTTACGTGACCGACATCACCAACAATGCCATTGGGGTAACGCGTCCGACTGGCAACTATGAGGTGCTGTATCAAGATGAGATGTTGAGCTGGACGGATGGCTTTGGTTTTGGCCCTGACAATCAAATCTACGTCACCGTGAATCAATTGCATCGATCGCCTGCCCTCAATGGAGGCGTCGATGATTCGGCTCCGCCGTATTTCTTACTGCGATTTCCGTCTCTTGATGCTGGGGTCGTAGGCCGATAGGAGGTGTTTTGGCATGGTTTACTCAACCGTTCACGTTCGTCCTGAACAACTAGAAGATTATGAAGCGATCGCTCACCTATACACTGAAGCCTTTGACGGTAATGATGAGGCGGAACTGGTGGAGCGCATTCGTAGCAGCGATCGCTATTGTCCTAGCCTGACACTTGTCGCAGAGTGGGATGGGATTGTGGTCGGACACCTGATGCTTAGTCATGCTGATTTAATTGGAACTGAGGTGTTCAAGATTTTAATTTTGGCTCCCATGGCCGTGACACCTGAGATGCAAAATCGTGCAATCGGCAGCACCCTAATGCGACGGGCCGTGGCGATCGCCGATGATCAGGGTGAACCCCTGATCAATGTACTCGGACATCCCAACTTTTATCCTCGATTTGGGTTCAAAAAAGCCTCCCTCTATGGGATTGAGCCTCCCTTTGCGTTTCCTGACGAGGCCTTTATGGTGTTGCGCCTCAACAGTTATCAGTCTCATATTCGCGGAAAGCTCCAGTATCCTCCTACGTTTAATGCCCTCTTGTCAGAGCCCGCCCCATGACTATCCTTATTGATTTTCACTAAGGATGAGGTGCTATATGTCATAGAGCAACTAAGGGGACAGGTGCACGGGGAACAGATACCGACGTTCAAACTGCGAGGCAGTTCATAATTTTTGTGCACGCCAATAGGCGTTTACTCGTTCCGAATCATATCCATTGTCAGTCATTTCCGCCATGCACCAACACGAGCCACAACAGCAGCCATCGACGACATCTGACGTGTCAACAGTTGACGCTGCCGAACCCGAACAAGGATTCAACTTTGCATACTTAGATGAGCAAACGAAACGGTCGATTCGTCGAGCCTTACTCAAGGCTGTTGCCATTCCGGGACACCAGATTCCGTTTGCCTCGCGAGAAATGCCCATGTCGTATGGATGGGGCACAGGCGGCATCCAGGTCACTGCTTCAGTGATCGGCAAAAATGACACGCTCAAAGTGATTGACCAAGGAGCAGATGATACGACAAATGCTGTCAATATTCGGCGTTTTTTCAAGAAGGTGTGTAGCGTCGAGACCACAGAATCTACCGATGAAGCGACTCTCATTCAAACGCGTCACCGCATTCCAGAGACGCCGCTCAAAGATGGGCAAATTATCGTCTACCAAGTTCCAATTCCAGAACCCTTGAGGTGGATTGAGTCCTCTGAAATCGAAACTCGGAAAATGCATGCCCTTGAGGAATATGGCCCAATGTATGTGCGGCTCTATGAAGACATTACTAGATATGGATACATTGCCACAGCCTACGACTATCCGGTGATGGTGAACGAGCGCTACATGATGCGCCCAAGTCCTATTCCTCGATTTGATAATCCTAAAATGCATCATAATTCTGCCCTTCAGCTCTTTGGTGCAGGGCGCGAGAAGCGCATTTATGCGGTGCCTCCTTACACCTCGGTGAAGAGTCTAGATTTTGAGGATCATCCATTCACCGTTGAAACCTGGGATAAGGCGTGTGAATTTTGTGGGGCGACGGATAGCTTTTTGGATGAGGTTGTTGTGAGTGATAAAGGCGATCGCATGTGGATCTGTTCTGATACGAACTATTGCAATCAACGTCAGCAATCATCAGCATCGTGAGGTTGTTGCACTACCTGTGGGTCAACTGGTTAGTAACATGACTTGGACGATGAGTGACTCTGCCAGGGCGCTCATCGTCTGTTTAAGGAATGAGATTTTTTGGCGTACACTACGCATCAAAAAAGCCTCATTTCTTGGCAGATATTACCAAATCATAGCTTTAGCCATTTAGGCTAGGACACCAAGCATTATTCGGGTCCTTGGCGCATCGTCAAATGGCTCGCCGTCTTGTCCTAACGGAACTGGCGACGGCTATATGTTAGTGATTCCTTACAGAACATCTTCTAGACAAGCACGTCCACGCTCTTGAGAAAAAAACTTGGAGCGCTGAAACGCTCGTTTTGTGGCAAATCGGAAGCAATCGGGTAGCCGTTACTTGATCGAAGTTTAGGAAAATGCACTGGGAAAGTGTGTAGAAAATTTTAGTGTCACCCTGGAGGTCGATACATTTTGGGTAGCAGATTGGGGAACCCTGTGATAGACGATGTTTTTATAGGAGCGATTTATCCTCTGAAAGAATCATACATGTCACGTGATATGGCGATCGCAGCTTAGTTGAACATAAACCTGTTTGTACTCGTTCCGCGTGCCCACAAACAGATTCTCAAGTGACTAGCAGCAGTTACAGCTCACACTTAAGAATGTATGTTTCTATACCTAATTTGCTCTGTCAAAACCATATTGACTCCCAGAAGATACGGAACCTTTTTAGATGAACAGGGTCTTATGAAGCAACAACACAATTGTGTGTGCTTCTCGCTACCAAGAAGCAAGTTTGTCTACTTACAACAAGATGACAAACGTTTGTTGAGGCGTTCCTTTGAATGATTGATACGAATAGTTACCAATGATTGATTGATACGAATAGCTACCAACGGAACGGTCAATTTCATACCAGACGCTCGCATATCTGCATCTATCAGCTGATCGTTGACATGGTGTGAAACTGCTACATTCATTTCCCAGCAAGCCAAATTGATACGAACCGCTTATACCGATATCTTGCTGGTTTCAGGTGCCGCTCTACCGAATCTCCGATGTTGTTCCAGTATCGAGTTCGTAGAGGATTTCTAAATGGTTCATACTGCTCCTTCCATGGCCCATGGGCACTTAGACTTACGTGCCACCCCCTTAGCTAAGATTCGCAAAGGTATTAAGATTGATACTCTTCGAGTGCTATCGCTTCTCGGTTCAGATTGTTTAGCGCTCGCGGTTGCCTGGCAGCTGATTTTTCAGTTTGGCGATTCCGAATCCTACCTAGGCGTTGCTTTATCCGATGTACTCGGAGCCCTGATTGTTCTAGCGATTCACATTTGGTTTATTGCTGCTCACAGTTTGTATGGAGCCGATAGCAAGCGACGCCAATACGGAAATGTTTTCAAGGCGATTGGCTTGGCCCAATTGTCGGTTGTGTTGCTGGCGTTTCTCTCACACCCAGAAACCAGCATCGACATTGCTGAATTTGTTATAGGCCTCTGTCTAAGTACAGCGTTTGTTTGCGGCGGTCGATGGATTATCGATCGAATGATCGCTCATATGAGGCTATCTGGTGCGGGGCGGTATTCAAGTCTCATCATTTGTTCGACTAATACGTTAGAGCGATCGATAAATGCGTTAGAGCGTCACAGCCGATATCAAGTGATGGGCTGGGCTGATGCAAACATCGTCACCAACGGTGATGAATGGAACACAACGTTATCGCGCATTACTCAACTTGGCATTTCCGAGGTGTTTTTGTGCTCCTCTGTACAAGTGAAAAACCCGGTCTTCTTGTACTGGAGTTTGCGTAACGCAGGGATTAAGCTTCACATCTTGCCAGCTGAGATGAATGTATCGGTTCGTGGCTTCGAACTATTCAAGCCGGGTCGATTCCCAGGAATCACATTTGCTCCTCCATTAATTACAGGAAGTGATTTTTGGGTTAAGCGGACCTTTGATTTCTGCGCAGCGCTCGTCTTGCTGACCCTTCTCTCACCTGTCTTGGGGCTGATTGCGTTGTTGATTAAGTTAGATTCGCCAGGGCCTGTGTTCTTTAAGCAGACCCGGATGGGATTGAAGAACCAAGAATTCAAGGCATGGAAGTTTCGCACCATGGTTGCGAATGCCGAACAACTTCAAAAACAGCTAGAGGCAAAGAACGAAACAGATGGTGTGCTCTTCAAAATGAAGGCGGATCCCCGTATTACCCGTGTCGGTGGGTTCCTCCGTCAATACAGCTTGGATGAATTGCCTCAGCTCTTCAACGTGCTCTTCGGAGAAATGAGTTTGGTGGGTCCTCGTCCGCTCCCCATGCGAGACATTGAGCGCTTCTCTAGTCATCATTTCGTGCGCCATGAGGTGTTGCCTGGCATTACTGGACTGTGGCAAGTGTCTGGTCGTTCTGACATTGTCGATTTCGAAGACGTTGTCAAGCTAGATGTGAGATACATCGAAAATTGGTCCCTCTGGCTAGATTTGAACATCTTGTTCCAAACCGTGCGTGTTGTTCTACAAAAAACAGGTGCGTACTAGAGACTTAAGTCACTCGCTGACCGTTCACTAGCTAACCATGCTGGAACCAACGTCATACTTCTGAAACAGGGTGCTCTCTTCCTTTTTTCCTAAGCAACTGAACAACCCTTAGGTCTAACCGTCATTAGCAAGATTTGGATTAATTTCCTGTTTTTCCTGACGCTAGTAGAAGAAGCAAGTAACCCAATGATTACGAATACAACGAATGTATGGCTGCTACCCGTAGATTTAGAGCATTTTTGTATGCGCACGTTGCGTCCTTACACGAATGCTTATGTCTTAGCGGCATTGACAGCAGCCATATGACTTACTAAGAAATGCTGCAAGATGCGTTTCTCCTCGATGAAACGGATATCCCAAGGACTTAGCCATGAACACTTCTGCTATGAATGCATCGTCGAATTCAACTGAAGGATCAGCGTCTATCGTTCATGTTCCACATCCTCATGTCCGACGTGATCCTCAATCTCAGCGATCGCTCCCCAAAAGTCGTACACCTGCCAAGAGTCGACTGCGCCAAAGAGGAGTATCGAAGACGGTTGACGCACGTGGTGCAACCACGGTTGATATTGGCGATGAAATGGTTGAGCGGTTTCGTGGTTATTATCAGCGATTCGTAGGATATCCAACGACTGATTTTCAACTCCCTGCCAACACATCTGTACGGTATTCTCTGCTGCAACACACTGGAACACGCGTGTGGGATGCACCAGTTTTTAAGGCCAGTATTGCAGGATTTGGTGGTGTTCTTACAACGCTATCCGTTGGCTTTTTGTTATCAGACGGGGCTCCAGATTTCGTCACGAGTGATGCACTGAATTATTCGTTACCTGATGATTCGGCAACTCTACTGGATTTTGATGCAGGTGTTGATCGAGTCGATCCAATTGCGCTGGATACGAGTCACCAAACGCTGAGCGATCGCCCTGAAACGATATCTAATCCAGAATTTTCTTCTGTACCAGAGGCTCCAATTGAACTAGATGTTGAACCTCTTGATGAAAATTTTGATGTTCCTGAGTTGTCTGGTATTTCGTTAGGTACGTTTACAGAGCGGCGATTTGATGTCCAGCTCCAAACTGAGACTCCTGTATCACCTGACGCTGCTGACGCTACTGCTGTTACACCGCAGCCAACTAACGTTGTAGAACCAGAATCAATGGCGATCGCCACTGAATTCGCCAGACGCCCTGTCGTCCTTGATGCACAGCCCATCAATTCACCTCCCCCGGTTGAGCCATTGCCTGTTGCGGGAGAAAATGTCGACGCTACTGCCGACGTTGCTGACGCTGACGCTGACCAGCAGTTGAGTACTGAAGCGGTGACTAATATCTCAGAAAAATTCGCGGCAACCCTTACAGATAAATCTGCTGAAGCTGAGTCTGTCGATTCTATCGCTCCTCATTCAACAACCGTTGATCCAATTGCCCCATCTGAATCTTCATCGACACATTCAGCCTCTCCCGATGCAATATCAGTCGCGCCAGTCGAATCTGAGCTAATAGCGCCGATGATGTTTCCAGCATCAGTGGACAGGATAGATGTCGATGCTGAGTCTGAGTCACCGGTGCCAACGGATGCTGAGTCAGCCGTGTCAGATGCAGAGGTGCAACAGCTCACTTAACTGGGCCAAGCACTAGTCGCTCTAGCCAGCTTAGCGATGACGCAGTATTGTTTAGTGCGCTAAGCCGAAGAATTGGTATTATCAAACACGATTTACAAAGAAATAGGGGGGGCATGCACTCGCACCCCCCTATTTCTTTGTTATGAATGTGAGAAGACTGCTAAGTGCTGCACCAAAGATTGGTCTCGAACCTGCTTAACGAAAAAGCCAAATCGCGCGGCAATATGAAGGTAGACCTGTTGGGCGATCGCTCGTTCCTTTAAGAATTTTTATCGCCATCTTAATGTAAGCTTACACTTGCGATGGAGCTTTCCTGCGATAATCGCCCGTGTCTAGACATCTAGATGCAGATGATTATTCAGTTGGAAGATGATGATTCAATTGATGGAGCTAGCGCATGAACTCTTCTGCAATTCTCCAACTCAATCAGATTGGCGTAACTTACTCAGGGGGCGTGACTGCCCTCGAATCGGTTTCGCTTGATATTAAGCGCGGAGAATTTGTCGTGGTTCTGGGCTTATCTGGAGCCGGCAAGTCAACACTACTGAGAACGATTAATTACTTGCATCGCCCCACAAAAGGAACCATTATTGCGGATGGACTCGGGGATTTAAGTCAACCAGCGGTGTTGCGATCGCATCGTAAGCGAACGGGGATGATTTTCCAGCAACACCAGCTCATCGACCGACAATCTGCACTTCAAAATGTTTTGATGGGGCGACTAGCATACTATTCTTTTTGGCGAAGTCTGTTGCCACTCCCCCGGGAGGATCAAGATCTTGCCCTAGATTGCCTTGACCGAGTTGGATTGATTGAGAAGGCACTCACCCCTGTCAAATCTCTTAGTGGTGGTCAGAAACAGCGGGTTGGAATTGCTCGCGCATTGGCCCAGCAACCCCAGCTAATGCTGGCTGATGAGCCTATTGCCAGCTTAGACCCGGCGAGTTCTCATAAGATACTATCGCTGCTTCGCACGATTTGTAAAACTGATGGCATTGCGGCTTTGCTGAGTTTGCATCAGGTAGATTTTGCTAAGGAGTACGGCGATCGCATTATTGGTTTGGCTCACGGTCGGGTGATTTTCGATGGACCACCCTCGGCATTGGATCACCGAGATCTAGAGAATATTTACACCACGCGATCTGTCAATGACACACCACAGGATGACCAAGAGTTTGCTGGTTCGAGAACACATGTCTGATGAATGATTGGTTGTTGTATTACGTTGGAATCTTACTTTTCTGAAATCTTACCTTCATAAAGGAGTGAATCATTATGGTTAGTGTGGGTCTTAAGCAAGGTATTACCAGTCTCGTGCTCGCGGGCGCTGTCGTTCTTGTTGGATGCAGCAGCCCCGAGTCTGGTAGTGATGCATCCACGGCCAATCCATCCAAACTTGTTGTTGCACTGCTTCCTGACGAAGATGGCGCAACTATTATTCAAGATAATGAAGGCTTAGCTAATTATCTGGGTGAAACTCTAGATAAGGAAATTGAGCTTGTTGTTACAACCGATTATTCTTCGATGATTGAGGCTGCAAGCAACGGTCGCTTGGATCTGGCTTACTTTGGACCGTTATCTTACGTGTTGGCAAGAACCAAAAGTGACATCGAACCATTCGCGGCACGTCTCAAAGGTGGTGCGACCACTTACACCTCCATCATCATCGGTAATGCCGAAGCGGGTGTTGATGAGTTTTCTGACATTGAAGGAACAACGGTTGCTTTTGGAGACCCTGCATCCACCTCTAGCCGCCTGTTCCCCGAATTAACCTTGGCAGAAGAAGGACTCAAGGCTGGAGAAAACTACGAACCAGCATTTCTAGGAGCACATGATGCAGTTGCGTTGGCTGTTCAAAATGGCAATGCTCAGGCGGGTGGCCTTAGTCGTCCAATTTTCGATTCGCTGGTAGAAGAAGGTGTGATTGACCCTACTCAAGTGATTGTGATTGCAGAATCTGAGCCGATTCCTCAATACCCCTGGACCATGCGTTCTGACTTAGATGCAGGTCTTAAAGACGAAATTCGTTCTGCATTCTTAAGCTTAGAATACGAATCTATTCTGGGACCCTTTAAGGCAGATGGCTTTGCAGAAATGACGGATGAAGACTACAACGGAATTCGCAAGGCGGGCGAGACGTTGGGGCTCGATTTGGGTGAATTCGTTCAGTAGAGAGCGACGTGCTCAATTTATAGTGAAGGGGCGTATGCAAGCCTGTGCGCCCCTTCATGCCATAACATTGACGCATTATTGTTGTGGGGCCAGTCCGATGGGTGGGTTCCACAACAAGTCTTTAGTCCACTCATTTGGGGATATGGTACAGGCAAACGTACATCGACGATCGTTGAGGAGTTGGCAATGACAGTGACGCACGAGTCGTTTGACAGTGTAGTTCGGCAATATCAACGGGGCTGGATTCGACAACTGATTCGCGTTGCTGGCTTGATTGTGATTATCTTCATCAGCTTTGTCGTTGTCGAGCTGTTGAACGTTGAGCGGATGGCTGAAGGTGTTCCGGCGATCGCCAACTTGCTTGGGAGCATGGTTCCTCCTGATTTCAGCCGCTTTCCTGAATGGATTAGCCCCATTGTTGACACCCTTGCGATGAGTATTGCAGGAACAGCACTAGCCGTTGCGCTCTCTCTTCCCTTGTCGCTTTTGGCAGCGAGAAACACCACCCCCCACCCGATTTTCTTTCACATTGCCCGTACTGTTCTGAACGTGACCCGAGCGATTCCTGAGTTGATTTTGGGGATGATTCTTGTCGCAGCGGTTGGGTTTGGTAAGTTACCTGGAACGTTGGCTTTGGGTCTTCATTCGGTGGGAATGGTCGGCAAATTCTTTGCAGAATCTATTGAACTCAGTGACCAAGCACCCGTAGAAGCTGCACGGTCGGTTGGAGCTACTGAACCTCAAGTCATTGTTCATAGTGTGCTACCCCAAGTCTTTCCTCAAATGGCAGACGTTACGTTCTATCGTTGGGAATACAACTTTCGCGCCTCGATGGTGCTCGGTGCCGTTGGAGCAGGTGGCATCGGGCTAGAAATCATCAGTGCGCTGAGAATATTGCAATATCGGCAAGTGGCTGCACTGTTGATTGTGGTGTTGGTGATGGTTACCTTAGTCGATGGCTTTAGCAACTATCTTAGAAAAGATTTTGTGGAGTAAGTATGGTGTCGAATCGTCAAACGGTTGTGTTGACCCATTGGGTTCATCCTGAGGTTCTAGAATTTCTGCGTCAGACCTGCGAAGTGATTGAGAATCCAACGCGAGACACGTTGCCTCGCGACGAGGTGATTCGGCGTGCCAAAGATGCGGACGGATTGATGGTCTTTATGCCCGATTCTGTAGACGAATCATTTCTGGATGCTTGCCCCAATCTCAAGATTATTGCCGGAGCACTGCGTGGCTATGACAATTTTGATATCGCGGCCTGCCAGCAACGCAATGTGTGGTTCACCATCGTGCCGGATTTACTCGCAGCACCGACTGCAGAACTCACGATTGGATTGTTAATCGGGCTCGGTCGCCGAATGCTGGAGGGTGATGCTCACATTCGTAGTGGGTCTTTTCAGGGATGGCAGCCAATTCTCTATAGCCCAGGACTACTGAATAAAACACTCGGTATTGTCGGTATGGGGAAGCTCGGTTGTGTCCTAGCGCAGCGGTTGACCGGATTTGATATGACTATTCTCTACACCGATCCGGTGGCGCTAACGCCTGCGCAGGAAGCCCAATGGCAGTTAGAACGGGTTGATTTCGACACTCTCTTGCAACGCAGCGACTATGTGGTGCTGATGGTGCCCCTTCAGCCCGACACGGTTCATTTGATGAACAGAGCGGCGATCGCCCAAATGAAACCTGGTAGTATCCTCATCAATCCCTGTCGGGGGTCTGTGGTTGATGAAGTTGCTGTTGCAGATGCCCTTGAAAACCATCACCTGGCGGCCTACGGTGCAGATGTATTTGAAATGGAAGACTGGGCAAGAAGCGATCGCCCTCCATCCATTGAGCCACGTTTGTTAGGCGATCGCGATCGCACTTTCTTTACGCCTCATCTAGGTTCCGCTGTAGAAGATATTCGGAAAGAGATTGCAATGGAAGCCGCTGTTAATATCGTTCAAGCTTTTCAGGGGAAAATCCCTCAAGGAGCTCAAGAGCTGGTTGTGAATTCTGCTCAATAACCTTACCTTTTCGCGCTAAGACATTGAATCAGCATAGTTTCTCCTGCCTAGCGAGGGGAGAATCATACTTAAACCTAAACCCGTAGGGCAATATAGCTTGTCTCAAAATATACTTCGCTATAATTTTCTAATACTACTTCCGTGAAGTAAAAACCTTGATAAATCAGGTAT
>JBCBLF010000450.1:0-688 GCA_038520475.1 Cyanobacteria bacterium J06627_8
GGCTGCGACAATTTCACTCGTCACGCACTATCCTCAATCGCCAGAACATTACAAGCGTCTCCTCAATCACATTCCATCCCTTTCCCATGTGCTGGTTGAAGTGAATCGTTGTCACGGTGAACCCTGTATAGAGTTGTCACCGAACAGCGTGATTGGATAGGTGTTACCAAAACGTCTCGATTTAGCAGAACTTTGGATTTAGTGCGTATCTAGCTTTAGCCATTTAGGTCAATCATTCAATTCCTGGATGCACGCCAAATGGCTCGCTGTCTTGTCCTAACGGAACTGGCGACGGCTACACAGTGAGACATTCAAGAGGGGACTACAAATCCCTCAGCTTTTTAGTCCCCTCTTGGTAAAGCGTCTAGATACAAAGCATATAGCAACAGCGAGACTGCTCCTAATATTAATTCTTCAGAAACCAGCGACACATTAGGAGGTGGTTTATTTACGGGGGCAGTGCTACTGCTCATCAGAGGTCATACCCGTCGCAACAGAAATCTGGCTTAGTCAATCCAATAGTTGACGGGTATGCGGCTGTAGACTCCTCGGGGGTCGTTGAGCGATCGCAATGTCTCAAATTCAAATCGAATTCGGTACAGATAATTGATGAGTGGGTTGTTGGGCGTGGCGTTCATTTGGTCTTGATACTGGCTCTGATAGCTGCTGAGTAGCTGGTCAAGCACCT
>JBCBLF010000451.1:0-686 GCA_038520475.1 Cyanobacteria bacterium J06627_8
GCACCGTCACCATCTTCAAACAAGGTGTTCTCAACCGTTGCACCGTGAATCGCACACAGCAGGGCACCACCCAAGACGCCAGCCACACCCATCATGTGGAAGGGATTCAATGTCCAGTTGTGGAAGCCCTGGAAGAACAGCAAAAATCGGAAGATTGCTGCCACACCAAAGCTTGGTGCGAAGAACCAGGACGACTGTCCCAACGGATACATCAAAAAGACGGAAACAAACACAGCAATCGGTGCAGAAAACGCAATCGCGTTGTACGGACGAATGCCCACCAAGCGTGCAATCTCAAACTGACGCAGCATGAAGCCAATCAGTCCGAAGGCACCGTGCAGAGCTGTGAAGCTCCACAATCCACCGATTTGACACCAGCGAACAAAATCCCAGTTCGCTTCCGGTCCCCACAAGAACAACAGGGAGTGGCCCATGCTGTCAGCAGGAGAGGAAACCGCTACGGTCAAAAAGTTACAGCCTTCCAAGTAGGAAGATGCCAACCCGTGTGTATACCAAGATGTCACAAAGGTTGTACCAGTCAGCCAGCCACCAATCGCCATGTAGGCGCAGGGGAACAAGAGTAGGCCGGACCAGCCAACGAAGACAAATCTGTCGCGCTTCAGCCAGTCGTCGAGGACGTCGAACCATCCTCGGTTGGCTTGCGCACGTCCCATTGCTACGGTCAT
>JBCBLF010000452.1:0-675 GCA_038520475.1 Cyanobacteria bacterium J06627_8
GCATCAGCTCCTTCTTCAATAGCCACAAACAGCTTGGCTGAGTCGTTTGAAGGTGTGTTGCACAATGCGTCCAAACGAATGCAACATTACACAACGATATGTTGAGTCCTACAGGCGATCGCTAATGACGCCTCGAACCGCTGAAATCGCCACGGTCCGTGGTGATGCTAAATAGTTTTGCGCTGACGGATCGCCACTCCGTCCCTTGAAATTTCGATTTGTTGCATAAATGCCCACCTCTTGCTGGCCCAAGACCCCAGGCCCGGCGTTGATGCAGGCACCACAGGCCGATTTTAGAATAGTTGCGCCAGCCTGTTCTAACCAGCTTAAGTACCCCAAGGCTTCAGCTTGCTGCCGCACTTCTTGCGACGCCGGAACCACGAACAAGCTCACCTCTGGCGCGACCTGTTGTCCCTTCAAGATGGTTGCAGCCTGTTCAAGGTCATACAGTTTGCCCCCCGTGCACGAGCCAATGAACGCCCGTGTGATCGGTATGCTCCCGAGTTGGCTCACTGCAACCACCTGATCGGGTTTGGGCGGCTTAGCGACCTGTGGTTCTAGCGGTGTTAAATCAAATGAATAGACCTGTTCATAGATAGCATCAGCTCCTTCTTCAATAGCCACAAACAGCTTGGCTGAGTCGTTTGAAGGTGTGTTGCACAATGCGTCCAAACG
>JBCBLF010000453.1:0-665 GCA_038520475.1 Cyanobacteria bacterium J06627_8
TAAGATTAGCAGCATATTCGACACAACCACACGGTACACTTTCACATGAGCGATCGCCTGCGACTATAGATCCACAGCTTTTGAATTGCGCGTTTACATTAGGCGATGAGGAGCTTGCACGAAACATCGTCTTGTTTTCTTAAATTAGACCGGCTGCAAGCCTAATGTCGCAACTGATGACCTAGAGCATAAGGTGACATGATGAACCTGCCTCCCCTCATAGAAGAGACGTATTGGGCCATTCTCAATGATGAAATTGACGATGCCACAGTGAATCAGCTGGCCTGGCATTACTTGGGATATCAGTATGATGCGGCAACCGACCAATGGAAGCCTGATCATGTCGATGCCGAGTGGCGAGACGCGTATCCCGACCCGCCTGATTTTATTGAAAGCCGACCTGCTACGGTTAAGTTAACGCGCTCGATTCCAAAAGAGAATAAACAGCTTCTGAAAGAATCTCTTGGATTCAAAGGGTATAGCATTGATGAACTTGTTCCACGAAAGACGCGTCGAGCGACCATCGTGAATTGGTTATTGAGTTATCAACAACAGAACGAGCAGAGTAATGGCTGATTCAGCTAAGGCCGATAACGAGTTGGCGATCGCCCGATAATCATTCAACTGAACCTGAGACTTCCAAGCACAAGAGCTGACGACGTTGA
>JBCBLF010000454.1:0-642 GCA_038520475.1 Cyanobacteria bacterium J06627_8
CATAGCGATGAGAATACTCGTGTGATTGGCTACTACTATACTATCGGTGTTCAAAGTCCTTTGGCTGTGCGAAAAGCTGCTGGTGCCACACCTCACGATTTAGGCGCACCCAACGAACACGTTTGGGAAAAGACAAATTACACCAGTTATCAAGACTGCAATCAGTGGAAGGATTTGGGTTGTGATTTTGTGTTGCAGGTATATCGAGATTTTGTGTTTACTGGAAGTAATGATATCGAGTTCCTGGTAGATTGCTGGGATGCGGTTAGAGAAACTTTGGATTATCTCAAGGCTTTTGATCGAGATGGTGATGGTATTCCAGAAAATTCTGGCGCTCCCGATCAAACTTTTGATGATTGGCGCTTGCAGGGTGTCAGCGCTTATTGTGGAGGATTGTGGTTAGCTGCTTTAGAAGCGGCGATCGCCATTAGCAAAGTTTTGTTAAGGGAGAAAGTGGAAATCGAGAATTTAACCGAGCAAAAGTCTATTTATGAAGCTTGGTTGGAACAATCTCGTTTGGTTTACCAGGAAAAGCTGTGGAATGGTAAATTCTATCGGCTTGATAGCGAAAGCGGTTCTGATGTGGTTATGGCTGACCAATTATGCGGGCAGTTTTACACTCGGTTGTTACAACTACCAGAT
>JBCBLF010000455.1:0-623 GCA_038520475.1 Cyanobacteria bacterium J06627_8
CAATCCGTCAATTGCCCTAACAATAAAGGCTGGCAGCTTTTATCGATTGACAGCAATTGACGGATTGGGAATATTGGGATCAGGGTTACAACTGCGCTTCTGTAGGGAATACTGCAAGGTCTTGGAATAGAGCTATTCGTTGTGAAGAGCTCTTCTTCATGATGCTCTTGAATATTATTTGATTGTTGTTTAGATCGGCTGCCCTTCGAGTTTATCGCCGTCGAAAGTTCCGTTAGGACAAGACGGCAAACCATTTGGCTATTGGCTAGAGAACCCAATGATATTTGGTGTCCTATCCTAAATGGCTAAAGCTAAAGCTTTGATGGGTAGCGCAGTGTGCATCGATTAGATACGGTATCGGAGCTTGCTGCACCCACTCTAGTTCTTGCGTATGTCATGCCGCTGAACGTTACTACGGTTCGCTTGTGATGTAGAGAAAACGACTTGTGGTTTTACCTATTACCGGAAAGCCATCTGTCACCGTCCTTAAAGGGACATGGAAGTCACAGCTTATCGCCTGTGAGTTTCAAAGTTTCTCTGAGTCAAATGCCTATGCGTGAGCTTGCCAGATGCGTCGAGAAACAAGGCAAATAATATTCTTGCTGTTTTCTGGAATGCTCAAC
>JBCBLF010000456.1:0-576 GCA_038520475.1 Cyanobacteria bacterium J06627_8
GTACTCACCGATGAACTTTTAATTCTCGACACCATTGGGTCAGCTTAATTGTGATAAATGGGGCGACTGATTCTATCGCTGGTACCACTTCCCAACATGGGTTGTGTAGCGTCGCTAGCTCCCTTAAGACAAGACGACGAGCCATTTGGTGATGCGCCAAAGAATTGCATAAAACTCGGTAGCCTAGCCTAAATGGCGAGAACGATACGCCACACCTTGGCAGTCTTCTCAAATCGATATGGAAGGAATAGAGGTTTTGGATGCACATTGCGCATCTAAAACCTCTATTCCTTTGTAAACTTTGCCAAGTCCTGTACTTAACGCAGTCGCATACTGCTATAAGAATAATGTTTCGTAGAATCCACCAACAGGTAGACTCCATGAAACAGAAGCGCTAGTTTTGCTTACGGACTTGATGTAATATCAATTCTCTAAAATCCTGCTCCAGATGTTCCCTGTCTCCTTCAGAGAGGCTGTGTCAACGATGTTGCGCAGGGAAGTCGGCTGAGCGGAATCGTTCGCTTTGGCGTCTTCCAACGGGAGAAAGCTGACTTTAATTTGTAGCTGCGTTTTAGG
>JBCBLF010000457.1:0-576 GCA_038520475.1 Cyanobacteria bacterium J06627_8
CAAATTTGGTGAACCTGAAACCGCTACGACTCCTAAGAGCGTTTCGTAAGCAAATTGGTCTACCGCCCCACGCCTACTTGAACCATATTCGCGTCAACCGGGCGCAGAAATTACTGGTTGAAGGCTGGTCTATTATCGATGCAGCCTTGGAAACAGGCTTTAGCGATCAAAGTCATTTACATCGCCACTTCAAGAAAATTACAGGCCTTACGCCCGGTCAATATGCTCAGGGGGTGCAAAAACGTACAAGCCAGAATGGCCACTCATTCAGTACGCTACATCGTAGCTGATAAATAAAACGCCACGATGTCTATGACTTCTACCCGTTCTGTATCGCCATCTCAAGAATTCTGGGGCGGCGCACGTGACATTATCCCGCTGATTGTAGGCGCAATTCCTTTTGGCATTATCTTTGGGACACTGGCCACGAACAATGGCTTGTCACCAACTGCAGCCCTGGCAATGTCAGGCTTTGTATTTGCTGGGTCTTCCCAATTTATTGCGGCAGGTATGGTGGCAGCTAACACCAGCTGGCTGCTGATTGTGCTCACGACCTTTGTTCGTGGCCAGTGTCCC
>JBCBLF010000458.1:0-574 GCA_038520475.1 Cyanobacteria bacterium J06627_8
TCCTGATAACCAAATCGTGTTTCCAACAGTCGAAGAAGACTTGGCGTTTGGGTTGAAGAATCTTCGACTTCCCACCCCTGAAATCCAACACCGTGTTGATTGGGTCCTCGAACAGTATGGATTAACTGAACATCGATATCATCCAGCGCACCTATTGAGCGGTGGACAAAAGCAGTTGTTGGCGATCGCTGCCGTCGTCATTATGAAACCGACATACATCGTATTCGACGAACCGACCACTCTTCTCGATTTACGTAATCGAAACCGTATCCGCGCGGTCCTGCATGAGCTACCCCAATCCATCGTCGTCGTCTCTCACGATCTGGAATTGCTAAGTGATTTTGACCGTATTTTAGTATTTGATGATGGTGCCGTTGTGTTAGATGACTGCCCCTCAACTGCCTTGCCCTACTATGTAAAGTTGATGTCAGCTCCGGCATCGTACTAATGTTCCGTTTAGGCGAACGTATGACGTTTGGATTGTATGTTCCTCGCTCCTCCCCCCTCCACCAATTACCACCTGGTGTCAAACTTCTGGGAGTCGCGATCGCTGGTACCGGCTTATTTTGGATTC
>JBCBLF010000459.1:0-574 GCA_038520475.1 Cyanobacteria bacterium J06627_8
CGAGAAACTAATCAAGTTTGCTCAATCGGGCGGTGTATTGATCGGGGTTAGTGCGGGTGCAATGCTTCTCACACCAACAATAGAATCGGCAGTCCTTTGCGGCGATGAGAACCATGTCGGTCTCAGTGATTACTCATCTCTTGGCTTAGTCAACTTTATGTTCGTGCCCCATGCAACGAAGCAACAGGCAGAACTCCATGAAGCACACAAACTTGCGATACGCCAAAATCGAGACATTTATCTTTGCAATGACGAAGAGAGTGTAGTCATTCTCAATAATGAAGTTCATTTGTTTGGTCAACCTACTTTGCTTAGATTCACCGATAGCACATAACAATTCCAATTTATCGGCAACAAAGTCAAATGATTTGTTGGTTCCAACGATCGCCTATGCCCGGTGATTGGAACCGTCAGGCCGTAATCGCTATACAGTTCATAAAACCACTCCATTATGGCGATCGCCCCTCGATGAGACTAATAGGCGATCGATAGGAAACTGTCGTACTTAGTCAAGCAAGATTTCTGAGGATGGGTCCATAATAGGCAGCTACTGGATAATCACATGAACTCGTCT
>JBCBLF010000045.1:0-25080 GCA_038520475.1 Cyanobacteria bacterium J06627_8
CCATAGGTATGTTGCCCCCATTGAAATGCCTGATTTGGAAATGTGACTCCCTGCGCCAACAACGTCGCTGTGCAGGGTATCTCAAATCCTTCTCGGTGCCAATGATAGACATGGGTAAGCCCTTGGAAGCGATCCTGTCCTTCTTCAGTCAAATCAATTGGGAAATAGCCAATTTCAACTTTGCGATCGCGATGGGGTGCAACCGTCGCCCCTAGGACTCGCGCTAAAAGCTGAGCACCCAGACAGATTCCAAGAAACGGCTTATTTGCCGCCAGCACATCTGGAATCCAATGCAGCTCCTGATGGATACATGGAACCGTATCATCATCATTTGCACTCATCGGACCACCAAACACAATCACGGCGTCATGGTGATCCAATGTCGTCGGCAAGCGATCGCCTGCTGCAATGCATCGAGTATCCATTGCGTATCCGCGCTGTTCTAAGAGCGCCCCGACCAGTCCTGTTGTGGAATGAGATTGGTGAACAACCGCTAGAAGAGAAGGCATGTGTCAAAAAATATGCAAAGGTTAAAGTTAAATCAAGCAATCATGAACTTACATATAAGCACCACTATTTATCCGGTATTCAGAAACGACTTCAGTATAAATTCGTAGTCAGACAGCCCTAGCAAAATCATGGATTCTCGTTGAAGTTAGAGCGTTAGTGTTTTGACTACTTCAACGATTTACGTTAGATGACCGACTACTGGTTTTGCGTGCTGACCCAACTTTGATGAACATGCTTTTCACTGCAACCGCAGCACCGATTTCTTAATCGATTCTGCAGGCAAATACATTGAGGCGTCGATACCTGTAAGCGGTATATCTATCGCTAGATTGAGCTTTGTGCATCCGCTACTTGACTCGACTTTTCTAAATGGTCTATGAAATACGCGATTAAACATCGGAAGTTGCCTTTTTCTGAAGAGCATCACGACTTTACGTTGATTATTCACTTGGGTAAAGTGACGACTGAGGCAGGAACGTACGAAGCTAAACTTCAGTTTCCAGCCGAAAGCTATCGCGAAGGGATGGCGCTCTATCGACGATTTGTGAATGAGCAGAAGGAATATTTCGGGGATACGCAGATTGGTCGTCAGACAACGATGCGTCCCAAATCGAAGCGCCGACAGGCGATCGCCTTTCACCAAGCAAATTAAATAGAGCAAATTAAATTGGATAGCTGTTGAGAGAGGCTCACAGTTTGATACTGTCAGGGATGATGAGTCACGACAGGGATGATTAGCTATGCTGACGGTTGCCCTTCCGAAGGGAGCTCTACTCAAAGACAGTATCAACCTATTCAAAGACATTGGTCTAGACTTCACCGCATTTTTGGACGGTTCAACACGCCAGCTGGAAATTTTAGATCCAACGCAAACAGCACGGGCATTACTGGTTCGAAATAGTGACGTTCCAGTCTACGTGGAGTATGGGCAAGCGCAGCTTGGCATTGTTGGCTATGACGTACTGCGTGAGAAACAGCCCGACGTTGCCCACATGGCAGATTTAGGATTCGGATACTGCCGGATGTCAGTGGCCGTGAAACAATCAAGCGACTATCAGTCTGTGTTTGATCTGCCGCCCCACTGTCGCATTGCCTCTAAGTTTGTGCGCTGCGCCCGCGAATATTTCAATAGTTTAGATCTTCCTGTTGAAATCGTACCGCTTGCGGGTTCAGTTGAGTTGGGTCCGATTACAGGGATGTCTGAAGCCATTGTTGACCTTGTGGCAACAGGCCGAACCCTGAAAGAAAACCATCTCGTTGAAATCGAACAGCTCTTCGAAAGTACCGCACGACTGGTGGTTAATCCGCTGAGCTATCGACTGAATCTGGATGACTTACATGATCGCATTGAAGCCATTCGCCAGCAGGTTTCTCATCCCGAGCCCGACTCAGGTGATGCGGTTGAGGTCGTATCGGCAGGCGCTTGATCGATTTCGATAAACGCTTCGCCTTCATCAATGGATGACTGATTCGATCGCGATGGAGCAGTCGGCAACGGTCGAAGTGGAACCAGTCCAGCGTGTTGTAGAAGTCGTTGGCTTTCCTCGGTTTTCAGCAGCTCTGCAAATTTTGACCCAATCGGCAATAAACGATTGTCCCTCCGGTAGACCACCTGAATCGGATAAGCAAGCGGATAGGTTTGATTCCGAAATACCGTCGTGTTTTGAACATAGCTGCCCTTCGCTCGACAGAGGTCAACACTGGGGCGAATCGCTCGTCCATCCTGATCTACAAGAGGCGAAATTCCGGGTCGGCGTCGATTGGGTTGGATAGCCAGCGGATACACCGAGCACTGACCAAACACTTGGCTCATCGGAGCCAGGGCGATCGCCCCTAAGTTATTGCTCTCAAAGTCTTGCAGCATCTGACGAAACATCGGGAGAGGCGGCAACAGAAGAATTTGATTGTCATTCAAAAGTTGTCGAAACCGCTCAATGGAGCGGCGATCGCCTAGAACGTGCTCTTCAATGATGCGGAGCGTTTCAGTGTTGTTGGGTAAATAAAGCTGAACCCGAAGATTCGGACCTCCTAATTCCTGCCAATTCGAAATTTTACCTGTGTAAAGTTGCCGCAGTTGTCGGAAGCTGATTTGTCCGTCTAGGCTACGTGGTAGCCCCCGAGAACGTTGGACGTAGCTAAATGCAACCACTGCTGCTAGGCCGTCATAGGCAACCGTATCAGTGACAACATCAATATCGCTGGCTTGTGTGATGCCTGCCATCAAAAAATCCACCTGGCGCTGACGAACTGCCTGAAGCGCAGCAGAAAAGGATGGACGAGATTCATACATCAGCGTAATGGCAGCAGCAGTGTCTTCGTCCTGGGAATGAGAATCAACTGCATCGGTCGGGCTATCGGTAAATACAAAATTGTCCTGCGGTAACGATTCATGCCGTGTGTCTGTTGCTGGAGATGCCAATCTTTCTTCGATCACCTGATCGAGCGTTTTATCTCGCTCGATCAGATCTTCTGTTCGAATATGATGCCAAGTACCCCGCACCTCACTTGTGTACGAAAACGTTCCAGTCGGAAGCCCTGAGACCTCTGACATGCAACACAATTGCTGCGGTAACGGCTCTGTCTGTGATCGGAGTGCGGCAGTCAGCCATGCGATGAGTTGAGCTAAACATGCGAGCATTATCAACAGCAGCATGAGTCGCCAAGGGAGTCGGAATCCTGTCTTCTTGTCGTCAAGAGGCGGTGGCGGAGGAACAGGCATCGGAGATGCAGGTGCGGGTGCAAGATGAAGAAGGTCGCGCCGTGCGGCTTCAGCCGTTGCATAGGGAGAATGAAGCCCCATCAAACGCTGAAGATAGCGTTGAAAGTTCGGTGACACCGATGGCCAATCATCATCATGTTTAGGATTAAGCGGTGCTCCTGTCTCGGGGTGGGGGCGATCGCCCGTCAAAAGAGAAAATGCTAATCGACCCAGCTGACGGAGATCGTCTTTTACTATTGGTGTCTCCATCGAGGCGATCGCCGGATCAAACACCCGTTCCCACATGGACAAATCACACACATAGATCGTGAATGTACCCGGCTCGATGGACGCCGACACCTGTGAGGTGTCGGCGTCCTTAGAAATCGTCGTTGGCTCAGTTCGAGAGCGCAGCAGTAGCGATTCTAGGGTGAGATTGCCATGAACAATCCCATCTTGAAGCTGGCCATTGGGTAGGAAGAATTTCTGCCGATGCAAGCATTCGAGCGTCTGCAACGTCTGACACAGCACATCACGAACGGAGGATTCCCCGAAGGTGGTGTGAATACGTTGATAATCCTTTAATGAGGGCGTTGTGTCGAGGTCCCCCAACGTGATGACATAACAGCGATTATTGTGTGGATCAGCGATCGCCTCATCGGGCAATACCAGTCGACTGTCTTGACTGCGACCGTCCGCCAGGGTGATACCTGCTAGGGCACTGAACAATTGCTTACGCTGAACGATTTCTGCCTCATTAAAAAAGGCC
This sequence comes from Cyanobacteria bacterium J06627_8, assembly GCA_038520475.1. GTDB lineage: Bacteria > Cyanobacteriota > Cyanobacteriia > CAKZMO01 > CAKZMO01 > JBCCWF01. Next base: position 3,978 of record JBCBLF010000045.1, read on the forward strand.
GTTGGTAAGACATGCTCGCGCACGGTGCACGGAGTTCCATCAGGCAGCTTCTCTGCTCGATACATCCGCCCAATCCCTCGCTGCTGCTGAAAGCCGAGGATGCGATAGATACCCTTAATTCCTCGAATTTGAGTAGATTCAGGCAATGCCTCAAGAACATCAGCGTTGGGATAGGCAAGATTCATGATGATGGGGAGAGGGGCAAAGGATAACGAGTTAGGAGGGGCGAAGGGAAAATGGCGACATCACTAGAGGCGCTTCATCTGGTAAAAGCGCGATCGCCATGCATAAATGGGTCTCAAGAACCGATTGACAACAGGAAAACGCTTAATATGGTTCAAGCCTTTTGCTTGGAATAGGTAGAGAAGACGTTCAACTTTGTTACGTGGACGCCAGTGGGTAAATCGACGAATGCGCAAAAATCGCAGTGCAGGCGATGAAACCGAATCGTCAATGGCCTGCTCTTGTTGCTCTTCTTTGTCGAATGCTTCTAAGTCCTCGTCTTCAAGCCGTTCTGAACGAGGCAGCACTAAATAGAATTCATCTGTTGGTTCTTCTAGCACTCGAATCACAAATCCGTTGAGCTTGGTCGTTCCAAACTCTCGACGCCACACCTCATATGGACGAACGTTCAGCTGATGCCTGAAGTCTTCTGCATGCCAAGGAATGACGAGATATAGCGTGTCGTCTGTATCTTGGAAGATTCGTAACTTGAGATGTTCGAGATCGGTGCCAGCAAATTCTTCTTCCCAAACCGCTTGAGGCGATTGTTCAAGCTGCTGTCGAAACGATTCGTCGAGGGTAGCCTTGCGAATCAGGTGCGTTTCAATCGTTGTCCGGGTAATCGAAAACGAGCTTTTCGGCGCTTCAGGAAGCACCGCGTTAGGTTGAGGGCTAGGAAGCGTATTCATTTGGTTCATGCGGAGGGCACATGTCGTCAAAGAACTGAATAATCCTGGATGTTTTGACCTAAATGACGAAAGCCACAGGTTGAAAGCGCCGCCGCGCTTTCAACTTAACCTTTCAAATCGTGTATCCTAAGCAAGCTGAGCAGCCATGACTATTGAGCAGCAATAAGTCAGCTTTCGCCAATTCTCGGCCAGTTCAACGATTCTTCTAGGCGATCGCTAGCCTAGGCAGCACCACCGCCACCGCCACCGCCACCGCCGCCACCGCCCATGACGCCTTCTAAAATTTGTGGCAACATCTGCTGAATCATCGGCATAATCATCGGCAACAACATTGCTAAAAAGAATTGAACGGGTTGTTGACTCTGCTGCATCGGCTGTTCTGCTTGCTCGGCACTGCTTTGCTCCTGAGCTTTAGATGCAGCCTTTTGTTGCACGGCTTCCTTGCGCTGAGCTGTGGGTGAACCTGGCACATCAGCAAACTGTCCCCGTGCAGCTCGTGCGCCCATAATGTCGGCTTCGTTTTCAAGAGATGGATCAGCGTTAATAGGAGCTCCTTTACTTTGAGCTGGAACAGGAACCCGTCCAGCGCGCTGCTGCACCACATGAGTCAACTCATGACCAAGAAGCGCTTGCCCTGATAGAGACTTAGGATTGTATTGACCGGGTGCAAAATGAATCTGATTCCCTTGGGTATAGGCCAATGCACCGACGGATTTCGCTTGCATGCTGTTTTGATGAATTTGCACATCACCAAATGAGGTTCCAAACGAGTTCTCCATCTTTGCCCGAACTGGCTTAGGCATCGATTCACCGGGTCCGGCTGACCCAAAATTTACAGCTCGCTGCATCGGATCAGCTCCACCATCCGCCATTTTTGCTTGCCCAGATGCGGCAGCGTCTTCCTCTTCTTCAGGTTGTGCATTTCGTTGAATTGCTTTTGCTTGGGCAGGAGCTGTTGCTGAAACTTGACCAAAGTGATGACCAAAACGTTTCGCTTGAGCAAACTGCGATCCGAGATTTTGGGTTTCAGCCTGCTGCAATTCACCTGAACCCTCAGTCGTCTGACTGCGATCGCCCTTTTCTGGCATCACCATACGCGATCGCTGAAGCTGATGTACGGTCGGCGCAGATGCATGAGCCATCGGTTTCTTTTGATTTTGGAGTTGGCTGCCCATAAATAAATCCTCAAACGCAGGTCAATAATCAGTAACAGGGTAAAAACAAAACAGATATCGAAAATTCAATTATCGAAAGCTCAATATGAGATGGTCTGAACAAAGAGATAAACGTGTCGTCAGAAGCTCGTTAGAGTTGGTCATCGGTTGCGCCAGTGTGGGCTGTCAAGACCAATTGATGCGCTAGTAGTCAGCCTCTCCACCGCCGCCACCACCGCCGCCAGTGGTTCCACCTCCACCACCGCCGCCACCGCCGCCGCCGCCGCCGCCGCCAAAGAGCATTTCGATGACAGGCTTAATGAGCGCACCAATCAACATCGACAAGAAGAAAAACTGAATTGGTTGATTGCTCGTTTGCATCGGAGCAAGCGTTGAGGACAGAGCAGCCTCCTGGTGGGCCTTAGCAGGGGTTGTGGTCGACTCACGGGTAGAATCAGCGGCTTTACGCTGCATCAATTCTGAATTCTCATCCCGCTTTTGTTCTTCATCAACAAGCTGTCGTTGAAGATAGCCAAGACTGGGCAATCCCGAACGCTGAATCGGCATCACAAAGCGCTGCCTCGCATCCACCTGTACGTTGCTGAAATGATGACCAAACTGACGTGCACGCTTGAGTTGCATCGACAAATTCTGCGGAGCAACTGTCATCGGGTTCCGCTTGGGCGATCGCCCGTGCCCTGCTTTCGACAACGGTTCGCGAATCGCAACAGTTGTCAGCAACGAAGAAACAGGTTTAGCAGTACGAACGTGTGTGCCCACGATGCAAATCCTGGCTAAGGTCCAGTAATGGCCCCGTCTCTCAGCTCAGGGTTGATTCTGAGACGATGCCGTCCTTAACATACCCAGAGGACATCAGAAACTCCCTTAGCCGAAAGTCGAGTTAGCCTGCGTTTTTGCGATAACTTGGGCTTTTCTGAGCTTTCGGACGAGACGTTTGGCCTGATGTTCGTAAAGCAATTGTGGCAGCGTCCCCGGGACATGATGCATCAGATGATGAGCGACCTCCATTGTGCAACCAGAAATCAACGCCGTCTCTGAAGCACCGTCAAAGGTTGCACGAGATACAAGTAATTTTTCAACGCTCAGTTGCCATTGGCGAGGAGCCAGCTCTTGTTTTTCAATTCGCTTGAGGCCTTCAATGGTTGCCAACACAATCAGGCGATCGCCCACGCGAAGACGGGTATCATCAGACGGCATAATCGTGTCAACAGAAGTCCCTGCCCGTCGATGAATGAGTGGCACGACCCCATAACCGTAGGCAACGTCTGACAATAGCAAGCCGTTGAGCGTATCTCCCTCTTCAATGTTGTATTCCGTCACGAGTACTGTCTGAGGATTTAGACGAAACAGACTCAACACATTTTCACCAAATGCCGCTGCGACAAACGCTTCTGCGGATAATGCAGATGCACAGAGGACCTGAGCATAGGGGAAGAGTTGGGCAACGCGATCGCTAAATCGCTGATCATATGTGCGAATCACCAAACGGCTGTTTGGATTCGCATCATGCACCATGAGACCTAGCTCTAGGTTTTGTAGCTCATTTTCAGTCACGGCTACGATGCTCTGAGCTGAGTGCAAATTCACTTTTTCTAGAGCAGCATTCAAATTCCCAGTAACGAGCGGAATTTGGGAGAGCGTGTCTTCATCAGGCAAATGTTCAACGATACCCACAAGCGGATGTCTAAACCGTTGAAGCAAATCAACGACCCGACGCCCGACCCGACCTAGGCCAATCACGACCACATGATTTTGAGAAGGAATGGGAGGCCGTTTTTCAAGAAACTGGAGTCTCAGGGTCAATAACTTTTCAGTCAATAGCGCATACAGCACACCGACAAATGCCGTGCCAGCAAGGGTCAACAAGAGGCCAAATAATCTCAACCAGACGGGAATTTGAATATCAATTTGGAAGTCGTCAAAGCGATCGCCATATCCCCCTAATAGCAACACGGCTGTGGCAAAGAAGGCATTGATCACTGACGTATTGGGATAAAACAATCGAAGCAAAATTGTTCCGGTGACCAACAAAACGATGACCGTCATACCGCAGATAAGAGCCACTCGCTGAATTTGGTCCTGTGGGTCTGAGCTACTCCAGAGTCGTTGCATGGCTTCAAACCCATTCAACTGTTGTAGCCCTTCCTTGATTTTTGTTTGCCACGATGACGGCTCAGGTAATTCGTTATCCCCCTCTGACTGACTCGCCAGCATCAGCGGATGCGTCACTTCGATCGTGATCACAACGTCTCCAGCTTGAATCGTCGTGTTGGGTTCCCAGTGATGAAACTGCTGAAAATTGAGGCTGAACAATCCGTCAGGCGATCGCTCATCATGCGGCAGGTGCATCAAGACGCGCCGCATTCGGGTATTCAGTTCATGAATTTTTCGAGTTCCGCGCCAATAATGTCGTTCGTCAATGACATGCTGAATCACCTGAAAGAGCTGATCTTGATGGTCGAAAAACCCCAAGACGCTCTCGTCAATAGCCGCAAGGGCAAAGGCGGATGCGGAGAGCTGAGTTGGTTCGAAAGCAATAAAATTACCGAGTTGTTGGTTGAGCAGGTGATTAAGATTCTGTTTAGCGGATCGAGTGACCAGTCGAACCGTCGGATTCAGCAGTCGTGCGGCAAAGGCGGCTTCTAGATTGGCACGCTCGTTATCAGTGACAAGCAAAATCGCTCGACATTGCTTAATACCTGCTTTTAACAACAGATTTGACTGCCGACAATCGCCCTGCCAAAGATGCTCCAGAAACGCAGGGATCGATGGCATTTCCCAATCTTGGGGAATATCTTGTTCAATGGCGCTGACGGTGACGCCAAATTCTTTTAACATCACGACGCAGTGTTGACCTAAGCTGCCTAACCCACAGACCAAAACAAAATCAGTTTCAGCAGGCTGGGGTCGAGATGGCTCAGATACAGACGTATCGGACACGGATATAAATGACTCCGATAACGAATCCGTCATGGCAACAGTCAATTCAAGGTCGATTGAAGCGGTGATTATCGAGACAATGTGACATTCAAACCCGGTTTTGAGAACCCAAGAACTACTATTGTGAGACCTTTGCCATATAAAGGTTCCACGAAAAACAATTTTCAGGCTTTAGACCGTTCGGATTAGTGTTGTGCGGCCCAGCAAGCGTGCAGCACCCTATCAATACGTGTCATTAGTGTAAGGCCTAACTGTGATACACAATCACGAACTTAATTCAGACTTACTTATGCATTTATTGCGCTGTCCACTAGGCACGGTACGGCCACGGCTCGGACTACCATAACGCTTCTGCACTTAACTGAGTCACAGCACATCGCTACAGGACTTTGTATTTCACACAAGGTCCTGGCATTGTCATCCTGTTTCTTCAAGAACCAGCTACAGATAAGGGACTAGCGCAAAGCGCTAGTCCCTTATCTGTAGCTGGTTCAACTGCGATCTCACGCAATGACACCCTGGAATACGTACGCTAGATTCCAGCAATATCGCTTGATGACTTGGCAATGTTGGCTGATGCAGCATCCATATTCATCAGCCAAACGGTGAGATTGAAACTAAACGGTTTGTTCTTCAGAGCTTTCTCGTTCAGCTTCAGGCACATCCCCTGGCTCGCGCTGGAATGGAGTCATCACGAACTCGCCCAGATCGGACAGATTAGATTGAAGATCGTCGTCTTCATCCTCTTCATCGTCAGGTTTATCCCCTGGTTCGCGTTGAAATGGAGTCATCACAAACTCACCCAAATCGGACAGATTGGATTGAAAATCATCCTCTTCATCTTCTTCACCATCGGGCTTATCTCCTGCAACCCGTTCAAAAGGAGCAGGAGCAAATTCTTCAGCAAGTGGATCAGAAAATACTTTGAGGTCTTCTTCGTAGCCGTCAGGCAAATCCATCTGAAGAGTAGTGTCAACAACGGACGAACCAGCAGAATCACTATCATCGAACATCGATTCCGCACTAGAGTCTGCCAATCCATTATTCGATTCGTCGGCAGATGCCCAAGCCTCAGTACCTTGGCGATCGCCACCCTCTGAGATATCTTCACTCAGAATAGAATCCAGTGATTCATCAAATGTCGTTGGTGTATCAAGCCAGTTTTCGTCAGCAGTATCCGATGGTTCTTCTGTGAATGCGGTTGGTTCAGTTGAGACAGAATCAGAATCCTCATCAGCCGAGACTCCATCAAACTCATAATCCGCATCCCTGTAGGCAGATTCCTCATAGGGAGAATCGTCGTAGGCACTCTCGTCGTAGGTACTCTCATCGTAGGCACTCTCATCGTAAGCGCCCTCGTCGTATGGCATTTCGTCATACGCTGCTGCATCATCGCCTATCCACTCATCGGGTACCGGTGCTTCACCCATTTGCTCATCATCGGGTGAGGCTGTTTCGTCGAGATAAGCGCCGTCAGACTGAGCCGTATTCGTCAGCGTAGACTGCATCTTCGAAAGCCAGCTATCGCCTTCACCCCTCACAATTGAGTCGAAAGCAGCTGTTGCAGAGGCAGCAACTTCAGACTTCTCTGCAACCGTTTCCGGCAAAACGGCAATGTCCTCATTTTCATCTGACGTGCCGTCATCTTCCTCATCCCCGTACACTTCAGAGAGTGCTTCCCGCATTTCGGTCAACCAGCTTGCATTTTCTCCTCGAATGATGCCTTCTGCACTTTTTACTAACGTCGACTTGTTGGCTGACTGCTGTTTAGCAACGTCAGACAGTGCTCTCCACCACGCTCGAATGTCATACAGATCAGACGCCGCGAGGTTCATGCCAATCAAGTTGGTTTCAACCCGTTTGAATTCTAAAAAGCTGCCGAGTGCTGCAACCACTGCACTCGTAACGGCAACCCAAATCTCCATTTGAATGGCAGCCAGCAATGTTCCTAGACCGCCAATAATGTAGATCGACCATTGAAACCGCTGAAGTTCTTTAGCTAAGCGCGTTGCTTTACCCCGGTAATAGTCAAACTGATCCTCAATGCGCCAGTGAACGTATTGTTCTGCGGTGAGATTTGAAAATCCGTCATCTCCTGGTGCGACTCCGTACACGGGAGGCAACCCTTCTTTTTTATAGTCATAAATCTCTAGCTCAGACATATTGACCTGAGTCTCCATCACCCGTTTTCCGATCTGCTTGACGCGTCGGGCCAGCGTGACGTCGCGAGTCTCGGGTTTACCTGAGCTTGAAACATAGCCTGGACTGTAAATGCCAACTTGAGTTCGATATCGAAAAATCTCATGTTTGATGGATTCTGCTGCACTCCGCAGCATGACCCAGCTAATGCCCATATTGAATTTCACAGCCCCAGCAACAAGAATGCTGATGACAATCGGGATGATGATGATAATCAGGTTTAATCCTCGCCCTACCCATCCTTGGATAGCCTCAAACTGTCCTGGGAGAGACGACTGAAGCAGCTGCGCAAACCAGTGCCCTTCGTTGAGACTTGTTTCGAGCAGTAGATCCAACACCGCCAGAATGGTCACAATCACCCCAAGCATCGTGATCCATTTTCGCTGCGTGAGAAAACGCTTCTGGGCTAGATTGGCATTCTTATCAAAGTCGCCAAACCGACGCCATGCGTCCTCTAAGGCTGGGCTGCAATAGGTAGATGATTTGAACTCTGAAGTCATCGAAGGTTCTCCGGTCACGCTGATGATGAAAAAACGAATGATGAATGATTCAATCTTCTACTACTACTTATACTGATAGTCCGCATAAGCCCCAATCATTCAGTTAAAAAATTAAGAATTATAGAGGTTAGAATTTGGCACAAAGAAAAATCCATTAATAGCTGGAGCCCTTACAAAAAAGCATTATCAGCCATTAATGGATATCGTTTTAGGGAGTCTTAAAGCTCTGATGTTGGGATTTGTAAATCATTCGATCAATTAAAAATGCACACTTTCATTGCTCAGAGTTCCCGAGTTTGAGCAGAATGAAACGAGAGTGGATCGCTGTTTTTTGGATTTCTCGAATACTCCAACGTTCTGTGTTCAACAGTGTTCAACGCCTTCAATAACGAAACTAGAGACAGCGATCGCTTTCCTAATGTTCGCTTTCCTAGTAATCACTTTCCTCAATGATGCACAACATGAGTTATGGAAGATACCCATCCCACAACTCATACCTCCATCTAAGATTGCCAGCAAGTTCAAGGCTGTACGATCATCTGTTTGCTTCCAATATTTTCGTTGCGATCGCCTCCTTCCGAGAGTGCACCTTCAAATAGAGCACGTGTGTTTGACAGAGTCATCAGCAAGCCACACGACTTGGCAATGATTACAAAGAAATGGGGTTTGAGGGCAGTCATCGCCCCCAAACCCCATTTCTTCGTGTAAGACGTTTTGTCCAAAGCGTAACAAAGTCGTTTACATCTCTAACGAATCCTCTAATTGTGGAGTTATATTGAGGAATCTCGTTTAAAAAACGCTACTGGTAGCGTTGAATAAGCTAACTTGTGCTCTCCAGGTTTGCTTAGGGATTCCATAGTATACACTCCTCATTCCGCTCTCTGCATTCAGCCTAGAAAAAGGAACGACGCCCGTGGCATCACTTACCGGAACTAACCGACAAGACACATTAATCGGGACGCTTCAATCAGATAACATCGATGGACGAAATGGCGACGATTTTTTGTTTGGGTTCGCTGGTGACGATACCCTCACAGGAGGCGATGGCGATGATCGATTAGATGGAGCCGTTGGCGATGATGTCGCACTTGGCGGAGATGGTGATGACCTCATCATCGGAGGGGGAGGTGGCGATCGCCTAGCGGGTGGTAATGACGATGACAGCATCCGAGGGAATAGAGGACCTGACAGCCTGTTTGGAGACAATGGCGATGATGACCTGGTCGGCGGTGACGGGGTTGACCGACTCGAAGGAGGTGACGGCGATGATCAGTTGAATGGCGGAAATGGAGCCGATTTTCTCGAAGGCGGCAATGGGGCCGATCGGATGATTGGAGGCAATGGCAACGACACGTTTCGAGGGCGCGATGGCAACGATACGGTGTTCGGCGGTGCAGGCGCCGATGATGCTCAAGGGGATGCAGGAAGCGACGTTTTAAGGGGCGATCGCGGCAGCGACAAGTTGCGGGGGGGTGATGGTAGAGATTTCCTTTATGGAGGCCCCGGTGCTGATCAGCTTGAGGGAGAAAATGGCAGCGATGAGCTGTATGGTGAGCGAGGCAATGATACGCTCTCGGGCGGCAACGACAATGATATTCTCCAAGGCGGTGGCGGTGTTGATCAATTATCGGGTGGTGATGGGAGCGATCGCCTCAACGGTGGAGGAGGACGAGATAGCCTAGCGGGCAACGATGGCCGAGACCTACTGGATGGTGGCAGTGGTGGCGATCGCCTGATGGGCGGCGATGGAGCTGACACATTGAACGGCAATAGCGGTAACGATACGCTCCAGGGAAATGATGGCAATGACACCATCACCGGTGGTTCAGGAGCAGATGTGCTCGACGGTGGTAGAGGGCAAGACGTCTTAACTGGAAATGCTGGCAACGATCGATATGTGGTCGACACTCGAAGAGATGTTGTCACTGAAGAAAATAGAGGCGGCACCGATACGGTCGTTGCATCCGTCAGCTACACGCTAGGACAACATCTTGAAAACTTGAGTTTTTCTGGCCGTCGCCGGTTGAATGGCACAGGCAACGCCGAAAATAATCAGATCATCGGCAATTCAGGAAAAAACCGATTAGAAGGACGACAGGGCAACGACACTCTAACTGGAGGTGCCGGTAATGATCGGTTGGTTGGAGGGCTTGGCCGTGACACCTTAACGGGCGGTGGAGGGAGCGATCGCTTCGTGTTTGAATCAAGTCGCGACGGCGTTGACCGTATTCGAGATTTCAATGTCTCTGAGGATGTGATTGTGATTTCTCGGGATGGATTTGGCACCCGCTTAGCAAGAGGACGACTGGCTGACCGACGATTCACGGTTGGTAGTGCAGCAGGCGATCGAAATGATCGATTTATCTACCGGAGAAATCAAGGCACGTTGTTATTCGATGCGGATGGAACTGGGAATGATGACCCCATCAAAGTTGCGCGGCTGACGCCAGGTTTAGCACTGAGCAGTCAGAATATTGTGATTATTTAACATGACTGGGCAATCGTGCATTTCAAACACTTGGGAAGGTCAGCCTCCTTACAAAACTGCGAATCTTCTATGGCACGTAACAGAAACGATTCATTCGCGATCTTTGAATCGGTGCTTCGCTGTTTCAAACGCTTCTTTCATAACGGATTGAATGCGTTTAGGATCTGGCTTTTTGCCCCCCATTAAATCGCCAAAATAGACACAGGCTCCTTCACCCAGTGCCCACGTGTAAGCAGCAGCCCAGGATGCTGCAATAACGCTGCCCAAGCCAGGAATAAATTTGATCAACTCTCGTCCAACAGCCTGAGCCATAAAGCCTCCCGCGATCGCACTCGCAACTCCTCCCGCCTGAGAAGGAGACAACGTTTGTCCGTAGAGATTCCCCAAAACCCCGATCATGGAAACTTGCAGTGCCGTGAGAACAGGCATCGTCGCAAACGGGAGCGGAACTGCGGCTAAGGTCGCTGCCATTGTCGAGAAGGTTGCAATGTAGCGTCGTCCCACATCTCTATACAATGTCCCCAATTGTTGAGAAGCTTCGGTTTGCTCATCTAAGAGGCGGTAGATAGCATTGCTTTCTGCTTCAGGGAGTTGATTAGCGATCGCATCTCGTAGCGCATCCAGCCTGTAAAATACGGGATCAAACCCATCGTCTTCAAGCGTGAAATCAATCATCACAGCAGCATCACAGATGTTCTCGAAGCCGCGTTTAATTTCATCAGAAGGACGTTGAATCGACTCTAACTCATGCAGATTGGCTGGATGATTATCGAGATCGGTGGGATACAGCTCATGAAGACAGGTAATGGCAAGCACACATGGAATCGTCGGATGCTGCTGACGAAGTTGCTGGATGATCTGTCGCAACGTGTCACTCGCAAAATCATTGATCTTAATCGTGAGAATGAAAATACGAGCACGATGGGTCTCTTGAGCAAGATCGTTCAGTAACTCATCTACGATAGTCTGAGTGTTTTGGGTAATGTCGCCCAGCCCAACAGTGTCGGTAAAGATGAGCAGTGGCAGATCTTCAGACGGATATGCGTATCGCTGAGTATGTTGCGTATGAGGCCGAAATCCCTGGCCCACAATATCAGCCGAAACTCCTGTGATCCCTCGAATGATAGAACTTTTCCCAGACTGGGGTTTTCCAATCAGAATCACTTCAGTCGTGGGTAATTTGGTGCGAACAACTTCGAGAATGTTAGCAACCTCTGCATCGCTAACACGAAACCATTGCGTAACAGACTGCAATGGTTGCCGCTCCCAGAGGTTAGAGGTCGCGGTGTTCCAAACTGTCGATGCAGCATTCGAAATGGATGAAAGCCTAGACTTGAATTTATCTGAGCTGGTTGATTCTGAGCTAGTTGATTCTGAGCCCGATGCCGAATCGGATAATGCTCCTGTTATTGAATCCTCTACCTCTTCAAAGCGAGTCGATTGAGTTGAATTTGATTGAGATATTGATTGAGACGAATCTGATTGAGATGCCGTTTCTTCAGATGATTCAGGATCCGGGATCGATGGATCAGCATTCACATATGAATGGTGTTGAGGCGTCTGAAAGTCACGATCCGCATTGATAGGCTCAGGCATAGGAGGACAATCTGGAGAATGTAGAAATGAGACCCAATTCATCGAACGACCTGTGTTTTTACGATACGTGCTTTTGCAACACATGGCTAATGCAGAAAACCGCACAGAAAACCGAATAGAGAGGACATTAAGACATGGGGTATCATCTAGTTCCTGGGCGTACAACCCAATGACTCGCCTCATGTCCTAGCCAAACTGACAACAGTGATAATCAGGCTCAATTTTCAAGTCGAGTGGAAGGTTACAATGCTCAACTTGAGGGCATTCTGGCGTTCATGAATGACACGACTCACATCAACAGCATTCTCACTGAATCTCTAAAAACACCCTGTTTCGTTCAACAATGGTCGAATGGAGTGAACGGGAGCGTCTCTGAGAACGGGCAAAAGGAACTTCCTCGTTCCTACTCGCGTCCGTTAAGATACGCATCAAGTGTTAAGGGGTTGCAGATACTGTTTCTCGAGAATGGTTGCGCTAAGCGATTACAAAATCCAGGTCACGGGCAAGTTTCATGACATTGGGTCTCAGCATCATTTTTTTGAATCGGTATTAAAGAGGGGCACGCATTCAACGATCGCCTCAGTGATTTTCATCTAACCATCGACCTCCAATTGGCTGATGTCATAGGGTCAGCGTCTACCACGTATTGCAAGGCTTATAGCTCTTATTGCTGTCTGCTGGACTCGAACCTCCTATGGAACCGAAAGAACATCGCGAAGACATTGATTTGTCGAAATATTGGGCTGTCCTCAAGCGCCGCTGGTTCCCAGCATCTGGTGTGTTTGCTCTAACGCTTCTTGCGGCCGCATTTCTCACCGCGCTGACAGAGCCAATTTATAGGGCCAGTGCCAGACTGTTGATTGAAACTGATCGTAGCTCCACTCTGATAGGTCTCAGTAGTCAAGAGGATGCTGGAGAATTGGAGACTCTGAGTTCACAAAGTGAACCTTTGACGACCCAAGCAGAGATCATCAAATCACCCCCCGTTGCAGAGGCGACCGTTGAAGCCTTGGATATTCGCAACGATGCCGGGAATCTGGTCTCACCCTGGTCGATCATCGGAGAACTCGTCGTGCGCCCTGTGGCAGGAGCAGACGTCCTACAAATTTCCTATGAATCTCCAGACCCCGTTCTGGCCGCAGCGGTGGTAAATCAGATCATTGAGGACTATCAAGAAAAAAATATCGAGATGAATCGATCCGAGGCAGCGGCGGCTCGGGAATTTATCTTGGCTGAACTACCGAATACTGAACTCCTGCTGTTTGAAGCTGAAGCGGCACTGCGACAGTTTAAGGAAGAGAATGATATTTTGGTCCTCGAGGAAGAGGCAAGCGCCGCTGTCTCGACCTTGACGAGTTTAGACCAAAATATTACTGCAACGCGGTCTGACTTGGAGGATGTTACCGCTCAAGCAGCCGGCTTACGGAGTCGCGTTGGCATGAACTCCGAACAGGCGATCGCCATGAGTGCATTGAGCGAAGCTCCTGGAGTTCAAGAAGCACTACTCCAGCTCCAGGAAGTTGAGAGCCAGTTATCGACTGAACGAGCCCGCTATCGTCCAGGTCACCCCGCGATTGCTGAACTCGAACGCCAAGCGTCATCTCTAACAGCTCTGCTCAATGAACGGATTCAACAAGTTTTAGGGCAATCGCAGGCAGTCTCACCCGGAAATTTGCAGCTTGGCGACTTACAACAAGGGTTGATTTCAGATTTCGTCCGGCTTGAAATTCAACGCATTGGTCTGAGCCGGCGCTTAGGCGAATTATTAGCCGCAAAGGATTCATTGCAAGGGCGATCGCGCAGACTACCGAGCCTAGAAGAAAATCTCCGTCAGCGTGAGCGCCAGTTAGAAGCCGCTCAAACAACCTACGAAACGCTCCTGACGCAACTACAAGAAATTCAGGTTGCTGAAAATCAAAACATCGGCAACTCGCAAGTGCTCTCTGCAGCCATCCCGCCTGGAAATCCCGTTTCCCCCAACAAAAAGCTCAATATGGCAGCAGGAGGCGTGGTTGGCGTGCTATTTGCCGTCGCTTCGGCATTTTTGCTTGATCTTGCCGATCGCTCCATCAAAACCATTAAAGATGCACGTCGAGCATTGGGATATCCGTTGTTGGGAATTATCCCAGCCTTTGATCGAAAGACCGACCAGCGAACAGCAGACGAAGTTCTCGAAGGCGAACCGCAAACACCCCATGTTGTCGTCATTGACATGCCCCAGTCACCTATCAGCAGCGCCTTTCAAATGCTGCAAGCCAATTTGAACGTGCTCGGTAATGGGGGGCCGTTGCAAACGCTTGTGATTAGCAGCACGGTTGCTGGAGAAGGCAAATCTGAGGTGTCAGCCAATTTGGCGGCAGCAGCAGCCCAAGCAGGTCAACGGGTTCTTCTGATTGACGCTGATTTGCGAGATCCCTCTCAGCACCATTTCTGGAATCTGGCCAACATGGTGGGGTTAAGTAATGCACTGGTTGCACAAACCCCGCTCAAACAAGCCATCACTCCATTGTTACCAAACCTACACATCCTCACAGCAGGGGTCATTCCACCGAATACGATTGCGCTCCTTAGCTCTCAACGTATGGAGCAACTGCTGTTAGCGGCAAAAAATCGATACGACCTCGTTATTTTAGACACGCCAGCCCTCGCGGGTGCGGCTGACGCGATCACGTTAGGCAAAGTAGCAGATGGGCTGTTGATGGTCGTGCGTCCTGGAAAGATTGATCGGGTGCAAGCCAAATATGCCAAGGAGCTGCTTGAGCAGGCTGATCAAACCGTTTTAGGGATGGTGGCCAATGGTGTGATTGTGAAAAATGAGCCCGAAAGCTACTTCTACTTTCAAGGCAATTCATCGGAAACGTCAGCATCGCCAAACAATAACAGCACTGGACTTGCTGTTCGCTCAAGCTCAGCCCGAACTAATGGGTATCCCGCCAGTCACCGATGAAAGAGTGTAATAACAGGTGGGTTCACTGGGTGCATTCCATATCTCGACGCGCATACAGCGCTTTCCCATTTCCCGAGGATCATTTCCCCAGATGGATACACTGACGACTTGATGTAGAGTCTGCCTGCTGGGTGCGCTCCACACGAATCAAATCAAGATTAATTCGAAGATTCAGTAGCTATCCATTTTGCTCATTGTTCAACGCACTGATTCGCCATGGCAAATCTTTTTTCGATGTTTCGGTTGACTTTGGCTGCCTCTGTGCAGGCGATCGCCCCTTGTTTGCTCTCGCTGTCAGTAATGCCCATCGTATGGGGTGCGTTTTCAGCACCGGCCTTAGGGGTCTTACCCTTTGAAGAATTTTTAGAATCTCAAGAAGGTGGGGCAACTGGGGAAACTGGCAATCTTGATTCACGCTATGTTCTGGGTCCTGGCGATCAGATTAACATCGAGGTGTTTGGACACGAAGAATTCACCGGTTCCAAAGTCATTTTGCCGGATGGTACCTTCACTATGTCTCTGATTGGAGATGTTCAAGCGTCAGGACGAACGCTCAGCCAGCTCACCAATGATTTGTATAATCAGCTCAACCTCATTTTGGTTGATCCGGCTATAACCATTAGCCTATCGGCTTTACGACCTGTTGTAGTGACGATTGCAGGCGAGGTGCAGCGTCCAGGTCCAGTCCAACTTCGAGGGCTCACCAATGCAGATGCCGATAATGGTACGCCAGGAGCATCGCTAGACGGAATGCCAATGCTGAGTTCAGCTTTGGTGGAAGCGGGTGGGGTAACCAGCTACGCAGACATTCGAAAAGTACAGATCCGGCGATCGCTTCCGAATGGCGAAGTCACCACTGCCACGATTAATTTATGGGATGCCATTTGGTCAGAGAATACCCCAGAAGATCCCATTCTTCTGGCCGGAGATGCAGTCTTTGTTCCGCGTATCACAGAGGGCGATCCGCTCGATCGTCGATTGCTTGCCCGTTCTAGCTTGTCTCCTGACACCATTCAGGTCAGGGTGGTGGGTGAAGTCACCCAACCTGGAGAAATCCCTGTCTCCCCAGACAGCACCATTTCTAGCGCTGTTGCATCTGCAGGTGGCCCGACGACGGATGCGAGCCTTCGCCGTGTAGAACTTGTGCGCCTCAATGAAGATGGCATTATCGAGCGACAGCGCGTTGATTTGAGAAATCTGATTGACGATTTTCAGGTTGAAGATGGCGATGTCGTGTTTGTTCCGAAACGACGTGCCTTTGCAGGGGTCGATATCTTTGCTCGGTTCCTCTCGCCCTTTAGTTCACTTGTTAACTTAATCAATCGGTTTTAGGCTAGCTGAAAACGCTAATCGTCCTTTTTAGATAGCTACAGCCATTGGTTTTAGGATATTGTTTGGCGCGCAGAACGCACGCCAAACAATACTGTCTCAACTAATACCAAATTCGGAGATGAGAACCAGATTTAATTTTTGGTGAAACTCCCGCGTTGCGGGAGATTCACCAAAAATTATTTCGAGGTATTCCAAGCGAGATTTGATATGGGCCAGCCACGACTATACATTGGCTTAAGCTCCTGGCGATCGCTGCCAAGCCTGAATAGCGGCCCGGTGAATCGCTAACCACGGGAGGCGATGGTCACGTGCGAGGCGAGCGCAGTCTTCATATTCTGGATGCACGTTAATGATCGAACTATGGGGCGATCGCCGGGCGACCTTAACATGAACAATGCCGTAAGGCGTTTCCACCGGGTGGAGTTCTCGATGAAGAATGCTCCGCTGCTGTTCAGTGCGGCGAATACCTAAGGTTGTGGTTTCCTGAAACACCACTGCTTCACAGCGTTCGATATCAGTCGGCTTGCAGATGACGGTGAGCAAAATCCCTGGGCGGTTTTTCTTCATCCCCACAGCTTGCGTAAACACGTCGAGGGCCCCGGCTTGGAAGAGTGCCTCAAATACATAGCCAATGGCTTGAGGTGACAGATCGTCGAGTTGAGTTTCCAGCACAACAACTGATTCTTGCTCAACTAACGGAGATCCTTCTATTTCATCAGACGATTTCAATGAGGTCTCTGGCTCTCCCGTCGCAGATACCGGATGAGAATCTGACAGCGGGTGATAGTGATGGGCATGTTGTGATGATTGTTGTGACGATGGATACGAAACGTGTGAGTCAGATCCGAGCCAGAGCCGGAGCATGTTTGGCAAGGGCAATTCACGAGACCCTGCCCCTAAGCCCACCCGAAGCAACTTCATTGCTGGCGGTGGACCAAACTGGCTAGCTAACGTCGTGGCGATCGCCGCACCTGTAGGAGTCACCAATTCTCGATTAATGCCATTGTGATAGATAGGCACCTGATGTAATTCAAACAGTCGAAGGACGGCAGGAGCTGGAACCGGAAGCCTCCCATGGGCTGCACGAATCGTTCCTCCCCCAGTTGGCAATGCTGACCAACAAAACTGCGTAACATTCAGATAATCAAACCCTAAGCACGTGCCCACAATATCGACGATGGCATCTGTAGCACCCACTTCATGAAAATGGACCTGTTCCGGCGATATGCCATGCACCAAACCCTCTGCCTTTGCGAGATTTTGAAAGATGGCAAGGCTCCATTCCTCGACTCGCTTTGATAAGTTGGCGTCTCGAATCAGTGAAGTAATCTCTGGGAGATATCGATTTGATTGTGCTTCAGAATGATGATGATCTGAATGAGACAGTGCCTGCCCGTCATGATGTTCATGATTCAAATGATCTGAATCGGGACGATCATTTGAATGGGTGGGGTGTTGGTGGTGATGTCCGTGATGAGTGTCAGACGTTTCGCTGTGATTGGCTTGCTGACTCAGGACATGAACATGAACCTTCTTGGCCGCCTGACCATTCCGCTGGACGGTTTCTGATGAAAGCCGATACTCATGATCAATGCCCAACTTTTGTAGCTCTTGATTGATGTAGTCAAGCGGAACACCTGCATCAACCAAAGCCCCTAGGCACATATCGCCAGAAATTCCGGTTGGGCAATCAACATAGGCAACAGAGAACATGTGTTGTTTCTTATCAGGAGAAAGGGGGTTACTGAAGCTCAAGCATAGGATAGATCTAGAAGGCGCTTTGGCGTTCGGTTACGAGAATTGTGTTCTTGTCATCCCGTCATTATTGCCGGCACCACCTTCATTAACTGCCGTCATACCTTTCTAGCAAGACGCTCTGGAACCAAGGATATCGCATGGCCACACATTACAAAATTCACCCGGATAATCCTCAAATTGACCGAATAGTGAAGTTAAGCGAAGCCCTACACAACGGGGCAGTCATGCTATACCCCACAGATACAGTCTATGCAATTGGATGTGACCTCAATGTTAAATCGGCAGTGCAACGTGTTCGGCAAATTAAACAATTCTCGAATGATAAGCCCTTAACTTTTTTATGTTCATCACTCTCAACTATTTCTCAGTATGCCTACGTCACCGACTCAGCCTATCGAGTCATTAAGCGACTGATTCCAGGTCCATTTACATTTTTATTACCGGCGACCAAGCTAGTTCCTCGTCTCGTGATGGCTCCCAAACGAAAAACGACGGGGATTCGGGTGCCCAACAATTCTATTTGTCTTGCTCTAATTGAAGCGATTGGCAATCCAATCATTTCAACGTCTGCAACAACTCCGTTCACGCCAGATGATACTCGGGTGTCGCAGGCAGAATTGTTTGACCAATTTGAACGATTAGTTGATGTCATTATTGACGATGATCAACCTGTGGGTTACGAGTGTTCAACCATTATTGATCTACAACGTGACGTGCCTATCGTCGTTCGAAAAGGATTGGGATGGGATCAAGTCGCTGATTGGATGACCGTCGAGCCAATCGAGCCAGTTTTAGGACTGTCTTGAAATTGGTTACAGAATTTCTGAAACATTTTTTGGCTTTGAGGGCAATTCTACCCTTAGCAAATATTGCTCAAAGTCTGACTAGGCAACGACAGCATTGAGTATTTGAGACGTACCCATTCAAGCAAGCAGTCTATCGTTTGAAAAGCTACTTGCAAGAGTGACACATGCAATGGGCTGAACGCGATCGAATTTTCTTACAGTCAAGATGTTGATTGGTGAGTTGAGACGATTCACACAGAAGCAATTCTGGGTCTTCAATTCACCGTCGTGCATCACCACATAAGGGGCTAGCTATGAATGTCGATCCGTTAAAGCCCATGTACACCTCCACCCAGAGTCAGGACAATATGGGCGTATCAGAACTAACGAAGTCTCCCGTTTATACCGATCTTCAGACCAACCTGACCTCCGCTTCTTTTGACGCAGAGGCAGAAGTTGCACATCTTCAGTTTGTTGACTATGTGACAACTGCATTCCAAGCCGATATTCAATCCATTTCAACCAGCGTTCGTCGAGTAGCTGAGCGCATTGCTAAAGAGGTGGAGCGAATCTGCGAAAAGAGCGATCGCATCCAAACATCAGGTGATATCGAAGAGTGGCAACACACGCTTGCCCAACATCGCGTTAAAAAGTGCATGATTTACTATCGGCTCGGATCTCAACGCGGTCGGGTCGAACTCCACAGTAATCTCAGTGCGATGGTTTATCGACACATTGCGCCGAGTCGTGCGCAGTTGGGCTTTCAAGCACGATATAACCTGATTGAAGATTTTCTTCAGGGGTTCTACATTGAAGTGCTCAAAAACTTTCGTAAAGAGCATCAGCTCCCCGCTGACTATCGTCCCCGCAGTCGAATTGAGCTATCAGAATATATGGCGTTTACGGAACAATACGCCAAGCGCCGGATTTCGCTGCCGGGTCGAAGAAATCAACAGCTTGTGGTCTTGCGTGCACAGGCCTTCTCCCACCGACAGCCCCATGAAACGTCGATGGACATTGAACTTGCTGTTGAATCCGCGAAAACTGAAGAGGCTGAATTGCATAGCCGGTCTCCTATTGTCCAGCAGGTGCGCGAACAAATGGTTGCTGATGCCATTGACCCAGCAGATTCAGTATTGCGCGATCGCGTTATTACAGAACTCATTCAATATCTCAGCGATCAGGGCCAAGAAGACTGCATCAACTATCTGACCCTAAAGCTCAAAGACCTCTCTGCACCAGAAATTGATGAGATTTTAGAGCTAACCCCTCGTCAGCGTGATTATCTCCAGCAGCGATTCAAGTATCACGTTGAGAAATTTGCCTGTTCGCATAACTGGCAAATCGTCCATCAATGGTTGGGTGCCGATCTCGACCAAAATCTAGGAATGCCGCTCAATGAATGGAACAGTTTCTTAGATGAACTATCACCTGTGCAGCGTCAGTTACTTGAGTTAAAAGGTGAGCAGTATCAAACTCAAAATGAGTCCTCTTTGTCAGACAAGGAGATTGCAAAAATTCTCAACTGTACGCCCAAGCAAGTGAAACGCAACTGGGATCGACTCTTAAACATGGCTTGGAAATACCGGAATACCAACCCAGAAATAAAAAATTGATGCGATCGCTGATTTCTTAACTGGACATGACCCAACTGGCACAGGTCTAAACCATCAGGTGTACTCTAATTTTTTACTCAGTTTGGGCGTCAGGTCACCGTCTTACGCTTATGCAACATAGAGCAATTGTCGTGAATGCGTGAATGGATGTATATCGTTCACCCTCGGTTTGTTTTCATCTGAGATGGCCCTCATGCGCGTGGGTCCAATACCTTAGATGAAGGGCACTATTGAAACAAATGACATCATATCCGACATGTTATGAAGGCTTCAGTTTATGGGTCACTGCTCGGAGTATTACTGGTGGGATGTTCAGCTTCCCAACCTAGTCCAGAGTTGCCGACTGAATCGACTCAAGTTGAGCAAGATATTCAACAAGAGGCAAGCCTTCAAGATGATGCAGAACCTGCTGCTGAAGAAATTGTCATTCAAGTTGAAGAACGATTTCAACGAGGAGCTCTCATTCTTGATATTCAAGATGTTCGATTAGCTCCGAATCAGATTACCGTTCGTGTTGAACTGTCAAATCCATCGAGTCGCGTGATTCGGTTTTATCCAAATCAGGGCCATTTATCAACTGGCCGTGATGAGCTTAAGGCAAATATATTTTTAACCGATGACGCTCTGTCTGGAGTATTAGATCCTCAAGAGCAGAAATCAGGAGTGCTTATTTTTTCGTCGCGCTTTGAACAAGAGCTGGATTTCAGCAACGTTCGAAGCATTCAACTGTCCCTTGGTGAGGTGATTGACATGGCATCCATTGAACCTGAACAGGTCAACATCGCCTTTTCCTTAGACTAATTTCAATTCTTCTTAATATCAATTCTTCAAAAACCAACTGTGAAGGAGGGCGCTC
>JBCBLF010000460.1:0-565 GCA_038520475.1 Cyanobacteria bacterium J06627_8
ATTTGTCTACATATCCGCGATACATATACTCAGTTATCAGTGTTAGCGCAGCGTGTCCGATAGGACATACAGTGAGCAGTTTTTAGTGACCAGCTACGATGTTCCTGTAGATTAGAGTGTGACTCGTTATTTTAAAAATTCTTAAGTTTAATTTTTCATGTTTGTAAAAGAAATTATTATCTTGACAAAAGTAAATCATTAAGTGACAATATTAATTTGTCAATAAATTTGCGGAACTGGCGGAATTGGTAGACGCGCTAGATTCAGGTTCTAGTGCCCCACAAGGCTTCCGGGTTCAAGTCCCGGGTTCCGCATTATTCTAAGCGAGACTTGTTGAAAATTGATGATTCTGCTAGGAGTCTCAAAAAGTTTCCATAACATCGAAAATAGCAACGGAACGCTGTCGGGAAAACCTAAAATTGTGCTGACCAGTTTACAAAACCCTCTGATAAAACAAATTCGCAAGCTGCATTCTAGCAAAGAGAGGCACAAACAGGAATTGTTTTTGCTCGAAGGAACGCATTTACTCGAAGAGGCTTGCACTACGAATTACCCTTTGGTTAAT
>JBCBLF010000461.1:0-565 GCA_038520475.1 Cyanobacteria bacterium J06627_8
CTACAATTATTCGGGGTTTACATCAACGCTTACTTGCAAAGAGTAATCCCCGAATAATTGTAGGGACTGGAGGCAACCATGCAGCGATTGGTTACACGTTTTTTTAGCCGACGTAAGTTTTTTGCATTTAGCAGCGTGGTCACCTGTTCTTGGGCTCTGGCCATTGCCTGTGCCCCAACGACAGATGTTGCTAACACTGTTGAAGAGACCGCAGAAACAGTTACTGAGGTTGCTGCAACTCCTGCGTCGGATTTACCCAAGGTGCGGGTAGGGTTTCAGACCGGAGATATCAACAACATCACCATGGTGGCCTACAACGAAGGTTATTTTGAGAAAGTGGGTCTAGATGTGGAAATGAGTCCATACTCATCCGGTGGGGCGATGGTACCGGCCCTGGCAGCGGGCGAAGTCGACATTACCTGGTTCTTTCCGTTTCCGTCTCTAACAGCATTTGCCACCGGCATTGATATTGAGGTGGTGCTTTTAGACCATGCTCCCCTAACGGCAGAACGGCTGATTGCGGGTGAATCGGCAGCCGATGTGCCCAGTCTTAAGGGTAAAAATG
>JBCBLF010000462.1:0-558 GCA_038520475.1 Cyanobacteria bacterium J06627_8
CAAGCCGTTGTGGTGCCCACTACATTAACCAACGCTGGCTGGGTGGAATGCTTACCAACTGGGCGACTATTAAGACCAGAGTAGACCGTTTGAAAGACTTGGAACGTCGCGAAGAAAGCGGTGCGCTAGATTTACTTCCGAAGAAAGAAGCTTCAATGCTGCGTCGGGAGCTATCTAAGCTGCAAAAGTACCTCGGTGGGATTAAAACCATGCGTAAAATCCCTGATGTGGTAATTATTGTGGATCAGCGCCGGGAATATAACGCGGTTCAGGAATGTGAAAAGCTGGGATTGCCTATTGTGTCTATGTTAGATACTAATTGCGACCCAGATGTTGTGGATATTCCTATCCCTGCTAACGATGATGCTATTCGTTCTATTAAGTTGATAGTCGGTAAATTAGCTGACGCTATCTACGAAGGTTATCACGGTCAAGTAGCTGGTGATGACGACTACGAAGACTACGAAGGCGCTGAAGACGATTACGATTATGAAGATAGCAGCGAATTCAGCGAGTCTTCTGAAGATTCATCAGAAGATAGCGGACAGGAAGATGGAG
>JBCBLF010000463.1:0-553 GCA_038520475.1 Cyanobacteria bacterium J06627_8
GTGGGTGTTGTTTGATGGGCTCATGGATTTGTATGAACAAGGGGCCATCAAGGGCATTGGACTGTCGAACTTTGGGTCGAAGCGCTTGCGAAAGGTCCATCAATATTTTTCAGAACGAGGACTGGCGATCGCCACACTCCAGGTTCAATACTCATTGCTGTCGACCTATCCCGTCACAGAGTTAGGGATTAAGGACGTCTGTGATGATCTCGACATTCAGTTAATTGCCTACAGTCCCCTTGGGCTAGGACTACTGACCGGGAAGTATTCGGAGAAGGGGCCATTTCCTAAGGGACTGCGCGGGTGGTTATTCAAACAACTGCTACCCGGTATTCGCCCCATATTGGATTGTTTAAAGGCGATCGCCGCAGAGCGCCACAAAACATCCGCTCAAGTTGCCCTGAACTGGTGCATGTGTAAAGGAACCATTCCGATTCCTGGAGCTAAAACGGCGCAACAGGCCGAACAGAATATCAGGGCTCTGGGCTGGAAACTCAGTGATGGTGAGGTAATCGAGCTGGACAAGGCCGTCGCTCGATCAGATAAGCAAATG
>JBCBLF010000464.1:0-553 GCA_038520475.1 Cyanobacteria bacterium J06627_8
AGTCGTACTAACGCGGTGACGGCGACGATTCTCATTCGTTTATTGACGCTCTGGTACGCCGTAGCTTTGGGGTTGTTGGCTCTCGTTCCCCTTCAACGAGAGACCATTAAAAAAAAATAGAGTAGCAAAGCTGACTGGAAGCTAAGAATAGGCGAGATAATCTAAGCCGGGTGAAGCAGAGATATAGCGATGTGCAAGGTAGTCAACACACAACCGTACTTAACCAACGCGCACATCGCTATAGTTATGGCCAGATGCAAACCTCAACCCATTGCAACAACGAAGAAGATCCTTCTGTGCATGCAGTGGCGATGCCCCAGTTGTGCCGTTGCATGTACAACAAGTATGCTCTCTATCGGCGAGTGAGGTCTCTGACTGAAATGGTTCAGTTATCGTTATTTAATGACTTTCGCCGGAGAGTAATTTGAAGCGACTATTTTTCATTCTTGATAATCTACCAGTGATACCAATTCTCAGATAGTATGCACTGAGTATTTAGTGCACACTATCTGAGAATTGGTGTGAGCGTATTTGATCGGCCCATAACCTATTG
>JBCBLF010000465.1:0-552 GCA_038520475.1 Cyanobacteria bacterium J06627_8
TAGCCGTAGCATCATGGGGTTGACGATAGAAAAAGACGTGGCGATCGCCCTGTACAGAGGCTGTTTTATCGGGCGCGATCGCCAAAATCCGCAAATCGCGCCACAGCTGGGGGTGTTTCTCAATCCGCTCAAATAGCGCTAGCAAAGCCGCTGACTCCTTTTCCCACGGATTTTTGGCCCAGGGTTGAGGCACCTCAATAAATAGCCACAGCCGCGCCGTTATTGCCGTACCAATCGGATCTTCCCCATTAGCCTTAGAGATTACCGAGCAATACTGGCAAGGCTGAATCGTATCAGGGGCCATTATAAATTCACCACAAATGAGAATTATTCTTATCTATATACGTGCTACCTTAAAGGCAGCTCGCATTAGCATAGACTACTTTTTCTCTCTTTCACTCGTGTTGCAAAGCCTCAAGTCCTCCAAAAAAATAACGCTGGCCATCTTCGCCGGGCTTTTCGCGATCGCAGCGATCGCTGTCATCACATTTTCCAAGCTAACTAGCAACTCGGGCATCTATCACCCACCACCGCCCAACGCATCTGGCCCAG
>JBCBLF010000466.1:0-552 GCA_038520475.1 Cyanobacteria bacterium J06627_8
CCAATAACAATATCTTGCCCCCAAACAATTGATTGTGATTCTTGAATGCGATGTAATACCCTTTCTAAAACATTACTACCAACCTTAGAACCGCATCCAGCACAAAAGTGATTTTGGATTGTTTGATTACTATCCCATGCCCCTTCTTTCATTTCGGGTAAATCCCGAAAACTTGCCATAAATTTGCGGTCAATATCATCCTTCCAATGCCACAATAATTTACTAGGTGGTAAAGTCAACCATCCACGAGTGGCGATCGCCTTTCCCTTTCCGGTACCGATCAAACTCAAATAATCTTTTTGTGGTGTATACTTTTTGAGATTTTTTCCCGATAAGCTACGGGTTAAATTTTCAAATAACGGTTTCCCCTGACGTACTGCAAATACTCCAGCTTTAGCACGGGGATGGTTTTTCATTGTCGCAATATCCCCAGCTGCAAATACCTGGGGATGGGATAACGACTGTAAATTATCGTTAACTAAAATAAACCCCCGCTCGGAGGTACTAATTCCCGTTGCTGCTAACCATGATGGTGCAGATGCTTGCGTTACC
>JBCBLF010000467.1:0-545 GCA_038520475.1 Cyanobacteria bacterium J06627_8
CGCGGTTATGCGTGCAGATAATGGCAGATATGGATAAATCTGTCATTATCTGCACGCATAACCGCGATCACTATCTGGGTGATGCTATTGATAGTCTGTTGAATCAACAGTTCGATAGCGAGTTTGAAGTGATTGTGGTTGATAATGCATCAAGCGATCGCACCCGTGACGTGGTTGAGGCTCGGCAACCGCATCCGCGACTCATCTATGTGTATGAAGCCGTCACTGGACTCTCTGTTGCTCGAAACACTGGAGCGCAGATGGCTAGAGGGCACCTTCTGGCTTATTTAGATGATGATGCGATCGCATCTAAACACTGGCTTCAAGCCTTGTGGAATCATTACAGACAGTCAGAAAAGACGGCGATCGCCGGAGGACGAATTGATCTCATTTGGCCTCAAGGGACTCAGCCTCCTAAATGGATATCGCTCGAGTTGTCTGGTAGCCTCGGCTTCTATGATTTGGGAGATGATGTGACGTTTATCCAACATCCAGGCCAGACCCCTCGAGGACTGAATTACTCAATACGGCGGTCATTTTGGGAA
>JBCBLF010000468.1:0-538 GCA_038520475.1 Cyanobacteria bacterium J06627_8
TATGCCATGCTAGCACAGCGTAGCCTAGCACGAGCTACCCTAGTACCTTGCTTGTATCCTAGACAGTAGAGTAGGCCATACACGCAGGTGATGACCATGGGCGGAAAGACAGACCTAGACAGAGTTGTATCGTATGTTCCTTCAGAGTGGAAGAAGGAGTTAGATGAATGGGCAGAGGCAGAAGAACGCTCTGTTTCTTGGCTGGTAGCCAAGTTAATTGATAAGGCGTTACAAGACCGTCGAGAAGCGCAGCGTACAGACCCCGTTGTCAATATCCATTAAGGTACGAGGCGATCGCCCAAGTCAGTTTCCACAAACTACAATTGTGCAACAAAAGACAGAGCACCATTTGCCAATAAAAAAGGTGGCACCTTGCGGTACCACCTTTTCAACTATCGAAAACTAATTCGAATTGATTGCTATTACGCTGCGATTTCAGGAGCAGTAAGAGCAACAGGAGCAGCTTCACCAGCAGCCAAGTCGAGAGGGAAGTTGTGAGCGTTGCGCTCGTGCATGACTTCCATACCCAAGTTGGCAC
>JBCBLF010000469.1:0-537 GCA_038520475.1 Cyanobacteria bacterium J06627_8
TGCCTGAGGTAGAGTTGATTGCAGATATCAACCCCGGCAGCACCGGTTCCTACCCCGTTTTCCTCACGGAATTTGATGGCCAGCTGTTTTTCAACGCTGATGATGGTGTCAACGGCGATGAGCTGTGGGTGAGCGATGGCACAGCAGCGGGCACCCAGTTGGTCGCAGATATCAACCCTGGCAGCGGAGATTCCAACCCCGGTATCTTCACGGAATTTGATGACAAGCTGTTTTTCGGCGCTGATGATGGTGTCAACGGCGATGAGCTGTGGGTGAGCGATGGCACGGCAGCAGGCACCCAGTTGCTTGCAGATATCAACCCCGGCAGCGCCAATTCCGACCCGACCGATTTCACGGCAGCCGGTGGCAAGCTGTTTTTCATCGCTGAAGATGGCACCAACGGACGTGAGCTGTGGGTGAGCGATGGCACGGCAGCGGGCACCCAGTTGCTCGCAGATATCAATACCGGCAGCAGCACTTCAAAGCTCTCTAGAGACCAAGGCGTTGATGGAACGCTGTTTTTCGTCGCTGACGATG
>JBCBLF010000046.1:0-25066 GCA_038520475.1 Cyanobacteria bacterium J06627_8
TAAACCCTCATAGGATAAAGACTTTTTATCAGTGGGTTTATGAAATGAATTACTTAAGTTTTCCTGTACACATCACCTTATGTCAGGAGCAAATCGTTTTCTTTCTCAAGCAATACGAGAGAGTTGGAAAACTAGTTTAACTCTTGTTGAGTCTGATTTTATCTTCACTTTGTTTGGAGTCTGAGTCATGAAAAAGTTGCAAAGCCCTGTTGACGAAGGGTGGAGCGTCCACATTTACGATCGCCAACGTCGTCTTCTCTGTGCCTTGGAACCCTCTCACGGTTGGATCTTCTTTTTGGGCTGTATTTTCGGTCTACTACTGGCAATTGTATGGGCCAATATGGCGCAGGCTGATTCAGAAGCACCCTCCTTTAGGGGTTCTGAATCAGAATTGCCAGTACTTCAAATTGATTAGCTGGCTGTTTGCCGTCACATTATTTGAATCTCCTGGTGTATGGCCTCTATGACGATGTCCAAAAGGATAGTGACTCCGGAGTAGTCAGGCAGGTGCGATCGCGAATCGACGTGTTCAGCAAATCCAGCTATGACTAATCAGTTGATCCTGTCAGCCTGTCACCATCGTTAACCGGCATGTTGTAAAGGTCACAATTCAATTGGCCTAGACGTTCAACAACACGATGTTGGCTATTTGCGTGTTGAATAGCAAGATTTCCTCTATCTCAGTCAAAAAGCGAAGAGGATCAATGTCTTGAATCAAATTATTGCTAAAAGAAGGTGATTGCAGCTCACTCACTCACTCCAATGGTGCGTACTTGGCAAAGTTTATGAGCTAATCGACACTTAATTAGCCAGAAATATAGCTTACAAAATCAGTCAAAAGAAAAACTTATCCTTTTGATTTGACATTACAGTCTAAATCTGCCGCAAGTACACATAGATTCGAGCTTTTTTGATATAGACTTAATTCCATAGAGAAGAAAAGTTATATAGATTTTTCTCTATATAAGATGTGGACATCGTTCGTTCTACACAACCTACTTACTAGAGGTAGTGAAAGCGAAGTTGCGATCAGGGTAATGAACCCAAACCATTGGCTGTGAATGGATTTTAAGGATAAAGAATCATCACTAATTCGCGTGATCATTTGCGATCGCCGGAGTGGAACTTATCTTCCAGCACACGACGCACCGGGATGTAGATGCAGTGGAGTGGCGGGTTGACTCGCGGCTCACTCGGATGTGTTGAGCCAGCCAGTCGGGATTCGAGGCCATGCTTGCCTTAACGTCCTGACTTCTAGATTTGATTCAAGGAGGTACAACATGGATTTTTTGTCTGATTTCTTGACGCTCTTCCTGTCGAAATTACAGTCCCCAACCCTTGGCTTTCTGGTTGGTGGTATGGTTGTTGCTGCCGTCAATAGCCGACTACAAATTCCAGATTCGATCTATAAGTTCGTCGTCTTTATGTTGCTTATCAAAGTCGGCCTGAGCGGCGGCATTGCCATCCGAAATGCCAATCTGGCGGAAATGCTGTTACCCGCAGTATTCGCCGTAGCCACAGGGATTCTTATCGTGTTCATCGGCCGCTATACGTTGGGCCTGATGCCGAAAGTCAAAACCGTGGATGCCATTGCGACTGCGGGTTTGTTTGGCGCCGTGAGTGGTTCTACTCTCGCCGCTGGCCTGACACTAATAGAATCGGAAGGTCTCGAATACGAGGCTTGGGCTGCTGCACTCTATCCCTTCATGGACATCCCAGCGCTCGTGACGGCGATCGTCCTAGCTAGTCTTTACATCAACAAGCAGAAGCAGCGCATTGCCGCAGGGGAGCAGCTCAACATCCAGGAATATGCCAGCAAGCAGCCCGTTGCCGCAGGCGGGTATCCCAGCGAGCAGCGTGGTAACTCAGGCGGATATTCCATCACTGCAAGCGGATATCCTCAACGCGATACCGCAGGCGAGCGAGTCAAGATCTGGCCCATTATTAAGGAAAGCCTCCAGGGTTCTGCCCTATCGGCATTGCTACTCGGCCTCGCTCTGGGCCTGCTAACCCGGCCAGAAAGTGTCTATGAGAGCTTTTTCAATCCCCTCTTCCGTGGATTACTGTCAATTCTGATGCTGGTCATGGGGATGGAGGCCACAGCAAGACTTGGTGAGCTACGCAAGGTAGGCCAGTGGTATGCCCTATATGCTTTTGCAGCGCCGTTGCTGCATGGGTTCATCGCCTTCGGTCTCGGCATGATTGCTCACTACACCACAGGATTCAGCCTTGGCGGCGTCGTAATCCTGGCCGTCATTGCTTGCTCCAGTTCAGACATCTCAGGGCCGCCCACGTTACGCGGCGGTATCCCGTCTGCTAATCCTTCTGCCTACATCGGCGCATCCACAGCCGTCGGCACACCCGTTGCGCTTGCCTTGGGAATACCGCTCTTCATCGGGCTCGCTCAGGCGCTAGGCGGCTGACACAAGAAACACGATTACCAAGTTCAATCACCATAAGCATCAGGAGGTAAAACACATGACTCAGCAAGCCACCAAGCTTGTCATCATCACGGAAAAGTTGCTGCTGAACAAAGTCGCTAAGATCATCGACGAAGTCGGGGCTCCCGGTTATACCGTGATAGAAACTGGCGGTAAAGGTAGCCGCAACGTGCGCTCGGCAGGAAAACCCACCGTTGGCGATAGCTTCTCGAATATAAAGTTTGAGGTGCTTACTCCAACTCGGGAGATGGCCGTGAAGATTTCGGATGAGGTCGCAGCAAGGTTTTTCGACGATTATTCAGGCATCTCCTATCTCTGTGACGTGATGGAAGTACTGCACGCACACAAATTCTGACTCAAAATTCAGTCGATTCAAAAAAAGCCGGGGCATGACTCCGGCTTTTACATAGAAACTCAGGAAAATGGCAGCACCACACACTATGGTGTTGGTCCGAGTCGAAAAAAGGAATACCCTCGTGTTCCTATACACGTTAGCTAAACAGGGTTTAATGACTCGGCTACATCACATAAGGGGAGACCACTCGTCTTACCTATCTTTACTCACTGGGGTCAGGTTGGGCATTCCACAATCAGGGTTGCTGTCAATGATGTCTCAACTCACCCCCTATTGTTCGTTCATTCATCCAGTAGTACCGTGCCATGATAAACCAAACAAACCGCGATTCTGGCTACTCTCCCGTCAATGAAGGATGGTCTGTTGTTGTTTACAACGGCGATCGCCGCTTGCTTTGCTCTCTTCACCCCTCTCACGGTTGGATATTCGCAATCGGACTTGGATTAGGGTGTGTACTTGGGATTATCTGGACTAGTCTTAGCTTCAACGCAGTCCCTACAACTCTGCCGTTAGAGTCGCCTGCGTCTTCCGCACCGATGCAAATCGACTAATGCGTTGAGGATCTTAATTTACAGGGATTGAGTTCGTTAGAAGACAATGTCATATCAAGTCTTTAACGACCAGGTATCAATGGGGCAAACTCCGGTAGAGCAAGAGTTTGCCCCATTGATACCTGGTCGTTGCGCTGGTTTTTAGAGAGACAATATTACTTAGAGAAACAATATTCCAAAGAGTGAGTTCGAAGGGTGCAAAACGCGCATGAATGACTGTGAACGAGCCACATGAGCCATCATCAACCTAGATACATTAAAAAAGCTGATAAAATATAGATAAAACTTATATTTTAATAGCATTGATATTTAATTGATTTATCAATAGAGTGTAATTAGTTCACAGCACATCACACATTAGACCGTCATGAAAAGCACGACTATGGTCCGTATTACAACTCCTTTAGAACTTAATCCACTTAAAAAATCGATCATTGAGACCGTTTTACAAGCTGCCCTCGAACACGCTCGTCGGTTAACCGCAATGCATGGTATCAGCAACATCGATGTTGCGATCGCCTGGGAAACAGTCGAAGAATTGCAAACAGCGAAAGCTCATAAACGCCTAGCCTTTAAATCTGCCTTCGAGCGATACTGTGTTGACAATCCTGATGCACCTGAAAGCCGAATCTACGATTGCTGAGTCCAATCGGGTAAAGTCCATAACAAGGTAATGCGGTGTTCGGGCACACAATTCATGCCCAAACACCGCATTCTTTTGTGAGAGAAACATATGTAGATAGATGAGACTCAATCCAATCGTTACGGTCATAATATAGCTTTAGCTTTTAGGCTAGGACACTGAGTATTATTCGGTTCCTTAGCTCATAGCTAAATGACTCACCATCTTGTCCTGGTAAAACTGTCGACGGCTATAGGATCAGTCCAGTAATGAGGAGGTGACTGAACAATGGCAGAAATTTTCTTTAGATCTGAAGTCAACATTATTCGCAACGTCATTGACTTCACAACGCCATTGACAAAGAAAGCTTACGGCTAGAGAAAAGTATTGAGCGCTCCCGTGCTCGTTTGAAACAGTTTGAGGAACGATATCAAGTTTACTTGTCAGAGTTTGTAGGGAGATTTACTGCTGAAGGTCTTGCAGGTAATGTTTTGAGTACATCGATTGGCTCAGAGGATATCGTCTCTATCAGCGGCTCGCAGAAGACCTAACCTTACACTAAGAAGCACCCGATTTCGCTTCTAAAGATCACTAACACAGATATCCAGCGTGGAATTTGCATAAACGAGCCAACCTGTCGCAGACTGTGTTGAAGCTGCATCAAAAGGCTTGTCCAAGGTGCCGCGATGCTTCAGACTCAGAATGATTAGGTTCTAAAGGAGAACTCCATGAATTTGTCGGGCAAGACGATTCTTGTTGATGGCTTTAATCTGGAGCTAGAAAAAGGAACAGGTATCAAGACTTACGGCGTGAGCTTGGTTCAAGCATTGAGCAAGCTGGGTGCCAACATTGATGCGCTGTTTAGTCGAGATGTGTCCCAGAGTCGAGATGCCCTCCTCGATGAGATTCTCTTTTTTGATACGGTTCCTGAAGATTCTTATGCAGGAAGGATTGGACGGCTGAGAAAATATCGAGACTTGCTTGGCATTCTCTACAAAGCCATGCTTCGACGCCCCTACCGTGCCAATGCGCTGCCGACGAGCGATCGCGTCGTCAAAAAGCCAGTTCGGGGCAGTTTTGTGAGTTCCTTGGCTGACATCATCGACTTGCTCGATATTCACAATCTTCGCAACTGTTACAAACAAGCCAACACTATCTTCAAATATCTGAAGCAAGAAACGTACATTTCCCTGGAGCGAAACGTTGATATTTTTCACTCCACCTATCCATTGCCTATACAGATTAAAGGAGCGAAGAAGATCACAACTGTTCACGACCTGATTCCGCTGCGGTTGCCCTACACCACTCTCGATAAAAAGCCCTTTTACTACGACCTGATTCAGCAGTCTCTTAACGGATCTGATGCGATCGCCACGGTATCTGAGCATTCTCGCAACGACTTGCTCGATTTATTTGATGTTGACCCCGACAAGGTGAAAGTCACCTATCAGCCCATTGCCCTCAAGCGGCTGAACGAAGACGAGGACGTGATTCGCCGATTTTTACGCAAATACAAGTTGGAGTATAAGAACTACATTTTATTTGTTGGGGCGATTGAACCCAAGAAAAATGTAGGGCGACTAATTGACGCCTATCTCGGTCTCGATACCGACGTTCCCTTAGTCATTGTGGGCAAGTTGGGCTGGCTGTGGTCTGAAGAAGTGGGCCAGGTCGTCGATGAGTCGGGGCAGGCAAGCTGCAACGTCCGGCTACTGGAATATGTGTCGAGTGAAGACCTCCGATACCTGTTCGCTGGAGCGACCTGCTTCACCTTTCCCTCAATTTATGAAGGCTTTGGCTTACCCGTGCTGGAAGCCATGTCGTTTGGGTGTCCGGTGCTAACCTCCAATGCATCATCCCTGCCAGAAATTGGGGGAGATGCGGCTTTGTATGTGGACCCGTACGACGTAGCCAATATTCGCGCTCAGCTCGAAACGATTCTCTCGGATGCCGACCTCCGTCAAACCATGAGTGAGAAAGGATTAGCTCAAGCTGAGAAGTTCAGCATGGAGAACTACTTAAAGCGCTTGAGTGATGTTTACGCATTGGTGACATGAGGAGGGTGATATGAACGCTCAGTCCTCAGCTTTGCCCCATCAGGAGCGATCGCCCCAGGTAGCTCATGGGTCGAATGCGATAATTCCCACTGAAGATCATCCGCTCTATTTTCTTCACATTCCCAAGACCGCTGGTACAACCCTCTACAACAATATGGATGATCGATTTGAGGTAGAGCATATCTGCCCCAATCGATTTTTGCCTCAGCTGTTGAAGCGACATCCCGAGTCATTTTATCAATACCGATTCTTTCGCGGACACTTTGGCTACAGTCTGAAGAATTTTGTCGATCGGCCCATCACTTATGTCACGGTACTCCGTGACCCCATTGACCGCTGCATTTCGCAGTTCAACGATGTGCGTCGCGTATCGAATAACTTCCTCTACAAGCGCGTCAATGAACTCAAGATGACGTTTGAAGATTTCGCCCGAGACCCCGAAACGCACATCGCCATTAATAATCTCCAAGCCCGCAACCTGGCTTTCGACTGGACAGTGGAGCAAATGGACGGAAATTTTAATCTCATTCGTAGAGGCATTGCTGGGACAGCCTTAGGGATTCCCGACGATGAACTGCTTGATATTGCAAAAGAACGCTTGGGTCAATGTTCTGTCGTGGGTCTGCTCGAACGCTTTCAAGATACTACGGCACTATTGTCTTATCGTTTTTGCTGGTATCCCATTCGTCCGCCTCGTCGGCTGAATCAATCAGCTCAACAGCTACGCCGAGAGACCCTGGATAAGGACACGTTAGAGGCTGTTCGAGAAAAAAATCAGGTGGACGAAGCGTTATACCGCTACGCAGATCAGTTATTCAATGAACAGTTCAACCAGATGGTTCATGATCTGTCGGGCTGTGAGGCAGGACCGAACCATTCACAAGAACAATCTGATGATCCGATCCTATTGCCAGCCCTAATTCAGCGATATGAACGGGCAGACGCTCAGCAGTCAGCTTTTTCAACAGTGCTGCACCACTCTATGAAGCATCCATCCGCTGGCCATCACTGGCATAGTCGGGAAGGATTAGAAGACCATTGCACCGCGTTCCGTTGGACAGGGCCAGATACCACGGCAACGCTCCATGTTCCGATTTTGAAGCCTGATACGGTCGAGCAGCCAGACAGCTCGACTGCAAGTCAAGACGATTCAATTCAAGACTATACGATTCAGATTTACGTTGTGCGGGCGATCGCCCCAGATGTGCTCGAAAGCTTGTCTCTCACAGCCAGCAGCACTCCCATTCCACTCACGGTTCTCACTCAATGGGAGACTAACACGGTTCTTCAAGGGACGATTCCCCTTAATGCGATCGCGCAACACCCATCACTCACGCCTCTAACACTCACAGTCAACCGAACAGAGTCGATGCAGGCGATCGCCCCGCAGAATGCTGATCGTCGCCAAGTTGGCGTTGCGATTAGCCACGTCTGCGTCTTCCCAAGCGGCGTCATCAGCCCAGAGATTTCAACCCTGCGACTGTTTCCTCGTGATGATGAGCAATGGCTTGCTGTAAAAACGTTTATCGAAACACATCTGAAATCGAACGAGGCGATCGCCGCTCCGAAGGAGTTTTTACAGCTATTTCCAGCTCAGTTTCAGGACATCACCAGGCTCCAGCTTCCATTAGACGAAAACTTTGCCCATCCCCCTAACCTACATCATCCAACATGGGCGATTGTTGCAAAGCATCTCGCCCATGAGATTCCAACCCCCTCCCTTCGATGGATGATGGACACGATGCAGCCGGTCTTTTCAAATCCTGTTTTCATGGTGCTGTCCACCCGTGCTGAGCTTGATCCAGTGCCTTATTTTGCAGATGATCCTTGGAGTGAGGCGGCTGATTTTTTATCGGCTAATCTCCAGTCAGGCGATCGCCTTGCTGCTCCACGGGAATTTCTTTTTCGCGTCCCCATCGCCCACTTTCTAGGCGATCCAATAGCGAATTGCGCACCACATGATCATCCTCCTTCCTCGTCGCAAGCAAATCTTCGAGAGGACATTCGCCCATCCGACATGATTCGCACTGCGAATTGGGTGGTCATCCACAAAGGGTTTATCCGTCAGTGTTCGGATGAGGTTCTAGACCACGTAGTCGCAGAATTGCGCCCTGTCTTTGCTAATCTAGTATTTGTGATTTTTTCGAGGCAAACTGCCCAACGGCGATTACCATTTTGGAACCGCGATCTAAGGGCATTTTGGAAAGTCTACCTCCGTCGGCAATGGTTCAGAGCGATTCAGTGGGTCACTCAACGACCTAATTTCTGACATGAGAGGTCGTCTGAAGAATGTCTAATTGGACATGCAGGATGATCCATAGCGGCTCAGACCCCTGTTCTATCGTTCCCTGACTGTGTATGCAAATGAATTCGATTGAATATGACCTCGGTCCAAACGAGAGACTGTATTTTTTGCATATTCAGAAAACAGCAGGTACGACCTTCTACTTCACGCTTGATGAAAAGTTTGACCCTGAACAAATTTGTCCAGCTCGGTTTTGGCGACAATTTCTCCGGCTAGCAAGGGAAGATGGAAAGCGCCTTCGACAATATCGACTGTTTCGAGGACACTTTGGTTGTTCCATTCCGCAGTTCTTTAAGCGTCCAACAGCCTGTGTAACGGTGCTTCGAGACCCGATTAAGCGGTCAATCTCCCATTTTCAACACATTGCTCGTGAACCCAAAGATCGTCGACATAAGCTAGTTAAAGCTCACGACATGGATTTGGCAGCCTTTGCCGAACATCCTGAAACTCGCTTGGCGATCCTGAATCTGCAAACCCGCAGCATTGCCTTTGATTTGGGCTTTAAGGAACTCAAGAAAATTCGACGGTTTGCAGCTCAAGGAGTAATCGGAACGCTTCAACCTGAGCGATCAGATGATGAACTGTTGGCGATCGCCAAGCAGCGACTGGATAATTTTCCCTTTGTGGGTATTGTTGAGCGATTTCAAGACTCACTGTTTCTGCTGTCGTATGTGTTTGGGTGGTATCCCATTCGTCAGACTCGTCAGTTAAACAAGGCTCCTGATCGAAAAGCGTCGCCTGCGCTCTCCCCAGAGGTGATGGAAACGCTCACGAACCTGAATCAGCTCGATATTCAGCTATATCACCATGCGAAGGAACAGTTTGATCATCGCTACACGTGCATGGTCACGGACCTTTGGCAACGCTACGGCGATCGCCCCTCTGATCCGGTTCCAGACACCGTTGATGACGACACCCTGTTTGCTTGGTTACAGCTCCATTACGAATCGCGCATGAATCAGCGCACGACCCAAAAGCTACACACCATCGATTTTCCGTTTAGCAAGGCCCTTGCGGGCACCGGATGGCATCTCCGAGAGGGTGCCGGATCAGGCTGGCATCTGCCGAGCGGCTTGACTGAAGGCGGAACGCCATTCCGTTGGACAGGGCCAGAAACAACATCAATCATTGATTTGCCGTTGGCGTCAGACGCAGACTTAACGATCAAACTCTGCATCATTAATGCAGCGGCTTCTGATATCCTCGATAGCCTGACACTAACTGCTAATGGACATTTGGTTGAACTCGAAACGGTGCTTAAGCAGGGAACGCTTGCCATTATTTACGGCACCCTTGCGAAGGAACTGTTAATGGGCGATCGCGCGTTTACTCGTCTTGCCTTTTCAGTCAATCGAACAACGACATCTAGTGTTGGCACCTCTGATCAGCGCCTGGTTGGACTTGCTTTCCATCGGTTGCAAATCTTTCCAGATTCAGTCGAAATGGTGGATGAAGATTTTGCCCACTATGTTTTCCCAACAAACGATATGCAGTGGGTTCAGGTCGCTGATTTTGTCGCGACCTACGTTCAACTGCGCGAGAAGGTCGTTGCACCGGGTGAATTCTCTAAACGATTTCCAAAACAGTTCCGCTCCCAAACGCTTCCCTTTTCTGAAAAGCCAGACCTAAATTGGGTCATTCTTCATAAGGGAC
This sequence comes from Cyanobacteria bacterium J06627_8, assembly GCA_038520475.1. Lineage (GTDB taxonomy): Bacteria > Cyanobacteriota > Cyanobacteriia > CAKZMO01 > CAKZMO01 > JBCCWF01. Next base: position 9,985 of record JBCBLF010000046.1, read on the forward strand.
TGTTGCCGTCGATGGACCTGCCGTCTCTCCGCTGGGCGTTATCCAAAATGAAGCCAGTCTTTCGCAACGATGTTTTCATTGTGTTATCCAATCGCAGTGATGTCCCTCGCTCTCACCGTCTCATGCAAGATTGGTTCCTGATCCAGATTCAGGTCTGGCTGACTCAACTCGAAAACCAGAATCTACTACCAAGCCCCACGCGAAATGCCCTCTTTCAAGCCAGTAAGGTCCTCGGGAAAGCCATCAATAAGTGGTCAAATCGTTGATGAGCAAAGCGATGACTTAAATGTATCGCTGGTTTTTAGAGAAACAACCCTGACAACGCATGGCTCAGCCTTCATCACCAATCGACTTCAGAACCACCAACACGATTTGGTGCAGCATTTTGGCAGAAACGCTAAGTCGGCTGGGCCTAACCACAGCAATCATTTGTCCCGGTTCCCGCTCCACACCGCTGACCCTCGCCTTTGTGCATCATCCCAACATCGAGGCCATTCCCATTCTGGATGAGCGGTCTGCGGCCTTTTTTGCTCTGGGCATCGCACGGCGATCGCACACGGCTGTTGCTTTAGTCTGCACCTCTGGCACGGCTGGAGCAAACTTCTATCCTGCTGTGATAGAAGCCCATGAAAGTCGGGTTCCGCTCTTGATATTGACCGCTGATCGCCCGCCCGAACTGCGCGCGTGTAACTCAGGGCAAACCATCGACCAGCAAAAATTCTACGGCACCGTTCCAAACTGGTATGCCGAACTTGCCCTGCCCTCTCTTTCAAATTCAATGCTCGCCTACGTTCGACAGATCAGTATTCACGCCTGGGAGCGATCGCACACGCCTGTCCCTGGCCCCGTTCATCTCAATCTGCCCTTTTGCGATCCGCTTGCGCCACTTCCTGAAGCTAACGCACTAGCTCTCGCCGACACCTTCGATAGCGATCGCTTTTTCTCGCATCTTCCGACATCTCCAACTCATTCTCTTCTGAACGCCGTTAGTGAAACGACACGCTTCCCTTTACCTCTCTCTGCTACTCCATCTTCTGACCTTGTTCAACATTGGCGATCGATGTCGTGTGGCATCATCATCGCTGGTGTTGCGCAACCCCTGAATCCCGAACGATATTGTCAGGCGATCGCGCAACTCTCGGCTGCGTTAGGATGGCCAGTTCTAGCTGAGGGCCTATCACCCGTTCGCAATTACGCGAGCCTAAATTCTTATCTAATTTCAACCTACGACACCATTCTGCGGCAACCTGCGTGTGCTGCTGAACTGGTTCCTGAGGCTGTCATTCGCATTGGTGAAATGCCCACGAGTAAAGTGCTACGCCAATGGCTAGCTCAGGCTGATCCTCAGCAATGGGTGATTGACGAAGGCGATCGCAATCTCGACCCAATCCACGGACGCACTGTGCATGTCCGCATTTCAATAGAGGGGGTCGTCTCTCGTCTGCCTCTTCACGACAAGGGAGCAATGTCCAGCTATCTCAACCGATGGATAACGGTAGAATCGATTACTCGCCAGACCCTTGACCAACAATTAACCGCCATTGACACGTGGTTTGAAGGCAAAATCGCGTGGACGGTGTCTCAATCACTTCCTCCTGAAACCCCACTGTTTATTGCAAATAGCACTCCTGTTCGAGATGTGGAATGGTTCTGGAAACCGGGCGATCGCCACATTCAGCCTTTCTTCAATCGTGGAGCTAACGGCATTGACGGCACACTATCAACTGCGCTAGGAGTGGCCCATCGAAACCAAAGCAGCGTTTTACTGACTGGAGATCTAGCTTTTTTGCATGACACTAATGGCCTACTCGCCACTCGCATCTGTCACGGACACCTGACCGTCATCGTCATCAACAACAATGGAGGCGGCATCTTTGAATTTTTGCCGATCGCCCAATTTGAGCCCCCATTTGAAGACTATTTCGCCACACCACAACACATTGATCTCAACACTCTTTGTCACGCCTACGGCGTTGAATACGAAATGATGGAGTCATGGGCAATGTTAGAAGACCGACTGACTCAATTGCCTGATAGTGGAGTTCGAGTGCTAGAAATTCAGTGCGATCGCCGATACAGTTTTCAACAACGGCAGCAACTGTGGTCATCCGTTACATCCATCATTTCATGAAGCGACTCTGGTTAATTGGCGGAACTCACGAAAGCCGCATCCTTGCTGAGCGGTTGGTCGAGGCCAAGCGTCCAACCGTCGTGACCATGACTACTGAATCAGCTCGATCGCTCTACCCCCCATCACCTCTCTTGGTGCTCTTTGTTGGGCGTCTTTCCTCTGCGACGCTCCCTGCTTTTCTACACCAACATTCCGTTGGGGCAATATTGGATGCCTCTCACCCATTTGCAGTTCAAATCTCGGAATTGGCGATCGCCGTTGCCCAGTCTAATACCATCCCTTACCTGCGATTCGAGCGTCCGTCGGTTTCAGAGGCAATGTCTTCTGAGGCAACATCAAAACCATCAGCAGAGGCAACGCCTACTCACCACCTCGTTCCTTCCATTGATGAATTGATCAATAGCGATCGATTACTTAACCAGCGCGTATTGCTCACGTTGGGATATCGATGGTTGCCTTATTTCCAGTCTTGGCAGTCTGAAACGACCCTCTTTGCCCGTATCTTACCTTCACTAGATGCTCTGAGTACTGCACTGGATGCTGGATTTACAAGCGATCGCCTGATTGCCCTACGCCCTCCCATCTCTGCTGAATTTGAAAAAGCGCTATGGACCCAATGGCAAATTTCTATGGTTGTGACGAAAGCATCAGGAGCTCCTGGAGGAGAAGCAATTAAACATCGCGTCGCGAAGGAACTGGGCATCAAACTGATTACCATTGCCCGTCCTCCCATTGCTTACCCTGCCCAAACCCAAAATATTGAAGAGGCGATCGCCTTTTCCCTAGCACTAGGCACAACCTAATGACGTAGTATTGAATGACGGCGATCGCCCCTGATATGAGATCAAACTAGATTCCGCCGGATTGAATCACCATAATCGAAACGATGCCGGCACTTGCGAATGCAAGCAAAACCATCATTGAAATGGAATCTCCGAGATGCTTTTTAGAGTTCATATTCTGATACCAAATGCGAAGAAACGTTTACTTTGAAGTTGAGAATATCAATTCATAACGAGTTGCTGTCAGAAAGCCTTAAAAAGTTAAAACTTACTTACATTTCTTAAGCATTTATTGAGCATCTACTCATTCTGGTAGCACATCCGTCGATTCCACCAGTAGGCACCCACTCCAACCAAAATATTTGATACCAGTGCAGCCACAAAAATTCCGGTCACCCCTGCGATCTGACTTCCGACATAAGCCAGAGGGATGTAGAGGATAAACATACGGACCATCGTGATGATGATGGAGGGCTTCGGCTTGCCGATGGCATTGAATGATGAACTTGCGACTTGAATAATCCCGGCAGTGCCGTAGCTAATCGGGACGAGCCACAGATATTGAGCGGCGATCGCGATAACCTCTGCATCTTGATTGAAAATGGCAGCAAGGGGGCGCGCACTCAGCCCCAGTCCAAGGGCGATCGCCAGGCCCCATCCAATGCAAAATAAAAAGCTCTGATTGAGCGCTAAACGCACCCGTCCGTACTTTTGGGCTCCCCAATTTTGTCCGACGAATGGCCCAATACTAGCGCCAAGCGCCATCACGGCAATGAGGGCAAACGATTCAATTCGCGATGCAACCCCAAATCCGGCAACGGCAGCACGGCCATGGGTCGCCAGAAAACTGGTAATCACTCCAATCGAAATTGGGGTAATCATACTAGAAGCCGCAGCAGGCAGACCTACCGTCAAAATATCTTTCCAGCACCAAAGGGTTTCATCCAGATCAGGGAATTGTGCTGATAGTAGCTTTTCCTTAAATCGAAGAACAAATAGAGCAGCTACAAGGGTCATCGCACGGGCAATCACGGTCGCGAGAGCAGCTCCTTGCAGCTCAAGCCGAGGAAACCCGAGCTCTCCGTTAATTAGCAGCGGATCAAGCACAATATTCGCAGCGGCAGACAAGGTCATGATGATGCTGGGCGTGAGCGTATTTCCAGCTGCTCGAATGGCGCTGTTACCTACCATCGGCACAACCAAAAACACCATGCCGAAATACCAGATGCGCATGTAGTCTCGAATCAATGGCATGACCTCAGGCCCAGCTCCAATGGCCCGAAACAGAGGATCGATGGTCAATAACCCAATCGAGACAAAGATGATGACGGCGGTAAGGGCGAGGGTCAGACTATTGGTGGTGAAGCGCTGCACTCGGCGCATGTCTCCTTCCCCAATGGCTCGCGCAATCACGGATGATGCTCCAATGCCTAATCCAAATGCTAGGCTGCCAAGGGTCATCACAACGGGAAATGTGAAGCTCATTGCCGCAAGCTGAGCCGTCCCCAATTGCCCTACAAAGTAGGTATCAACCAGATTAAACGCGATGATGGCAAATACGCCCCACACCATCGGTAATGTGAGCTTAAACAGCTTGAGTCCGACAGGGCCTTCAGTCAGTCGTCGTTGCATGAATGGGTGTTCGCAAACGCATGGGCATAACCAGTGTAGTGCTCACAGAGTCAAGACTTACGCATTTCATACAAGGTCATGGGCTTTGGGATGCTTTTTTGCGGGCAACACCCGCGAAAAAGCGTTCACCTGGGTACGTCCTGTTAGAAATACTCTAATTTCCACTGGCAGATTATTTGCAGATTTGGTAAGACTCTGTCAGCGCCATAGAAAGACAACGTAGGATGAATATCCACCCCGTTGTTGTGGATAGTTTGCTTCATGACCCCCGATGAATGGCTTCGGTTATTGTCTCAGCACCCGTTGATCGCCGTTATTCGCGTTACCGACACGTTACTTGGCAAGCGGATGGCTCGTGTCGCAGCAGCGGCTGGAATTCGACTGATTGAAATTACGTGGAATAGTGCAGATGCGGCCCGTTCGATTGCAGCGTTACGGCAAGAGCTACCCCACTGTTTAATTGGAACTGGGACAGTCTTAGACTCGGTGATGCTTAGTGATGCGATCGCCGCTGGGGCACAATTTGTCTTCTCCCCTCACACAGATGTTGAGTTAATTCACGTTGCAGCTCAGCAGAAGATTCCGATTGTCCCTGGCGCTCTAACACCAACCGAAATTGTAACCGCCTGGAATGCTGGAGCCTACAGCGTAAAGGTATTCCCCATCAGCACTATGGGCGGAGCGGCTTACATTCGCAGTCTGCAAGGCCCCCTCGGACATATTCCTCTCATTCCAACTGGGGGAATCACGGCTCAGAGTGCTAAAGACTGTCTCGATGCAGGGGCGATCGCCGTTGGTATGTCATCTCACCTTTTCCCAACGTCTCTCATTGAAAAAGGGCGTTGGGACATCGCAACCCAGCAGGCTGCATCACTGGTTGCTGCTCTCACACACAAAATGCCAGGACTAGTTACTAGTTTTGATAAACCGATAAGGCTGCCTACAATCCCTGGAAAGATGCTCTAAGTAAACTGCTCAGGATTCTCTCCCAAAAATCATAGCCGCCAGCTCTGTTAGAACAAGACGGCGAGCCATTTGGCGACGCACTAATGGCAATGGGCCAAGGAACTGAATAACACTCGGTGTCCTGGCCTAAATTTCTAGAGCTATCGTTCAATACACGACAACAGCTTCACTGTTCTACATATTTTGTGATAAGAGGGATTTATTGTTTAGAGCATCTACTAAAGGCATCTTTATATTTTCGTTACATTTCCTTGTAAAATGTATTCGACAGCATTTTGTTCGCTTTTACAAAGTAACAGAGGTTAGTTATGCCATTTACGATTGATTCGGCCAGGGGAATCTTTCCAGGTACATTGTCAGCAGATGTTGTACCAGCTACAATTGCGCGATTCAGTCAGCTCAGCGTCGAGGATCAACTTGCCTTAATTTGGTTTGCTTACCTAGAAATGGGTAAATCAATCACTATTGCCGCTCCAGGGGCAGCAAATATGCAATTTGCTGAAGCAACGTTAAATGAAATTCGGCAGATGTCATTTCAAGAGCAGTCACAAGCGATGTGTGATCTTGCTAATCGTGCAGACACACAAATTTGCCGAACCTACGGTACTTGGTCTGCCAATATTAAGCTTGGTTTTTGGTATCGTCTTGGCGAATGGATGGAGCAAGGAATTGTTGCTCCCATTCCAGAAGGATACAAGTTGTCTGCAAATGCCTCAGCCGTACTAACAGCGATTAAAAACCTCGACCCAGGGCAACAAATTACGGTTCTGCGTAATGCCGTTGTTGACATGGGATATTCATCAGGGCAAGCCATTAGGGTTGCGGAGCCTGTAGTTCCACCAAAAGACATGACCCAACGTACTCAAGTTGCCATTGCAGGTGTGACAAACCTGACTGTCTTGAACTATATGAATAACTTAAATGCCAATGATTTTGGTGCCTTGATTGAATTATTTGCCCCAGATGGGGCGCTACAGCCACCTTTTCAACGTCCAATTGTTGGGAAGGAAGCTGTTTTAAGGTTTTTCAGAGAAGAATGCCAAAACCTTAAATTGTTACCCGAGCAAGGTATTTCTGAACCTGCAGATGATGGCTACACCCAGATTAAGGTGACTGGTAAGTGTCAAACCCCATGGTTTGGGGCCAATGTAGGCATGAATATTGCTTGGCGATTCTTGCTTAATCCTGAAGGCAAAATCTACTTTGTGGCGATTGACCTGCTAGCATCGCCCAAGGAATTGTTAAATCTAGCTCGTTAGATTTAACGTAGGTTTGCATTTACGTCTGCGTAACCAAAAGCCACAGAGTGCTTTAGATGAAAGCATTCTGTGGCTTTTTAGTAATAAAAGTCATCACGATAAAAACACGTTTGATATCGATTTTTCTTAAAAAACTTTACTCAACGTAACATTGCGATAGAATAATGGAGGTTGTGAGAGTAAACTTTATAGTCACTATAGATTTTGTTTGGGTAATGCAGCAGACCGCGACTGATTGGACCTTAGAAGAAAAGAAAGTTGCCGAAGAGGCATTTGAACGGGCTTACACGCGAGAGATTGAGGCGCTCATTAGCGAGGTTCGCACCAAGTCAGGCCTCATTAATGAGGTGAAAGATTTGTGGAAGCTGCACGATTTTTTGAGTGCTAGAAGGCACGAAATTGATGGCAAGTATGATTACGACTATTCTTCTCTTCTCTTTACCTTTGCTGAGCTCGTTAGAGACGAGTGGCTGCAACTCGACGAATTAAGAAGTTTGAGTAAGGAAAAGATTTCTAAGATAGTCGCTCTTACAAAGATTTAGACAGATATAGGGCGCGTGGTCATCGAATAACACTTCTTAGCAAGCAGTTCTAATACCTGGTTTCTAAATGTTGGACATAGAAATTAGGGTTTTCATTTCTAATGTCTTTCTTGTATCAGTCTCGCAACTATTGATGGTGGTTTAAGTTTAGGACTGATTTAAACAGATGAGAGAATGCATTAATGTGAGGAAGTCACTGTAGGTATGACCTATGACCTCTGAATCTCGTACGTTCCTTCCCTTGTCGATTGCTGTGATGACCGTGTCTGACACTCGCACAGAAGCAAATGATACGTCTGGAGCTTATTTGGTCGATAGCATGATGTCTGCTGGACATGCGATCGCCGAACGCTGCATTGTCCCAGACGATATCTATAAAATCCGTGCGGTTGTTTCTCGCTGGATTGCAGACCCAACGGTGCAAGTTGTCGTCACCACTGGAGGCACAGGTGTCACCGGCCGCGACGGCACCCCCGAAGCAATTCAACCTCTCCTGGATAAAGAGATCGCAGGATTTGGTGAAGTGTTTCGCATGATTTCGTACCAAGAAATCAAGACATCCACTATTCAGTCACGGGCACTGGCCGGGGTCGCTAACGGTACCTATATCTTCTGCCTACCTGGCTCATCAGGAGCGTGCCGCACTGCCTGGGAAAACATCCTCAAAGACCAACTCGATGCTCGCAATCGCCCCTGCAATTTCGCCGAACTCATTCCCCGATTATTGGAGACGTAAGTAATCTTAGGACTTGCTGTTCTATCGTGCGATCGCCCACAAATGCTTTGCTGTGAGGCCATCAGCTGAACTGCATAGCTGTTCTTCTACAATATAAGAGTTCGAATGTATTCATCGCTCTGGAGTTGCTATGGTCCAAGCAATTTCTCAACCCGTTACCTTTGACGAATTCATTGAGTGGTACCCCGAGAATGGAGACTGCCGCTACGAACTGCATCGAGGATCCATTATCGAAATGCCAAAACCGAAGGGAAAACATTCGGAAATTGCAGGATTTTTGAATGGCTTGCTGTTCTTGCATATTTATCAGCAACGTTTGCCCTATTTTCTCCCCAAAGAATGTATCATTCGCGCTGAGAGTGAATCAGGATATGAACCTGATGGTATTGTTCTTGATACTGCCGCAGTGACAAATGAACCCTTATGGAAATCGAGTTCTGTGATTACCCAAGGCACCTCCATAAAATTGGTGTTTGAAGTGGTCAGCCATAATTGGCGCGATGATTACTACTTCAAGTTGGCAGATTATGAAGCGATGGGAATTCCAGAATATTGGATCATTGACTATGCTGCCTTGGGAGGGCGAAAGTTTATTGGGAGCCCGAAGCAGCCAACTGTTGGGGTTTATAGCCTAATCGAAGAGGAGTATCAAGTTGCTCAGTTTCGAGAAGGCGATCGCATCCAATCACTCCAGTTTCCCAACCTCGATTTGACTGTAGCCCAATTATTTTCTACAGTCCCCTAACAGATTTCTAGTCAGGGTCTGTGAGATTGGATATTTCTGAAGTCAAGTGGTGCAGAGTCGGATCATCATTACTTTAGTTAGAAGCAAAATCAAGATCTCGCTCATTTACGATATCGACTTCAGAGTTAATATTTACGACTCATAATCTAATACTGGAGGGCGATCGCCCTCTCATATCTCATTCTGTTCAACTTGCTCAACTGAATATCCACTTTGCTGCAAGAGTTGAACCAAACCATCAGGACCAACGAGGTGAGCCGCTCCGACCACAATCAAAAAGTCGTTGCTCTGGTCAATGAGAGACTCAATTGTTGGTAGCCAGCGCTGATTGCGTTGCCTCAACAACACGTCATAAACGTCTGGATAAGCATTGAACGACTCTAGAATAAGAGGCTCGAAGGTATCCACATCACCAGATCGCCATGCATCAATCAAAATATTGAATGACGACTCCATGGTTTCAAGCTCTCGTATGGTCTGTTCGACCAGGGTCGTTTGCGTGCGAATCGAAAGATCATCAAAGAAGCTGATTTGTTGCTCAACGGTTTCAAATGCAGAAATTGGTTTCCCAGCCTCTTGTGCAGCATTAAACAGATACGGATCAACGCCATAGCTTGGATCAAATCCCAGATTGAGCAAATGAACTGAAGGCATCAATATTGAGAAGAACCAGGGTTCAAAACGGTCGAACATGCTGATGGGTAGGTTTACCTCAGACGCAGCATTCTCTGCCAATTGGTAGACGTCTGGGCTTAGCGCAGCCTGAAAGGTTTCTTCTGGTTGTTCAGGAAGCGCAGCGTCTAGTAAAAGACTTTGGGTGTTGATGCTGTTTAAATCATCAAAGTCCACCTCAAATATGAGGTACTCTGCGTCATCGAAGGCATCTTGGACAGGTTGTGGCAGAGGATAGTCCGTCGGTCTCAACAAGTGAACTGAACCAAGAAGATAAACCGTATTGTTGGAAGACTCAACAGTCCATAAAAATGCCGGCTCGCTTTGTGCGTGAGCTGGTTGAATGCCGCCGATGGCTGGGGCGATCGCCCCAACCATGACCAAAAAAGTCTTGAATCGTCTGGATAGAGAAACCAACTGGAGCAATTTCATAGAGTGTCGTCTGATCGTTACATCAATGGCTGATAATAGAGGGTGTTGTGTGGAAATATGATCAATCATGCCCTTACCCACTACTCTAGCGACTCTTGATGGACAGTCGATGTCCGCCGAAACTCTTAAGGATAAAGTTGTTTTGTTTGTGAATGTTGCAAGCAAATGCGGTCTGACTCCTCAGTACAAAGGCTTGGTCGAACTGCACAATGAATTTGGCGATCGCGGCCTAGTTATCATTGGCGTTCCCTGTAATCAGTTTGGCGCACAGGAACCTGGAACTCCTGAAGAAATCACGTCATTTGCTAAGACAAATTATGATGTCGATTTTACGCTGCTTGAAAAGCAGGATGTGAACGGAGCGACTCGGAGTCCTCTTTATCAGTTCCTTGTGGGTCAAGGACCTGATATTGAGTGGAACTTTGGAAAATTCCTCGTCAAAAATGAGCAAGTGTTAGCTCGATTTGACCCTCAAACGGCTCCAGATAATCCGGAGCTACGTTCAGCCATTGAGAAGGCATTAAGTTAAGACCTTTCATTCAAATCGATACCATCGTTAGAATTAGCGCATGTGTAGGTCATGGTAGATACCGCTCATCACGACCTGCGCATGCGTTTGTTCTAGTACCTATGACTTCTAGCGCCCATGACACTACTTGGGTGAAGATGGTGAACATGTGTGGTTATCGGTATCCTTAAGGTGTTGCATGAACCATTTTTAATAGCAGTCAGAGTCCAACTGATTATGGTTACTCAACCACTCCATTCCATGGCGATGATTGCGGCGTTTCTCTCCCCGTTTGGAGGAACCGTCCCTGTTCCTCACCCTTCGCTTAACGCTTCCAATCAGTTTGACATTTCTCTCCATCTGCATCCAATGCTCGCTTCATCTTTTCCAGGTCGAGCGTTAGAAACCCAGCAATTCCTAAAAAATCTGAAGCTCCTAAAAAATGTGGGGCCAGACGATATAGAAGCAGAACCCATCAACTCCTCACCACCAATTTCAACCGTTCTGCTCGAAACCGATGGTGTACTCGAACCAGGCGATCGCATTATCTATCAAGACGGCAGCTTGTATGACGAATACGAAATTAACGGACTGCAAGAACAGCAGATTCGTATTCGACTTGAAAGTTTAGACTTTGATCCGTACTTGGTACTCTTACACCCGAATGGAGATATCCTCGCGCAGAATGACGATATTGCTGTGGATAACGTGAACTCCTTTCTCGACTATCGATTACCCGTTGATGGAACCTATCGAGTTGTCGCGAACGGATTTGATCGCCACAGCAGAGGACATTATCGACTTACGGTTTTAGTCTTGCATGAAGAACAACCAGAGGACGCCATAGAGCCCACCAACCCCTAGCGCTCAAATCCGATGCCTCAGTATTACTGATTCTAAGGATGTTTTTGTTATGGGAGTGGCGCTTAGCGCCACTCCCATAACAAAAACATCTCTCGATGATGTCCACCGATGATTCGCCCAGAGGCTCAGAATATGTAAGCGCAATCTACCGATTGAGAAACCCACTATCCACCATATAAAGCGCTCTATCCGCAAAAATCTAAGATGGCTATACAATCTATGAGGTATTGTGCAGATCGCACGATGAGCAGGTGGAGCATCAAATTGCTGTGAATTACTCATCTGCCTATCAGCCCTTAAGCGGGTAAAAATGATCCGCAATGTCTCAGCAGTGTTTCTTGTTATCGCAGTTGAGTAGCTAATATGAAAAATCGGTTTGTCATCATTGCAGCCAGCGCGTTAGCGGCTCTTGCAGCAGGAGGTGTAACAGCCTATTTGTTCCTCAATCGATCGCCGTTTGGGTTAGTGCGGGAAAAGTTACCCGTGGGCGTCGAGGCCGTGCCTCAGGATGCACTAATGATTCTGACGATTTCCACGGACCAGGCTCAATGGAATCAGTTCCGGAAACTCGGAACGGATACAAGTCAGGCTCAATTAGATGCGTTTTTGAATAAGTGGAGCGATCGACTGTTATCTGACAATGGCATCACGTATCGCGACGATGTGCAGCCGTGGATGGGTGACACAATAACGATTGCGCTGATGAAACCCACAGAAATTTCTGTGCCAGATCGCATCAGCCTAGGGGAATCATCCGTGGAGTCAGTTGAGGAGTTGCCCGTCGACCCAAATGCACCGATTATCGAGACCGACCCTGAGCAACAATCCGATAACTTGAATGCTGATGACTCATCCGTAACAGCAGACGACTCTGATATCGATGGACCGGTGAGTGTGCCACAGCTCAATCCAGAGTTCATTGACCTCACTCAAGAACAAGCTGCTGTTATCTTTCTCCCAGTTGCCGATCCAACGACAGCCCAAAATCGGCTCCAGGCCCTCATCACATCAGGGGCCACACCCGATCAGCGTGAATACAAGGGCATTACCATTCAGACCTTTCAATCATCACGGGAAGAAACTTATGAGGTTGCTGCCTTTGATCGAAAGCTGCTCGTTCTTGCTACTCAGGCAGGCGTCATCGACGATGTGATTGATACCTACCAAGGCGAACCATCCCTTGCAGACATCGACGGCTATGCCGACGCGTTTCGTTCCGTGGCAAACCAATCAGTATTTGCCAAACTGTACATCAATGCACCAGTTGCGCGTGCGGTTGCATCTGCTAATGCGACACAAGCGGCTCAGCCTCAAAATCTTGCACCCTGGCACAACATTCAAGGATTGACGGCAACTGCAACCTTAAATCCAACAGGGGTCACAATACGTGGCAATAGCTGGTTGTTACCTGATAGTGAACCGTTGCAGCTCAATAACCAAAGCGATCGCCAGCTTGCTAGCCGTCTTCCAGATCAGACATTGATGATGATGACAGGCAGCGATTTGAACCAACAGTGGGAACTCTACAGCCGCCGAAACGAAGACCTTACCGAGGGGTTATTTTCTCCTCAATATCTACGAGAGACATCTCAAACGAGATTTGGGCTTGATTTAGATGCGGATCTAATTGGATGGATGGATGGACGATTTGGACTCGCATTCGCCTCGTCACAACACGATAGCAATAACCTTGCCTTACCAGGTTTGGTTTTTATGGTGGAGGCCAGCGATCGCACCCGTGCAGAGGAAAGTCTGTCGGCGTTAGATGAAGCTGTTGAAACTGAATATCAGCTTCGCGTGAATGACAATCAATTGGAAGGTCAACCGGTCGTTAACTGGCAGCGACCCGCTGGCTCTGTGTCGCTCAATCGCGGATGGCTGGGTGACACAATCGCATTTATTGGCTCTGAACGGATCACAACGACGATGGTGCCAGAGCCTGCCGTTTCACTCGCCGATACTGAATTATTTCGCCAAGCAATGGCAGCTCAACCAACCTCCAACACAAATACTTTCTTCCTGAATGTTGAAGCGTTGATGCAGCAGCAAGATCAGCTACCCGTGCCAACCTTTTTACCCGAACAAGCAGCAATTATTGATGCGATTCGAGCCATTGGAATCACGATCAGTATCGAAGGCGATCGCAAACGACGATACGATCTCTCTGTGGTCACTCATACGGATAGTGTGTCAACTAGCCACAGTAACGCCGATCAACCATGACGTTACGCATTATTCGAATTGATTAAACACAGCTGCACATCGTCATGAGGATATGATTTAAGTTTTCTCTGGCAACTTCCCGTAGCGTAACAACTGCATCCGTTGCCATAGTCAATCTTCTAATACAAACCAGTACTATGGAAATTTTGTTCGTCTTGGGGGCTAAATCATAAACCTACGATAGTGAAGGTCAAACAACGATTAGTCCGTAGTTTCCTGTGGATATATAGCGCTGTGTGCGTTGGTTAAGTAAGTTGTGTGCTTGACTACTTGAACACCGCTATAAATTGTCAGATACAAATGGTTCCAATCGATTAGACACACTTAAAGTCAATTTTTACCTTCTGTGATTATGGGATCTGAACCGGCTCTTCTAGTTCTTGGTACTTATTTAGCATCTGATCATGTGCCTGCTTTTGTCGTTTAATCAAATTGTGTAATCGCCAGCTAAAGAGAGCTGCTACGGTAGCCGCAGCGATGGCTTGACCTATCCATAGACCAACGCTGCCAAGTCCCAGTCCAAAGCCTAATCCGTAGGCAACAGACAATCCAATCCCCCAGTAGCCGATGATGTTTAACAGCATGGGTAGTTGGGTGTCTTGCAGTCCTTGCAAAGAGCCGTACACTGCCTTTTGAAAGCCGTCTAGTATTTGTGCGATCGCACCCACAATCAAAAGTGGTGTGGCCAACGCCAGAATATTTGCATTCACAGGATCTTGCAGATTTAGATAAAGACCAACAATCTGCCGAGGGAACATGAAAAAGAATACAGAAGCCACCATCATAAACAGCGTTGTTATGGCCATGCTCACCCAGGCGGCTCGCTGCAGTCCGTCCCAATCACGTCGCCCCAGCCACTGACCAATGCGCACTGTGGTTGCAAACGAACTACCCAATGGCACCATAAACATAACCGTCGCCGTTTGGAACACGATCTGATGGGCTGCCAGAGTTTCTGTTCCCAATGTGCCTGCCCAAAAGGTAATGACCGTATAAAAGCCCATTTCTAGACCTGAGAACACCCCAATGGGTACACCAACCCAGACCAGCTGTTTAAGAATATGAGGCTTGATACGATGCAGTGACTGGAAGAGACGATAGCCTCTGAGGGCAGGATGAAAAACAACACACAGTGCCAGGGCCATAAACATTCCCCACCAGGTCAAGGTTGTGGCCAGAGCAAGACCCGCCAGCTTCATTTCAGGGAAGCCCCATTTACCAAATCCTAAAACATAGTTACCGAGAATATTAAATGCCGTACCCACTGCAATAATCACCGGGATCGAGCTGGCTTGAGATAAGGCCGCCACCGTAGAGCGTAAGGCTGAGAAGCCAATAACCGGAAATAAACTCCAGAGAATAATGTCGAGATAGCTACCTGACAAGGTGACAACAGTTTCTGTCTGACCAGTTTGAGCCAGCCAAACACTCATCTGCTTAGTCAACATCATGAAAGGGATAGCAATTAGCAGCGATAACCAAATTCCCTGACAGGCGATTTGTCTAATCTGGCTTTTTTGGTTAGCTCCAAATGCTTCAGCAATGAGGGGGCTAATGCCCATTACCATTCCACTGGTGGTGATCATCAGC
>JBCBLF010000470.1:0-535 GCA_038520475.1 Cyanobacteria bacterium J06627_8
GAGGTAAACCTTGTCCTATTACCTCTTCTCCCCCTTGCCAAATAGTATTTAACCTATGCCATGCATTAGGCAAAGTTAAATTATCATTCTCAGAAAAAATTGCAGTCAATGCTCTGCTCTTAACAATACTTTACCTATTTCTATCAAAGCACAAAATATAGATTGTAGGGAATGGGGGAGTGAGGGAGTGAGGGAGGGAGATTTATTTACACCTTATTCCTAACTCCTAACTCTTCCAAAATTTCCTATTAAAAAATGCGGATGGCGAGACTCGAACTCGCAAGGCAAAGCCACACGCCCCTCAAACGTGCGCGTATACCAATTCCGCCACATCCGCATGGTTATTCTTCTAGGAATGAAGTATAGCACAACAAAATAAATATAGTAAGTATGGCTTGCGCCACGGAGTCAGAAGAAGATGGCAAACTATGTAGTGGTGGCTGTTTCGGAATTTAACAACGGTGAAATTTCCGCAAAATAATCGTCTTGTGTAGGTGCAATTTCTGTCAGCCAGTTATCCCAATCTAGAAATTGC
>JBCBLF010000471.1:0-533 GCA_038520475.1 Cyanobacteria bacterium J06627_8
AACAAAGGTTTTTTCTGGAGTCATATCGGTTGGATGTTTTACCATTCTCCACGTTTTGACGATGTTCCTCGCTTTACGAAGGACATCAAAGACGACCCCTTCTACATATTCTTGGAAAAGAATATGCTGTTAATCCAAATTGCTTTGGGTTTGTTGCTCTTAGCAATAGGCGGTTGGTCTTTCGTGGTTTGGGGTGTTTTTGTCCGTCTTATTTTTGTATGGCACTGCACCTGGTTTGTCAATAGCGCGACTCACAAATTTGGTTATAAGACCTACGATTCAAAAGACCACTCCACAAACTGTTGGTGGGTAGCTTTATTGACTTATGGTGAAGGCTGGCACAATAACCACCATGCTTTCCAATACTCAGCCCGTCACGGATTGCAATGGTGGGAAATTGACCTGACCTGGATGACCATTCAACTATTGCAGTTCTTGGGGTTGGCTACAAATATCAAATTAGCACCTGCGAACCGGGAATCTAAAATGTTGAGTTAAAACTCTCGATTTTATAAGGTTCTAGGGAAATGTAA
>JBCBLF010000472.1:0-532 GCA_038520475.1 Cyanobacteria bacterium J06627_8
AGTAGGGTTAGGACTTAAGTTATTTTTTCCCTTAATTTTTGCCCATCCCTTCTATTGGGCTGCCTTTAGCTACACGGGCATCTAAAAATCTTTTACACAAGTGCGTTTAGCTAGAGAGATTGCCTTACTCCACTACGCCGTACGAGCTGGGCAAAAATTAAGGGAAAAAATAACTTAAGTCCTAACCCTACTGTTTACAAGACTTCTGAGGATTAGTGATTGGCTTGCAAATCCTCCATTCCCCAGTTCGAATCTGGGTGCCGCCTTCATCGTTTACAGAGCACTGCTTTCAGAGACTTTATGTTTGCTCTGTTGTAGGAGACAAGCATGGAGTTTAGAGCCGATATTGTTGCGAAAATTCTTCTGGGGTAAAGACGTCAAATTCCTTTGTCTCGGTCACCATCGCTCGAATCAATCCATGGTTAGATGAAACAAAACAGTCAGCGCTCCCTCGTTTGGCAGTTAAATACACCCCGATATCTTCCCTAGGCAACCAGCCCAACGCCTCTAACTGCGCGTATTCTTGCTCATC
>JBCBLF010000473.1:0-525 GCA_038520475.1 Cyanobacteria bacterium J06627_8
GGTAAAAGTAATGGGAAGAATCTTTTACTTTCACCTTTTGCCTTTTACTTTAATACGGGATAATTTATTTCTTGGTGTTCCCTAAGTCCTAATAAAGTTCGGCTAATTAGTTACAGGATTTGTGGTTATTCATTGCCAATTACCAACTACCAACCCTCATAGATACGATAGCTGTTCAACCGAACATAAATAGAAACCATTGAGGTATTGCTTTTGAGAGTTCCCTAATGGAACTTAAACCGCTACAGTACAAAGGTGAGTTTCGATATCGGGGATAGTGATGGCACGGAAACGGTTTATTATTGAAATGGGAATGGGTATCGATCAACACGGACAAGAGCCAACCGTAGCAGCAGCAAGAGCGGTGAGAAATGCGATCGCGAATAATGCTTTGATTGGAGTATTTGAAGTTGCTGGTTTGAACGACCCAAATGAGATGATTGTGGAAGTACAAATTGCGGTACCATATCCAGAACAGATACGAGAAGCAGAAGTTTTAGCAGTATTGCCCTTTGGACGCAAAAG
>JBCBLF010000474.1:0-523 GCA_038520475.1 Cyanobacteria bacterium J06627_8
GTATTGGCGTCATGGAGCGCGATATGTATGGCCCGTTCTTCTAGGCCTGCATCAATATCATATTCAGAATCATCCGCCCAAGTGATCCGTACAAACGTCTCTGCTTGGTAATACAGCGGCTGAGGCATATCTACCGCACTGTTGAATACACTAATTTTCAAGAGTAGCCCTCCTGCACCAATCGTTGTGGGTGCCTATGTATCTCCGAAATATAGCGCTGTGCGCGTTGGTTAAGTACAGTTGTGTGCTTGACTATCTTGAACACCGCTATAATTATCTGCCTAACGTGGAGCTGAGCGGTGGTCAGGTTCTTTGAGAAATACCTGAGAGAAATACCTGAATATTTCAATCTGTCCGCTTTTGCGCAGGGTTAAGCGGCGCCATCGTATCCGCTGAAGCGAATGGAGAGCCTGGCTACTATATCCACAGTGGGCCAGAGCTCTAGTATGACCGGGGCTATGTGTGCGATGCTCAATTAGCTTGAAACCGCTAGTTCACGGTCAAGATCATCAATTACTCGATA
>JBCBLF010000475.1:0-510 GCA_038520475.1 Cyanobacteria bacterium J06627_8
GATCGAGTCGTCACAATAAGCTCCTTCCCTTCTAGGCAAACGATTGACTCCACGGTAACCGTGGGCAAGTCGGATTGTCAGTCGGATAAAGTCGGGAGTTCGGTCATATCAGCCACAACTAAACACAACTTGACAGTCTTCATGCCTTCCTGATTCTTAATAGATGACTACAGCCAGCCATGCAAAAATTCAGCAAAAATTCAGCTCAAAAATACAGTTGAGGGGGAAAGCCATGCGGATGCAGCTTTCCCCCTCAACTGTATTGGTAGCCTTGGGTGCTACACACTCAGGTTGACAGATAATCAATGCTATAGCGATTTCAAGGTAGTCAAGCACAAAACCAGTTGTGTGTGTCGCCCCGCGCCGCACACAACTGGACTTAACCAACGCGCACTGTTGTAAGGGTTTGTTTGATAATGAGCAGAATCAGGCATTAAAACTAACCCATTATATTACTTCCAAAAATAAATGCCCAAATGAATGCCATGAAGCCCCATCGGTAGGAGGCTC
>JBCBLF010000476.1:0-510 GCA_038520475.1 Cyanobacteria bacterium J06627_8
TATTTATCACCTGAGCAGGCAAGGCAGGCAATTATCCAAATTACCGATCATTTTCCAGGCGCTTGGATTTTAATCGACACTACTGCTCAGGTGATAAATAGATAATGACTGCTTCTGAAATGAAGCACCATGGACCACCCGTGTCTATCACTGTCTCCATCCAATCTGTGTCTAATACGCTGGCTGCGAGCATGGTACGGCGAGGTTGATCTTCAAAGAACTGCCTCCGCAGTGCCATAGAATCAGGCAGGTCAAGGTCAAACCAACGCGCTTTCCCATTGTCTAACCGCTCAAATCGAGTGTTCAGACCGCAGCCAATTTCAACAATCGTTCCAGTTGGATTGCTAGACAAGAAAGTCTGTACATCTTCATCGAACAGCCTTGTCCTCAGCGTCGCGCCTGCCAGCGTTTTAGATTTTTTCCATTTAGAAAAGTCATAATCCAGGGCATTCACAATTTCGACGGCCTTCTCGTCTTGAATTAGGCCATTTTCTTTCCAGAAAGAAAATG
>JBCBLF010000477.1:0-507 GCA_038520475.1 Cyanobacteria bacterium J06627_8
GTTAGGAGTGTTACCAGAGGACGTCAGCCTCGATGTCAATGTTGCCTCAGTGCTATGGAATTGCCGCCCCATTAAAGCGAAGAAAAGTTTGATTGATTTTAGACGGCGATCGCTGCTGACGGATGGCTTGGCAACCGTTGAAGGGGAAGCAACCTATCGAGTCCATGACCTAATGCATGATACAGCTCGGAGTCTGATTGAAGAAAATGCACTTCAATTCCAAAATCCCAACTCTCAATTCCAAAGTCTTGAACTGGCTCACCGACAATTCTTAGAGCGTTATCGAAACGAAGCAACTGACCATCAATGGGATCAGCTCCCGAACGATGGTTATATTCATCGTCATGTGATGTGGCATCTGGAACAGGCGAACTGGGCGGATGAAATCCATGGGCTGATGGCGAAGAGTGATACCTATGGGCGTAACGCCTGGTTTGAAGCCTGTGAGCGGATTGGGCAACCCTCTATTTTTGTGGAATCCGTGGCAACCGCATGGCGAATTGCAAA
>JBCBLF010000478.1:0-506 GCA_038520475.1 Cyanobacteria bacterium J06627_8
CACTGTCCTGTTTCGTGATTTCAACATCGGCGAAGACGTGATTCGCCTTCAGGGAAGCCTGAGCTTTGACGATTTATCGTTCCAGCAACAGGGCCGAGACACGGTGATTGAAGCTGGACGAGAAACTCTAGCAACGCTGCGTGGTGTCCAGGCTGCCCAACTCGATCAGGCGAGTTTTGTGTAAGGGACTCGAAAGACCACTGATATCCAACTGAATCAGTTCCTATCACTGCTTCAAACTCCAACTTATAGATAAGGCGCCCTTACGCTTTGCGTAAGGGCGCCATATCGATAAGTTGAGGCATTGAGGAAACGGCATCAGAAATGAGGGTTTTAGGCTGAGCTAACAACCTTTTTCCCATTATTTAAATCCAATCTTAGTGGGCGCCTGTATTACCTAATAGAACACCGAAAATACATCGTTTTAAGCAAACTTGGGGTTTCGGCTGCATCTACCGCTATTGTCTAGCTGGGTTCGAATGGGGGGCTTGTTGCGGGGGGCGCTA
>JBCBLF010000479.1:0-501 GCA_038520475.1 Cyanobacteria bacterium J06627_8
CCTGAGTCTGAGCCCAGAGGTTCGCCTCTGGGCTTTCTTTCTTTAAATCAGTTTTTCTTAAACATGTCTCCGGATACACCTTTGGATTTGCGTATAAGGGAATGGTAGATGCACCCTGATTCTGAGCCCGGAGGTTCGCCTCTGGGCTTTTTTTGTTTCAAGGACATTGCCTTGTACATTTGTAGGAGTGATGCAAGCCCTGGTGCTTGTAGCCTCGTTGGAGCCGCAGATACTGCTCCCGTAAGTAATAGCGTTTCCCTAAAAACCAGCGCCAGCGATTAATAACGCGGGCAACTGAAGGGAGCGGTTGCTGGTTCGTTGCATCTATTTGTTAAGGGATAACATCGAATCCGAATCTTTTAATCTCGTCTTCGAAGTCCTTCAGTTCATCCGAATACTCCGCGTCTTCAGAAACCAGCAACGCGATTCGCTTATGTAAAGCATCAACTGCCAAGAGTATCGCAGCTATCTCGTCTTCAGGCCAAGTTTGCCATTCTGCAT
>JBCBLF010000047.1:0-24880 GCA_038520475.1 Cyanobacteria bacterium J06627_8
AAAATAACGTCATTTGTATAAAGCTTGAGAACAAAAAAGCCTCTGGTGTTGCAGCGAAACACCAGAGGCTTTTTTGAGATAATCGTAGCTAAAAAATCAAAGAATTTGAGAGAGGAACTTCTGAGAACGCTCTTCTTTCGGATTATTGAAAAACTCATCAGGAGTGCCTTCTTCAACCAAGAGGCCGCTGTCCATTAAAGCCACGCGGTCAGCCACTTCTCGTGCAAAGCCTACCTCATGCGTTACGCAAACCATTGTCATACCTGATGATGCGAGCGTGCGCATAACGTCCAGTACCTCACGGACCATCTCAGGGTCAAGTGCAGATGTTGGCTCGTCAAACAGCATTACCTTGGGCTGCATTGCCAAGGCACGGGCGATCGCCACACGCTGCTGTTGTCCACCCGAGAGCTGCCCTGGATACTTGTTTGCTTGCTCAAGGATGCCGACCCGCTCAAGCAGCTGCATCGCCACCTCTTCAGCTTTAGCTTTCGGCCAACGACGAACCCAAATCGGGGCCAACGTAACGTTCTTCAAAACCGTTAAGTGCGGAAACAGATTGAACTGCTGAAATACCATTCCAACCTCTTTCCGCACCTGCTCAATATCTTTCAGGTCATGGGAAATTTTAATACCGTCGATAAAAATGCTGCCTTTCTGATAGGTCTCTAGCGCATTAAATGTGCGAATAAACGTTGATTTCCCTGAACCTGAAGGGCCCATCACAACAACCACTTCACCCTTATTTACCGTAAGGTCAACACCCTTGAGAACGTGAAAGTGATTGTCATACCACTTCTCCACATTCCGAGCAACAATCATTTCCTGAGTGCCGCCATCATTGGTGCCGCTGTCATTGGTTGAAGCGGTTTCGGCTTGATACTGAGTCATGGGGTTATCTCCATCGCGAGTCATGCACGTTTATAAATCGAAGCTTTGAATTCATCTCGTCCTGGTGTAGACGACGATGTCTCTAAAAAATTGCTGATAAAGGAGAATTGGCGGTTCCATGACAACAGATCGCTACCAAGCCAAATACTTCTTTTCAACGCTTGATCAAGCTCTGCATTCGTGAGCTGAACTTGATTCCATTATTGCACCACCTTAGAACGGTCTCTATTTACAGACTGTTAAATTTGACACGAGTGTCACCTATTTCGTCCGTAATCTATCGACCGGTATTGAGCTGTTTTTCCACCTGGCGACTACCCAATGACAGCGCATAGCAGAAGAACCAGTAGATGACACCAATAAACAGATAAACCTCTACATAACGCCCAAGATAAGTGGGGTTTGCAAGAACAGAGTTAGCCATTCCTAACAGTTCAATCAAGCCAAGGGTTGCCAGTAGCGTTGTGTCTTGAAACAAGCTAATAAACTGACCAACAATGGCTGGAATGGCGGTTTTTAAAGCCTGAGGAAGAATGATAAAGATAAGCGTTAGCGGCTTATTGAGTCCCAATGAAACAGACGCTTCATTCTGTCCGCGAGGAACAGATTGGAGTCCAGCTCGCACGTTTTCAGCAAGATAGGCGGAGCTAAACATGGTCAGTGCAATAACAGCACGAATAATGCGATCGGGGCGTGCACCCTCAGGGAGGAACAACGGAATCATGACCTGCCCCATAAACAAAATGGCAATCAACGGAATGCCTCGGATTAGCTCGATATAGGCGATAGACAGCCAGCGAACAACGGGCAATTCACTGCGTCGTCCGAGGGCCAACACAACACCAATGGGGAAGCACAGAGCAATGCCAGTTACCGCCATCAGCAACGTCAATACCAATCCACCCCATCGATCCGTGCGTACCGGTTCGATGCCCAAGCCACCCCCGATAAGCCATAGCACCACAAAATATGAAATGAACCAGGCAATCGATATCCACTGACCCAGGCCCTTGTATTTCCGTGCAGCTTGCTGTCCAATCCACGCCATTGCAACGTTTAATACCACCATGCCAATCAGTAGGGGACTGTTTGCACGGGTCAGCGGAAAGATGACGAATGCTGCACAAATGACCGCCAATCCAATCAGTGTGCGAACACCAAACAAATTCGCAATATTTCGACCTAAAATACCCCAGGTTAATCCTGACAGGGCAACAATCATGCCTAAAATCGTCCAGACACGCCAGTAAAGCTCTCGCGGATACAATCCTGACATCAAGAGACCGATGTTGTTAGGAACAACGGCCCATTGAGCGGTTGTGGAAGACCACGACCAAAGCCCACTGATGACGATATAGAGCAAGATCGCAACAAAAATCGTGAGAAACGTGTTGAACCAGTTGCTGAACAAATTCTTCTGCAACCATTCCAACGGATCGATGGAATTGACTTTTGGAGGAGCTGTGGATGGAGCATGCTGAGGTGCTGTCGTCATGACTTACCGCTCCCTAAGTTGAACAAGTTCATTGATTTGGTTCATGCTGACGGAAATCAGCAGATTGAAAATTAAGTAAGCGGCCATGATGATCAAGAACACCTCTACTGGGCGTCCAGTTTGATTGGACGTTGTGCTAGATACGGAGTAAAGTTCCGGGTAGCCAATTGCAAACGCAAGGGTCGAGTTCTTGGCAAGGTTCATATATTCACTGTTGAGTGGTGGAATAATCACTCGCAGCGCTTGAGGGAAGACGACAAGACGCATCGCAATACTCGAAGGTAAGCCAAGCGATCGCGCTGCCTCCCATTGACCTTTCGAAACTGACTGAATACCGCCTCGAACAATTTCAGCAATAAATGCACCCGTATAAAACACCAGGCCAGAGACGCCAGCTGCATACTCAACCGACATCCGGAGTCCCCCGGTTGAGCCACCTGAATCAACAATCTGAGGAGTCTCCCAACCCATGCCAAACATCAGAATAAGGAGTGTTACAAGGAGAACTGCACCGATCGCATACAGCTGAGTCTGCCCCGATGATCCCGTTTCAACAATCGCTTTCGTACGCTGTTGCCAAAGCCAAAGCGCAACAATGACACCCACCACCATAACTGGGATCCATGCACCGACACCTAGAGAAAATCCATCAAGGTTGTCTCCTGCAATTAATCGCTTCATTCCCTGAAAGACAAGAAATGCAATCACTCCGACAACGGGAACAGCAATTAGACCGTTAATCCCTCTAGAGAAAGGTGACGCCCAAACCCGACCTCGCGCCAAGGCTCCATCTGCAAGCTTCCATAGCAACCCGGCAAGAAACACCGCTGCAATCAACAAGACGAGCCCCAACCAATTTTGATCAGATAAGGCAGGTCCTGGAATCGACACACCTCGCTTGCTCAATACAATGAGACGACTAAGGGGTTCACAAAATGCCTTAATTGCCTCAGGAATCGAGTTCCACAGCGCTGTGCCAATATGATCGAGCTGCAAAAAATGAACAATCGAGCGGATGAGTAGCGGTGTCGATTCCCAGATCGAACTAAACCACCCAGGGCTAAACAGAACGATTTGTTCAGCAGGCGGAGGAAACTGGAAAAATACAGCAAAATACCAAAAGAACAGCTGAAGCAGCAGCGGAACGTTTCGAACAAGCCCGACATAAGCTCGGCTAATCTTATAAACTAACCAGTTTTCAGAAAAGCTTGCCACACCAGCAAGAATGCCCACCACGGTCGCCAAGACGATGCCCACTACAATCATCCGCAGAGAGTTAACTAAGCCAGTTTGAATCACTCTCAGGTAGGGGTCTTGGGGCCGGTAGTCCACTAATGATTCACCAACACCAAATCCAGCCGAGTTTTGAAGAAACGAAAATCCAAATGTTGTACCCTGCCGGGCTAGGTTACGGCTGAAGTTGGTGACTAACAGGGACAAAGCAATGATGACGAGAGCTAGGGTGATGACTTGGAATGCAATTTTCCAAAATCGTTCGTCTCGCCAAATAATAATTTTTTCCTCAGGGCTAGGCCCACTAACCGTCATTGACGCATTCCTCTATGGACGATGGGGTTCCATTACTGACCTTCAAGGGTCATAGAATTGCTGCGATGCCTGGTTGCAAAGCGACTACTGTATTGCGATCGCCTTCATATTGTCCCTGAGTGTAAGTCAAATAAAGCTAGTCGAAAAATACAAAATATGACGTGGCTCGAGGTCAGATAAGCGGCGATCGCAAAACGGTTAGCCGCACGTATGCAGCTAACCGTTCATTAAATGGACTTAGCGGAAGGGAGGTGAGTAAAGCAAACCACCATCTTCCCAAGACGCATTCAAACCTCGGTCAAGCCCAAACTGGGAATCTTGCCCCAAGTTCCGCTCGTAGATTTCTCCATAGTTACCGACTGCGGCAATCACACGATAGGCAAAGTCATTGCTGAGACCCAGTCCTTCACCCAGTTCACCCTCAACTCCGAGGAACCGTCGAATGTTTGGATTCTCGCTTTCAAGCATGCTATCGACATTGCTGGAATCAATGCCAAGCTCTTCTGCTTCAATCGTCGCGTAAGTGACCCACTTCACAACGTCAAACCAGGTCGAGTCATTGTTAATCGTCACAGGGCCTAGCGGCTCCTTCGACATTGTGACCTCAAGGATGATGTGATCATCAGCATTGGGAAGCGTGCTCCGACGAGCCAGCAGCTGAGATTTGTCAGATGTTACGCCCTCGCAGCGGCCTTCTGCATACGCCGCATAGGTTGCGTTTGAATCTTGATAGGCAAGCGGCTCATAATCTTCGATGCCGCGATCACGCATCTGGTCTGTGAGATTAAGCTCAGTCGTTGTTCCGGTCTCAACACAAACAGACTTACCTGCAAAATCTTCTAAGTCTGCAATACCGCTGTCGGCAAGAACCATCATGCCTTGACCATCATAGAAAGTGGTCGGTGCAAACTCTAGACCTACGGATGTGTCACGGCTAGTCGTCCAAGTGGTGTTTCGAGATAGCATATCAACCTCACCACCCGACAAAGCTGTAAATCGCTCTGTGGAGTCTAAGTTACGGTAAGCGACAGCTTCTGGATCATCAAACAACGCTGCTGCAACAGCCTTGCAGAAATCGACGTCAAGCCCTGAGTACGTTCCACTCTCGTCAACAAAGCTAAATCCAGGAATGTTTCCTTCAACACCGCAAACCAGTTCACCCCGATCCAGCACTGTTTGCAACCGGCTACCACTAGGACCGGATGCGGAAGCTTCACCATCGCCACTCGCTTCGGGACTATCAGCAGGAGCGCTACACGCAGCCAACGGCAAAATCACAAGAGCCGATGCAAATAGTAAAGAACGCCAATTACGCATTTTCACCTCAATCACCTTATTTCACTAGTTGATTAGTATCAGAACATGTCAAGAGAACAAAACATATCAGGATTTGACGATATCGACAAATCCTATGCCCGTTTTTCTACGGAGAACCGTGACCCAATGCATGACTGCAAGAACCTGAAAACCCCAACACCAATGTGAATTAGCTGAGCTGATCATATCTGTAACGAAACAGCAATAATCGCACTCAGCCATCGGCAGTTTCCAACAGCTGCCATCTCACTGTGTTCATCAACTCTTTCCAAATCTGAACAATGGAGAGAATTGACTTTCATTAACGTTCCACGGCTGGAAAGATATCGTTGTATCAGATTCTACAGTTTCATTTCTTGGCTGCTAGTGATTGATCCCCAACTGGATAGATGTTGTGGAATTGAGCATAGTCAATGGCAAGATTGCCCCCGGATCTCTGAGTAAACACGTCGACAAACTGATGATCCCAGGCAAGTTCATGGGGCATATAAGAGTGTCGACTGTGAATCGTTTGCGAGAGAGTTTCATCAAGCCCAGTCAGCGTCACAATGAGTTCGGCCTCTCGCGCCTCTAAGTCAGTGATGTTCTGATTAAACAGAGGACTCCCTTCGGTAATGACATGCATCACTGTCCACGACAGCGCAAAGATTGGGCTGTGCGATCGCACCAGCGGCAGATTCGTAAAGCGCCTCATAAACTGCCCTTCTTGAGTTGTGGTGCTGTGAACCAGCGTTAGCTGAACATTCGCTTCCAGTATTCGATTTCGTCGCTGATTGGCCGCCCGAAACATCAAGGTTGGCCGCCCATCATAGGATGTAATAATAGCCACACCGCTGAAGAGAACCCGTGCAGTCGGTCTAGAAAACCGTGCGAACATTAAGCCAGTTGCTGCGGCCAATATCATCAAGCCTGACAGCGCCTCAATCGTGACGACAATATTGGCATAAACCGTTTGCGGATACATTGCACCGTAGCCAATGGACGCCATCGTCTGCACGCTAAAGAAAAAGGCATCTAAAAACGAATTGGGCGTTGCATTTGCAATATTGTCACTCCCAATAAGATAGGCACACGCAAACAACACGTTAGCCACAAGATAGAATGCACTAACTGTCAAGAAGAACAATGGCCATGACATCGTTAGCATCAGGTGATAAATGTCACGCCACGGTGGATTGAAGAGACCCACTCGAGTCACGTTAAACCGACCATCAGGCTGAACAATACGAGAATACGAGCGATTTTTTCGAGCATGAGGATGCGTCATGGGAAAAAGTCTTGGTCGTCGATTCAGACCTTACACTGCTTTATCTAACTGTGTCATTTGGAAATGTCGGTTAGTACTGAGTTCTATCCAACACCCAAACTCAATGTAGAGGGTTCGCGCAAATCTAACTATTCTTATCTTTTATCGCCATAGCGTTCTTGAATGATTAATGAAACGAGTTGTAAGAGTAGGGCAAGTGGTGCCTGCCCTACTCTTACAACTCGTTTCGGATTGCTACATCACCAAAAGCTTTAAGATACGCTTGGCGATCGCAATAGCATCCACAATCTTCATTTCAAGCCCTAACCGTAGTTTGGTATGACCGACTCTCAGGCATCACAAGAAAACCCGTCAACTCATGTGCAGGGCATACTCTACGGAGTTGGAGTCGGCCCTGGCGATCCGAGCCTCATCACTGTAAAAGGTGTTCAGTGTATTCAAAACGCTCCAGTCATCGCATTTCCTGCTGGAATCAGAGGCAAACTGGGTGTTGCGGAGCAAATTACTCATCAGTGGTGTCTGCCCCATCAAGAACGCCTCGCCCTCGATTTTCCCTATGTCCAAGATGAAGAGCAACTAGTGAGCGCCTGGACAACGGCAGCAGATGAGGTGATTCAACGGTTGAACGATTTGCAAGATGTCGCATTTTTATGTGAAGGAGATATCAGCTTTTACAGCACGTTTTCCCATCTCGCAGCAGCAATCCGGCAGCATTGTCCACAGGTCCGTATTGAAGCTATTCCAGGAATCTCTTCACCGATGGCAGCGGCAGCGGCCATACAAGAACCACTCACAACACAAGGACAAAGCCTTCTCGTTATCCCTGCGCTATATCACATTGCTGAGTTAGAGCAGGCACTTGATGCAGCAGATGTTGTCGTTTTGATGAAGATGAAATCGGTCTACCCCGACGTCTGGAAAATCCTTCATTCTCGTCATCTACTGCACTGCAGCTATGTGGTGGAATGGGCAACTTGGCCTCAACAAAAAGTATATCGGGACTTAAGCGATCGCCCCCACCTAGACCTGTCGTACTTTTCTCTTCTGGTCATTCGTCAACCCCAAGCAAATCCTCTCAATCCGTATTGAACCCAGCAGCTCACCCAGGATAGTGTTTCAAGTCTTGTCAGTCTTATCGATATTGAACTGATTACATTGCAGGTCGCTAGAATTGATGGGAACATCCACTCTGAATCCCCGAACAATATGTACAGAACCTTGACATAGGAAAAACCAGAATGGGAAAAATCAGAAATCCATCGCGATGGGGTTCTAGAAATATAGTTCTAGGTCCTGTATTAAGGTACGGGACGTAAACTGTCCATGTTTCCTCGTTTTAATCACTCTTTTCATCGAAGATAACCGTACAACGGCAGCATTCAGCGCTTTGAACGACATGGCTCAACAATCACGATTGGCGATTCCTCGCTCCATCCACCTGCTGATTCATCTACTGAAAGAAAATCCTTCAAAGAGCGCGCCTGTGCTGTCAATTCTGATTCACGGCGCCTTGTTTGCAATTTTGCCCTTCATTGATTTTCCAAGACTCGCAGACGAAGAGTTGGGCATTCAGCGCGAAGTTTCAGTGGTTGAGTTTGGCCCTGAAGAGCTGAGTCGGGTGCCTGACTTTTCGACCTCTCTTCCGGACTTGCCACCCATATCTAGCGCAGACGACTTCGATTTTTTTGAAGACCTTCCAGATTCGTCAACTCCAGATTTAGAAGAAGATTTCACCTCGCCACTTGCGCCGCCACCCCCCGTGCGGCTCCCGCCAATTCCGACCTTCAATTGGCCATCACTACCCACTCGCCCCCCTGCTCCAACTCCAACTCTACCCGAGCCGGCTCCACCGCCTGCTGCTCCACTCCAGGAAGCGCCTAACTCCTCAACGGCTAACCCATTAGATCAGGATCAGTTGCCAGATGATTTTCAATTACCTGAAGACGATAGCAACGCCTCCAACAACATTACGGATGATCCTCCGATTGACCCTACTCCGCTAGAAACACCTGAGGAGAGAACCGAACGATTGATTGCTGAACGGTTAGCTGAACAGCAAGAACTTCAACGGCTGTTTACTCAAACCGCTGAGCCGTCTATAGAACTGTTTGATGAATGGAATATAGCAATTAATCAAGCAAGCATTGAAAGCCCAGAATCTGGAACAGATAACAATTCAATTCTCGGAATCACGCTCGAATTTCCGCCAGCGGCCTGTTCGTTTATTCAGCGGGGTCTTCTTGAGGCAGACGACGTGAACACCGCCGTAGGCTTTGTCGTTGATTCGGACAATCAAGTTGTAGAGGACCCCGAACCTATGCTTGTCGCAAGTTCTGGAATTCCTTTTTTCGACGAGCAGTCTCTAGAGGCGATCGCCAATCCTGAGCAAGATTGGGGAAATACGACAGAACGATCACAGTCGCGCATTCTCAACATCATCTTTGACTACACAGAAGAGACCTGCCCAAATGGTATTCCTAACGATTCTCCTGAAGAGACCGTATGATGACCGTGCGGATTGATAGCCAGACAGCATGACCATCAGTCACGATTTCTTCAGCCAATTAACCCAGGCAGCTCCTCGATTGTTTGAGCTGCTAAGTGCCTTTTCTCAAGTCCGTGTACTCGTGATTGGAGATTTGGCCCTCGACGAGTTCATGACTGGAGAAGTTGAACGGGTGTCTCGGGAAGCACCCGTTATGATTCTGCGTCACGAAAGTACTCGCCAGGTTCCAGGATGTGGTGCAAACTCAGTGTGCAATTTTGCATCGTTGGGTGCATCGGTTCAAGCTGCAG
This sequence comes from Cyanobacteria bacterium J06627_8, assembly GCA_038520475.1. Lineage (GTDB taxonomy): Bacteria > Cyanobacteriota > Cyanobacteriia > CAKZMO01 > CAKZMO01 > JBCCWF01. The sequence goes on from JBCBLF010000047.1 coordinate 9,315, forward strand.
GATTCATTGGTAATGATGACCAGGGACGGGCCATTCAACGTCTCTTCGCTGAACAAATCGTCAATACCGACGGTATTTTTGTCGATGGCGATCGCCCAACTGTGACTAAGACGAGAATTTCAGGGCATGCTCGCCAATCCGTAACCCAGCAGATGGTTCGAGTCGATCGCAAGTCAGACGCGCTGCCATCCCTAGCGCTTCAACAGAAACTTGTAAACTATATCCAACAACAAATTCATCAAGTTGATTGTGTTGTTTGTTCTGACTATGGCGACGGCACAATGACAGCACCTGTCATTGAGGTTGCGCTAGCGCATCACCGGGTCATTGTTGATGCCCAAAAAGATCTGCATCGGTTTGCTGGAGCAACGGTCTTTACTCCTAATGTTCCTGAGGCAGAAAAAGCAGTTGGATATGCGATCGCTGATGAAGCGAGCCTCCATCGAGCAGGGAACGAGTTGCTCTCACAAACGAAAGCAGACATGGTACTTATTACCCGAGGCGGCGACGGAATGACCTTCTTTTCCAAAACGGGCAACAATCAGTCAATCCCGGCCTTCAATCGCACGGATGTATTTGATGTCACCGGAGCCGGAGATACGGTGACTGCGGCTCTGACCCTTGCATTAGGTGCAGGAGCCTCAATTTGGGAAGCTGCTGTTTTGGGTAACCTTGCTGCTAGCATTGTGGTACGGGAATTTGGAACAGCCACAACAACAGTCACGGCCATGCGGCAAGCTCTTTCGGCATTACTCATGGACCAAAGCTGACAAACATCACTCAGCGAAGTTCTCAAATCCATCAGGAATTGATGAGAACTTGGGAGCCGTTGACTCTCAAGTTCTCATCAAACTTACACTAGTAACCCTGGATACAGGGCAATAGCGTAAGTCCTGCATCATCTATATAGTTAAGTTGTGAAAATTTGAAATTAATTTTTGCGGCATCTTCATCCTGTGAGGAAATTGCAAAAATTAAAGACTCGCTTCATGTCATACCTTGGAAGGTTAGCGCTCCAGTTAGGATATTAATCTTCTATTTTCCTCATCATTGGACAAACGTTCATTATTTTGAAAGCGTTGCTCAGCAACACGTTCAAAATAGTCTTCCAAGTTGTGTTAAGCACAGTTTTATACAGAGGTGAGGGGCATGCCCCACCCCTTATCTCCGTTGCTGACTTGATAGCATCATACGGCTCTGTAAAGTTATGTCGGGTCAAGATTTGAATTTACCGGCAATGTGATTTACAGGTCATATGATGTGGAATTGTAAAATGTAAGGTCACAAACCGCATGTCTGTTTGGGGTGCTAATGGCAGGTAGTCAACTTTTAGGAAGCCGCTATCAATTTGTCAAAACGTTAGGTTCAGACTCTGAAGGGAGCACCTACCTCGTTGGGGATACGTTTCTTAAAGGGCATCCTAAATGCGTTGTCAAGAAGCTCAAGCTTCCCGGCAAATCATCCAAGGCCATCCGCTTCATCCTAGTGCTTCTTAAAAAAAAGGCTGAAGCACTGAAGCATGTCGGCAACCATGACCAAATCCCCAAAATCCTGGCCTATTTTGAAGAGAATAACTTTTTCTACTTAGTTGAAGAATTTATTCCTGGGCGTCCTCTCAGTGAGGTATTGAAGCCGCGACAAACCTTGTCAGAAGCAGCTGTCCAGCATCTGCTAAGAGAAATTCTCAAAATTCTCCTTGTTGTACACAGCTGGGGAGTCATTCACCGCTGCATCAAACCGTCCAACCTCATTCAACGGCATCCTGACAACAAGCTTGTGTTGACTGGGTTTGGCATTTTTAAGGAAATCAGTGCTCAAACTGACCAGCCCTCTGCCAGCAGCTTCGATATCCATTCCCACAATGGTTCATCAGCCTACGTCCCGCTTGAGCAAGCAGCCGGGCAGCGTCATTTCAGTAGCGACATTTATGCCGTTGGCATGATTGGAGTGCAAGCACTGACAGGGCTGCCAGCCCATGAATTGCAACAATTGAAACGTGTCAGTTACGCGAGCGATGGGCACATTCCGGAATCATTGTCGTGGCACAGCTATGCCAATGTCAGCCTAGAGTTTCAGCAAGTTTTGGATCAAATGATTTCCCCGAATCCAGAACATCGCTACACAACTGCTGCAAGTGTATTAGAAGACCTAGATCGGCTATCTGCAGCAAAACCCATCACAGGACTACCAGCAAGTTCGACTGTCAATTCGTCCAGTACAGTTCCAACAACCCAAAACGAGGTGCCGGTTCCAGCTCGAACATCTAAGAAAGGTATGGCGCTGGGAATAGCAGGGTTGGTGTTACTTTTGACCACGCTAGGCATTATTACGACTCAAGCTCCTCAGCGCATTTGGGCATCAAATGCACTCAAGCAGGGCCAGATCTCCCAAGAATCTCAACAGTATGAAGAGGCGATCGCCCTGTATACGGAGTCTATCCAGAACTATCCCACTGCAGAAGCCTATATCAATCGAGGCGTGACCCTTCTTTTAAATGAAGAATATGTTCGCGCTCAAGAGGACTTTACCCAGGCCATTGAACTAGACGGGAGCAACGCGAATGCCTTCTACTATCGGGGCAATGTACGCTATTTCTTAGGCGATCTCAAAGGTGCCCTAGAAGATTACACTCAGGCAATCAACATTGACCCAGATGGAACCTTGAAGGCCTACGTCAACCGAGGGACCGTGAGAGCAGAACTTGGAGATGATGAGGCGGCGATCGTTGACTACAGCGAAGCCATTCAGCGAGATCCAAACTTGGCAGAAGCCTATCTCAATCGCTGTTTATCCCACTCAAATGTTGGACAACACCAATCAGCCATTACTGACTGTAGTCAGGCCATTCGTTTAGAACCTAATTCAGTCTTGGCGTATCAAAATAGGGGGTTAGTGCGCAGACGCCTTGGAGAACCCATTGGTGCCATTCAAGACTTCAACATTGCCATTAACCTAGATCCCAACGACCCCGACCCGTACTACAATCGAGGGCTCGCACGGGAAGAAGCTGGTGAAATGATCGGGGCAGTTGCTGACTACACAAAAGCAATTGAACTTGACCCTAATCATACGTTTGCATATTACGATCGGGCGATCATACGAATAAGCAATCGAGATTTCGAAAGAGCGCTTGCAGATTTAAACATTGCGGCAAAGCTTTGTTTGGATGCAGGTCGCGAAGGTTGTTATAACGATACTCAACGTGCCATCAACGAAATTCAAGCCACCTTACAATCCGAACAAGGTATCACACCTTCAATAGCACCAACTCAAAACTCAACTGAACTTGGGCAGAGCAGCACAGAGCAAAATCCACAGCTCTAATATGGAGCTTAATAGGGGAAAGGTACCGGCTTTATATCAATTCTCTAAAACGCAGCTAAGTGATATCCAAGTGTCCCAATGAAGGCTCAAAATGAAGATCACCCTGCATCGAAAGGCAAGTCCCAAGAAATGATCCAGTCGTAAGCCAACTTAGAAGTTACACAGTACAACTTGGCAAGCGTCTCATGGCCATAACGAAAAATGGGGATCTTGAACTCACGTTGGCCCAAAATCCCCATTTATTTGTAAGATTTGCCGAGTCATGTTGCATAAGACGACTTGGCACATGCACATTGATTAAGTATGGTGTTACGGGTCACGATGTGCTTCATAACATCGCTTCTATACTTGGCACCGTGGCACGCTGCTATAAGCGTTAGCTATTCACCTCAGCTGTTGGTAATTGGTAGGCCAGCACTGCACGACGCCCGCTGCCTCGGTGAGCAGTTCCAGGCTTTTGTCCACGACTGACAAGCTGTTCAGTTGCTTCTAGAGCATCTTTTGAGTTGTATGACTCGGATACGGAATAGGTTGTGATGTAAGCAAGTGCCAAAAGTCCAGTGGCAAGAGCAGTGGGCATGAAACGCATAGTAAGAACCTGAATTGATTGACTTACTTATGTTTTCTGCCTTTGGGGAGGTCATCCGGACACGTTTTCGGGCTGTTTCATCAGCGAAAATACTGAGTTTTCCGCAAAAGTCCGATACGCATTATCGACCTCTCGCTAGAGCGTTTCCTAACATGAAGCGATCGCCTCATGCAAGCCCAACAGACGATATCTATACATGCCTTCAATGACATCCAGATCATTCAAACCCTTTCCCCTAAAGCAAGCTATCATAACAGAACCAAAATCGCTCTCGCGATCAAGACCACAGAGAACACCTTAAATCATCCTAAACACTGAGGTGCTTCTCAGCAGGAAGCGTTAACTTGGGTGGACAATTAAACAGTCCAAAATGACATTCATTGTTGATTCCAATAACAACTGTTGAATATGGTTAAACCCATGGCAAATGCAGCATCCACGCCTCAAGTTAGAGGTGGGTCGGACTCACTCATTTTGGTTCGTATGTTTCTCCTCCAGGGATTAGTATTATCTGCTGGACTTGTCATTATTTTGATGATGATTTAGGTTGACACCCTGCTACAGATACGTTGAGGCAAGTTATCACGATTGCTGCTCACAGACGATTAGCACTGCGAATAATCGGCAAATTTTGATAGCAATGGGTCAGCTTAAATCAGTATCTCCAAGCTATTGATTTAAAGATTTTGATTGGAATGATGCTTAGTCAATTCTCTTGACTGTAAGCATTCAAATGGCTTAACTGCGTTTTGTGCGTGCCTGCAAATTGTGGGGCAATTTGCAGCTCAAGTTCTACATGCCTCTTAACTTTGATGTAAGAGGCACATTTTGTTCATTCACTGAGGATAGCGGATGTTGCACATCCGCTATCCTCAGTGGCGTCGATAGGATTCGGTAGAAACCTGCGATATGCAGTATGCTTATCGGCATGTTGGTAACTATGTCTCAACGCATCTTTTATGAACTGGTGGTCAAAACTTAAAACCAACTCACTGGCAAAATTTGGCGCTACGTTGCTGTTGATTTTCTATTTGGTGGCGATCGCCGCAGAGTTTGTTGCACCCTACGACCCCTACGATTCTCAGTTGGATGGCGCTCTACTGCCCCCGACTGAAATATATTGGCGCAATCAGGCCGGAGAATTTATCGGTCCTCATGTCTATCCCACAACACTAGGGCCAGCAGACTTAGAATCTGGAGAACGCGCTCTGAACGTTGACTTTACGCAGCCGTCACCGATTCGTCTATTCGTAAAGGGGTCTGAGTATCGTTTTTTACGCATCCAGCTCCCGCTCCCTACCCAAGCCGATATTCAAGATATGGATATGACTGATGTCGTCCTATTTGAAGGTTTTAGAGGGGATCGACATTTGTTTGGCGCTGTTGGACCTACGAAGTGGAATCTTCTGGGAACGGATGTTCAAGCACGCGATCAGCTGAGCCGGTTAATTTATGGCAGCCGCATTAGTCTCAGCATTGGTCTCGTCGGAATTGCCATTTCACTGCCACTAGGCATGCTTGTAGGCGGAATATCTGGATACTTCGGAGGGATGACTGACGCTATTCTCATGCGTCTCGTTGAAGTCCTCATGACCATTCCAAGTATTTATCTGTTGATCGCACTAGCAGGCATTATTTCTCCAACGTTGAGCAGTTCTCAACGATTTCTGATGATTGTCGTTATCACATCATTTGTGAGTTGGGCTGGTCTTGCACGGGTCATTCGAGGGCAAGTACTGTCCATTAAGCAACGTGCCTTTGTGCAGTCTGCACGAGCCATGGGGGCGCGATCGCTTTACATTATCTTGCGCCACGTGCTGCCTCAAACGGCCAGCTATGTTGTGATTTCAGCAACGCTAGCTGTGCCGGGTTTCATTGTTGCTGAAGCGGTTTTGAGCTTGATTGGCCTGGGCATTCAACAACCTGACCCGTCTTGGGGCAATATGCTCAGTCTTGCGACCAATGCGTCTATCCTTGTCTTACAGCCTTGGCTGATTTGGTCTCCAGCTATTTTGATTGTGCTAACCGTTTTGTCATTCAACCTGCTGGGAGACGGTTTACGAGATGCGCTTGATCCTCGTAACCTATGGAGAACATAAGTACGGTTGGAGAAAAGTACGGTTGGAGAAAAGTACGGTTGAAGAATTAAGACTTGGTTGTGGATAAGCAGTGCGATCCACAACCAGTCCACATCACAACATTTATTTCACGGCATAAACATCCGATCCTTTTCCAAGGGCAAATCGCACTGAATGAGCGAAGTCCTTACTAGACAGTGTTAGAAACGCTAAAAGTCCAATAAAAATTAGGATTGCGGTAATACCGAAGACATCACGATATCCGACGAAGTCAGCGACAACGCCTAGCATGGGTCCTGCGCAAGCAATACCTAAATCAAAGCCCGTCATGCATAGACCAAACATTCGACCACGCTCGTCTGGCTTTGAGCGGTCTGCCATTAGAGCCGCAATCATAGGAATAAGCATGCCAGCGCCCGTTCCTTGCAAAAAGCCTGCCATCAGAAAACCAGCTGCACTGTTCGATTGCCACATCACCACCATGGCGGTTCCATAGAAAATCAGACTAAAGGTAATGAACACGCCTCGACCGTAACGGTCGGAGGCACGTCCAGTTAAGAGACGCACACTGAAGCTGGCGATCGCCGCTGCCGTGTAAAACAATCCGATATTGAGCTCGACCCCTGTATCTTTGATAAAAAGCGGAACAAAGGTGCTGATGGTTCCAAAGGCCAAGCCCACCATTAACAGCACAAACGCTGGAATCCGAATCCGAGGCGTGAGGAGCAAACTCCAAAACTTTTTTGATGCCTCCTGAGAATCTGATTTATGCTGATCTAACATATTGCTGTAGGTGTCAGACTCTTTGACGCGCGCCGTACACATGAGTCCTATGACGCCTAAGCCAGCAGAAATTAAGAATGCCGGAGTATAGCCACCAACCGATTGCAGGAACCCTCCCAGCGCTGGACCAAGAGCAAGTCCCAGCGGGTTGACTAAGCTCATGTAACCAATGAGTTCTCCTCGATGCTTCGGTGGGCAAACATCTATCACAAGCGCACTGTAGGCCGTAGCAAATGCCGCAATGCTAATTCCATGAAGTGACCGAAACACCATCAGCATCGGGATAGAGTTAAAGAGCCAGTAGCCAATCGGCGCAATGGCGATCGCACTCATCCCAATGAGTAGAACAACTTTTCGCCCTCGTTCATCGGCCATCTGAGATAACCAGGCTTTTGAAGTCAGGAGACCCACAGCGAAGCAGGCCATGACCGTTCCAACTTGCTTACTGTTTCCCCCCAAATCACCAATGTAAAGCGGAAGAACAGGCAACATGGATGCTAACCCAGCCCAAAACAGGAGCCCCGCAGCAAACAGCACCAGTAGATTAATACGCTCGCTGAGTGTCAGCGCTTTCAGCACTTTCAAGACATCCCTCCCTGTAGGTTATTGGCAAGAATCTGTGCAATCAAAATGGCGATCGCCACTGTTTCTAAAGCGGTTAGGGCTTACGCAAATCTCGACGTATCGGGGTCCTTCACCCGTCAAAATTTGATCGTGGATTAACCAATCTAAACATGCCCCTTAAATTGCATTTCAAGAAACTGTTCGACAAATAAAAAGCGTTGCACTATGTCGGCGTTGAGCGAACTAAAAGTTGCATACAGCAATAGTTTCAACAGATTTCACTTTATTTCATCCAATCTCAGCCATCGACAAAGCATGCGTAAGTCCTAACTCTATTCTTATGTTACAGAATGTTTCATTTTCGGCACTCACCAAAGCGAATGAAATGTTCAAGACTTACATCGTTCGCTATATCTCATATGCTTTGCAGGTAGTCTCATACCGGTTTTCTAAAATCTGGCTACACATGCTCTCTGTCTCGTCCAGAGCGACCTCGCTCAAGGAAGTCAGCTAAGCGGAGTCGAAGCTGGCTGAGTGGAGTCGTTCGCTTGGCGTTTTCTAAAGGGAGAAAGCTGACTTTAATTTTTATCTGCGCTATTTTTATTGGCGTTTCAGAGAAACGGTATAAGACGCGCTCACCACCCATAACGGTCGTTAATTTATCTAGTGCCGAAGTGAGCGAACGAGCGTTTATCAAGCTTAAAAACCACCAGCTCCGTATCCCAATATCAGAATACGGAGCTGATGGTATCAATAACTGTCAAAAGCAATAGCTATATACGTAAAACTATTGCTCTGAATTCACGAATCACCTGTGTAAATCACTTGGGCTAACTCGGGTTTTGACGAGATACAAATTTCTCAAAGTTAGCTTGAGTCTGATGAAGCAATTCTTCCCGGTTGCTAGTGACCTTTCCAAGATTAGGGACTAAGTTGCGGGCCTGAAGCGCCATGTGAAGCTGTAAATGGGCAACGTATTCACTAAAGTCTTCACGACCTGAAGTATTTTGAGCAGCATTGTGTTGACCAGTAATCAAAATACTCTCCCCTATGTCTTAAACAAATATCAACAGGACGACGGTATAGAATTTATCATGTCGCTATCAACGACACTCGTGTAGCGCAACGAACCGTAATAGTTTTTGCCGGCCTGTCAAAGCAATACAGTATCAGATTGTGATGATAGCTTTGACTGAGAATTCTGTTCGGACATCAACAAACGATTGCAGTCAACCTAAGCCTACACGATCACTGGTTAATCATTCGAGACGGCTAGACGTAGTGACGAAACATACCTTCAGTACAATCATTTTCGATGTTGACGGAACCCTAGCAGACACTGAGCGAGAAGGGCACCGGATCGCCTTTAATCAGGCTTTTCGAGATGAAGGACTGGCTTGGCACTGGTCTGAAGACTTATATGGGGCATTATTGTCCGTTACCGGTGGAAAAGAACGCATCCGCTTTTTCATCGAGCGATATCGTCCAAATCTCAATCATTCTGATGCACCAATTACGGATATCGAAGACCTGATTGTGAAACTCCATCAGTCAAAGACACGATATTTTTCAAAACTCGTTACGGATGGCGCAATTCGACCCCGCCCTGGAGTTGTCCGTCTCATTCATGAAGCACGCCATGCAGGAATGAAGCTAGCGATCGCCACCACGAGTGTGTTGGAAAATGCAACCGCATTGTTGAAATCTATCCTTCATCCGGATGCTCTAGAGTGGTTTGACGTCATTGCTGCTGGAGACGTTGTTCCACAGAAAAAGCCTGCCCCAGATATTTACCACTACGTCCTTCAAGCCATGAATCTCTCCCCAACAGAATGTCTGGTGATTGAGGATTCAGCTCATGGTCTATCTGCTGCGGTTCAAGCTGGATTGCCAGCAATTGTAACGGTTAATGATTACACTCGTACGCAAAATTTCTCAGACGCAGTCATGGTCGTCAATCATCTCGGTGACCCCGATCATGCATCAGAGGCGATCGCAAGTTCAATCGACATATCCGATTGTTTGACCCAACAACCAACGCCCTACATCGACTTAGGCGCTCTGAGAACCATCCATCGCCAAGCTGTCCAATTGCCCACAGCTCAATAAAAAGCCTTCCATTAAAAAGCGACAGCGATCGAGACAATCATCAGCTTGTTTGAGTGAGTTGAAATGGATTGAAGTTTGTCTCACGGTCATAATAGTCTTCTTGCTCTTGCTGCTTGAGCCACCCGGTTATCCAATAGGTCACTGGTGTAAATAGAACCTCAACGCCGCACTTGAAGATATAGTTCGAAATAATAATCGCGACCAGCAACTCATTTGGAAGCACACCCCAAAAGGCGATCGCAACAAACAGTAGTGTATCAATGCCCTGCCCAACGAGAGTGGAGCTAATCGTGCGCACCCATAACTGCTGACCATGGGTAAGAATTTTTAACTTGGCGAGAACCACAGCATTTGCAAAGCCGCCAGCAACATAAGCAATGAGGCTAGCTAAAACAATGCGCGGCGTCAGTCCTAAAATCGCATCGTATGCCTCCTGATGGGGCCAATCGTTAGCAGGGGGAAGGACGCCAACAATCATGAGCGTTACGGACAATAAGAGTGCCGAAATAAAACCCAACCAAATCACCTTGCGCGATCGCCCATAACCGTAGACTTCAGTGAGAATGTCACCAAAAATATAGCTGAGCGGAAATAGTAGAGTTCCGCCATCAAACGTAAACGCTCCAAAATCGAGAATCTTAGTTGACGTAATGTTGGAAATCAAAAGCACTGCGACAAACAATGCAGTAATGGTGTCGAGATGTCGGAACGACTTTGGATGTTCGGTTGAGTGCACAGGTCAATGCTCCAAAATTTGAGTCCATTAAACGGGCGCTCTATTGTACTCGGTTTTGTGCAGCTTGTTGAAACAGCGCACAATATTGCTGATGACCGCCAGGAAATACAACATTGAGCTGCAATGGATCGGTCTTATCTTGAGGATCACATGGCCCTTCAACAACCTTTTGATAGGTTTGCCCCTGCTCATCCGTAGCCGTCTCAACTCGAAGCGGCTTTCGGTTTAACACTTCCCCACCGCTGCTGTCGACGTAAACAACAATATGGCCAAGGTTCATGGCCTTACCCATATTTTGAATGAGCTGTAGAAAGTTGCGATCGCTCCCGCCACGCCGCACGATTGATTCCCCATCACGTTGTTCTACGGTGCTGTTCACCGTATCACCGACTCCTACAATCAGTGGCATTTCTTCAGGTGCAAAATGATCGACCACCAGATTCAGCAACGCCTCAAGCGACTGAGGCGCACGTCGTGCACTAAAGTCAGCACCCAGTGGATGGCGTCCAGTTCGCTCATAGTAGTAGCGATTAAGAATCGCTACTACACCTGCCTCTTTGACCGCTCCTCTCAGCATGAACTGAAAATCCGTTGTACCTGAGTCCTGAGGGGTAACCGGACGTAAGATTTCTAATCCATTTTCGTCACGACCGAGGTTGGGGGCGTAGTGGACGAAGAAGGAATCTGCTATATTCTGTTGCGCCGCTTCAGCGAGCAACGTTGTCATGAGATCGGCGATCGCAGTTTGCAGCTCACCATAAATAGAAACGGCCGAAACAAGCCGCTCATAAAACACATTCAGGTTCGCAGTCGGCGATGCAACATTATCTAGCGTTGCGGTATGGATACAGTCCCGGAGAACCTCAGCGTTCATAACATCAGGATATTGACTGAAAAACTTAGTCAGCCGCTGCTGAATTCGCTGCGGCACGGTCGCCAAAAACTCAAGCTCTTTGTCAAGAACGCCAGGATAGGCCACTGAACCAAACGAGTCTTGCCACTGAATCCCGCCAGCAGCCAAGCCAGGCAAATAGTACCCACCGTCCTTAGCAAGAGATGGATCGCCCAACGCGTTTTCCACAATGCGATTTACGCCACGTTGACCCACATGTTCACCGTTCGTCAGAACACAAAAATGCGGAGAAAACGACTGTACGGCTTTGATATAGTCGATAGTCATTACACGGGTTAATGGGTCTTTGACCAGCCCCATACAAACACCATCTAGATCTTGAATAACCAATAAATTAGGAATCTGACTCAAAACCCGCATCAATTCGTTGTGATCCAACGAGAAAGTGTCGTGATGCAGCTTAGACGATAGTGAGAATGTCATGGTGATGAACTCAGTGCAATAGGTAGTAGCCCTCTAATACGGCACTACTCTATCACCTGCTGTTTTATTCATGACGCCTCAAATTGCTGCCGGACCTCAACAGAGACTATCGCTATTTTTGTTAATGAGTCAGCCTTCTTGAAGACTACAGTTGATCTGTTAATGCCTTAAGTTCATCAAAGACTCGACCAGGTGAATAGCCCAGAGCAAACGCCTTAGAACTGTCGAGAGATACGTCAGGGGGACGAGGCGTATCCAGTTGGATATCGACCTGACGACAACCACTCATCGCACAACCATCCAGTCCTAAGGCGTTAACCATGAGATGACCAAACTGGTAGCGGGAGAGACGTTCAATCCCTCCGAGATGAAGAATTCCGCCTGTGTGTTCCAGTGCGAGGAGTAACCCTTGAGCTGCATCGCGTCCGCTAACAGGGGTTCGCACTTCATCGGTAAAGAGCTTGAGGTCATTGCCTGAACGCAACGATTTGAGAAAGCCCTGGAGGAAACTCGGAGCCGTCTCTGCATAGCCAAACATTAGCGGCATGCGACATATCGTGGCTTTAGGGTAACGATCGAGCATCCCCATTTCAGCGGCAACTTTCTGTTCTCCATAGCGATTAATTGGAGAGACTACATCAGTTTCAGAATAGGGAGCGTTGAGGCCGTTGAAAACGAGATCAGTAGATGTAAAGACACATAGAATCGATGCATCCGCACATCGTCCTGCGATGTTGTAAGGAGTAGTGACGTTGATAGGAAACGTTGCCGTTGGCGTTTCTTGGCAAACGTGAGGACGAGCCTGAGCCGCCGTATGAATAACCGCATCGGGCTTAAGATCGTGAAACAGCGATCGCAGCGCCTCATCGTCGGTGAGATCCGTTTTCAGCATGGTGACACCATCGATTACCACTTCATTAGAGCAGTAGGTGCCATACACATCCCACTGGAGCTTTGCTGCCTGACAGATATTCCAACCGAGAAATCCACTGGCTCCAGTGATCAGTAGTTTTTTCATCGTGCGATCGCCCTCGTTCCTCCAATCTCTCTTAACCGTCCTGGAACATTTCTTCAGAACTGGAGGTAATGCATCAGGGTTTCAACGGTCCCTGCATCTAACGATAGGCGACGTTGCAGGTCTGCAACGTCCTGGAACGGTTTCGATGACCGATGGTGGATGATTTGTAATGCAAGGGGAATCGTCATACCCGGCACGTTAGACAGAACCGCGATGGATGCCTGATTGGGGTTGACTTTAGCCGGCGGACTGACCTCTTCTGTGTCGTAGTAATAGAACTTGAGAATCGGTTCCAACGGCTGCAACTGGTCAACCGATAGGCTCAGTGCCGCCGCCAAATCATCAAGGCAATGGAATTGTACACCCGCATCTTTCAACGTAACGAGCGATCGCCCCTGAGTTTCGGTGATGATGGGCAACCGTGACCAGTCTGATTCCGTAGCGCGGTTCACATCAATTTCGATGCCTAAAGATGCGGCGATTGCCACGTCTTCAGGTGTTTGCAAGCGATAGGTTGGGTCCTGTTGAATGCGCGATCGCACACGTCCTGGAGGCGATGCCGTTGAGGAGGTTGATGGGTCAGCAACGGATTGTGGGCTCTTTTTCTCTTCTAGTGGAGCATTAAAATTATGGTCAAATTCATCCTTGCTGAGAATGCCGTACCAAAGCCCTTCAATGACGCTGGCAAATTGAGGAATGTGGGTCGGCCACAGCACCAGGTATGCAATGCCCCATCCTCGCTGGCCGAGATAGAACTTATGGAGTCCGGGAAGCATGACACCCAACAATGCAAGGGCGATCGCCCGACCTCGGCGCTTAACCGGAAGAGACGGGTCGGCTGGCGAGACATTAACAGAACGATGCTGATCAACCAAATTCATAACCGCACACGGGGTCGATAGTGAGTGGCAAGTTCAAGAGTGAATGATTGAGGACTTTCGTGAGTCCGCCGCGTCTATTGCACGTAGGAGAGAGCAATCCTGCGACAGGCATTCATCTACTGCCTATAGCGTATCCTGACTTTTTGGAAATGCCTGGTTTGTTCAATAGGTTTAAACCTTCTTATGGCTGAATGTGCAACACCATTGTCTATTGGCGACCTAACTTAGATCTTAGCTAGGCTAGGGATGCACCGCGATTCACGTTCTCAATTGCCCTGCCCCACCCTTGCCTATGAGTTTTTTGATGCTAGCCACGTTGAGTGGATATTTTACGTACTTCTTATTCGCGGCTGCAATTGCTCCCTATGGAGGTCAGAATATCGGACCAACCCGGTTCTTCATTTATGGCCCTGGTCCGGGATGGTTTCTGTTAGCGGCTTGGTGGTTCGTTGCCGTTTCTCTACGCATTTACTCATTTCTGGTCTGGAAAGAACAGGCGCTTTCGACGACTCGCCGATACAACCGCATTGCCGTAGGGTTGCTTGCACTCTTAACAATTCTTGAGTTGGTCATTCTGATGGACTTGCAGGATGATTTCTTTTAAGGCGTCAATGCTACCGTCATTGCGCTCTCGTGTTGTTATGCCCCCGTATCACTGTGATAGATATTCGTCAGTTTTTCCATGCGACCAATCCCAGTAAGAGCCTTAATGTTGGCATCGAGGCCGATCGCCAGCTTTACATCGACTTTTCGCCAGTTCGTGGTGGCAGCATTATTGAGGAAATGAAGGACAATATTTCCTTTTATTCTCCTGAAATCCCCACCTGCACCTTGTTTACCGGGCATATTGGTTGTGGTAAGTCCACAGAGCTAATGCGCCTCAAGCAAGAGCTTGAACAAGAAGGATTTCATGTGGTCTATTTCGAGTCGAGCGAAGACTTGGAAATGGCGGATGTAGACATTGGTGATGTGCTTTTAGCGATCGCCCGTCGCGTGAGTCAAAGTCTTGATGACATGACCATTGCAGAACCAAAAGGACTCCGGCAGTTGCTAAAAGAGGCTGCACGGCTGCTGCAAACGGAATTTGAAGTCACAAAAGTTGAAGTGGGCGTTCCCGAAGGCTTTGGCATGGAAGGGCTTAAGTTTTCAGCCAATGATGAGGGTGAATTTTCCCTTGCGTTTGGCATTGGCAAAATCACCACCCGTGCGAAGAATGACTCAGGTTTGCGGGAGCGACTGAATCAGTATCTAGGACCACAAAAGACAAAATTATTGGACAGCATCAATCGCGAATTACTAGGAGCGGCGATCGCCCAGCTCAAGGATCGAGGTAAGCGGGGTCTTGTGGTCATCATGGATAATCTCGATCGAGTCGATCGAGCCCAAAAGCCTTTTGGTCGTCCGCAGCAGGAATATTTGTTTATTGATCAAAGTGATTGCTTATCAAAGCTGAATTGTCACATGGTCTACACCATGCCCCTTGCGCTCAAGTTTTCGTCTGAATATGGAATGCTGACGCAACGATTCTCTCAAGATCCGCGCGTATTACCGATGGTTCCTGTGCAGTTTGCAGATGGTCGAGAATGTACCGAAGGTATGGATCTGCTGCGTCAGATGGTGCTGTCTCGGGCCTTTCCTCATCTAAGCCCTGGCGATCGCATGACCGCGTTGACAGATGTGTTTGAAAGCCAAGCCGCACTCGATCGCCTCTGTCGCATGAGTGGCGGACATGTGCGAGATTTGCTGCGACTGCTCAATGATTGGATTAAGCGCGGAGGGCGGAATTTACCCCTGACCACAGATAAGCTCGAAGCGGTGATTCGAGCCCAGCGAAATGAGATGCGATTACAAATTTCAGACGATGAGTGGGAGCTGTTGCGACAGGTGCGTCGGCGAAAAACAGTGGGTGGCTATGATGGATATCAAACTCTTATTCATTCTCGATTAGTATTTGAATATCGCGATCGCGACGAATCGTGGTTTGATGTCAACCCTATCTTGGCAGAGACCCGAGAGTTACAGTCACACGAGCAGTAACCACACGAGCAACCGTCAGACGAGCGACAACCATGACCGAATCGCATTTGGGTATCCCCATTCATGTGGCAAACGAGCAGATTTTAGCTGACCTCGCTTGGACGATTGAGC
>JBCBLF010000480.1:0-500 GCA_038520475.1 Cyanobacteria bacterium J06627_8
GCATCGTTACTCGTTCTGTTTACCGCTGATATGAAAGCTTGGCAAAAGAGTCCTGAACGTTACTGGGCAAATGCTCCCAAAGAAGTGGCGGATCTATTAGTGGGATGGATGGGGCCATTCCATGAAGGACGTGAATGGTTGCAGCGAGATGAAGCCCAGCGATCCATTGGTATGGCCATGCAAACGTTAATGCTTGCGGCTCAAGAATTAGGTTATCAATCCTGCCCGATGATTGGATTCGATATTGAAAAGGTGGCTGAACTCATCAACTTACCCAATGACCATGTGATGGGACCAATGGTGGCGATCGGCAAAGGCACTAAAGGTGCATGGCCTAAGCCTGGGCAATTATCCCTTGAAGAAGTCGTAGTTGAGAACTCGTTTTAATTGGGGTGTGCTTAGAGGTGACACCGCTGCCCACCTCTAAGCACAAAGGATGTGAACCATTGGTGTCATTGCTAATCAAACGAACATGTTCTCAGCATAAGATTGCCTGCTCA
>JBCBLF010000481.1:0-500 GCA_038520475.1 Cyanobacteria bacterium J06627_8
CCCAAGACGTAACGTTAGTCCGTCCAAGGGAAATCTGTTGAGATCATTGGGAATGCGAATGTGTTGCCTTAACCAAAGCACATTCCGGCCACGGCTCCATGCCACATGATGACGATCATTCAGTGGAGCGATCGCCCATTCACACGATTCAGCGAGTACCTGTTCAAGGCTTAGATCGTCAGCACAGTGTTCCCACAGGTGTTGGACATCACATTGAGTCAGGCGTCGAAGGTGGGCGATCGCCTGTTCAATATCAGAACATAAGGCTGCTTGGGCATAAACCATATCTTGAGGAGAAGCAGATGGCATAGGTATTCGCTTGATGATAGGAAAGAATGAGGACAATCAATCACACTCATGCATCACATTAAAACTTAAGTACCTTGGCATAATTAAAATCCATAAACCCTGCGACGCAGGCATCATAGGGTTTATGGATTTTATAGTTAAGTGTGACTTCCTTACTCACAAAAATCGATTTAAATGTGGAAGGCATCGGT
>JBCBLF010000048.1:0-24839 GCA_038520475.1 Cyanobacteria bacterium J06627_8
AGGATTGAGTGAGTGGTATGCCGTGTGGGATAGCGACCTGCTGCCAGTAGATACATGGCCGCTGATGGTCGAAGAAAATGATGTAGTCAAGCATAAATTTGCGCTTATTCAACACAATCAATACGGCAATGCCAAGATTGTGTCTGCATGGGCGACGTGGATTCAGTCAATATTAGGGGTTGAACCTGTTGTCGATGAGACAGGAACGTTTATTCCTCACCATATGTGGTTTAAACAAGAATATTTAGAATCATTCAAGCGCCAAATCAACAAATATTTTCAATCAGATGATCATTGGTTACAGCTGATGATGCGCTCAGCCAATGAGTTTGATACCTTCGGTGAATATTGGTGTTATTCCTCGTGGGTCGCAGCGAAAGCGCCCAACGATTTAGCGTTTTACCCATATGAGCAGTATGGAGAAACGACAGAACGATTCTTTGATGATGGAACCGGCTTATTCTCAGCAGCTCTGAGACAATATTTGCAAGAGCAAACAGGAACTTCGCTATCGGCGGACGAGCCGTTTTCTCCCTCTTACGAAGTTGTTGACGCGTTTATTCAACAAACGTATGGGTTAGACTCACTTCCGTCGTCGCTATCGTTTGAAAGCAGTCCTCGTCATTTGAAAAAAGATGAGAAAAACATGCACATCGAAGAACGACGCTCTCGATGGAATCCACGAATGGTCGAACCCGCAACATCCTAAGTAAATCTCTAAACGTGATTCCGTGAGAGTTACATCACTTAGGACAAAGACAATGAGTCGTGCGTCGTTAACGCACGACTCATTGTCTTAACTTGAATACTCTATTACATCAGAAGATTTCTGTGCTCTAGGAGCATCCCGTCAGTTAAGCCTTGCTGCTACACTCATCACGTGAGTCTCCGACTGGCAAACACTATCAGATAGATGGACGTTGCTTGAATTCAGAAAGCATCGTGATGAAGAACCCCACACCTATCACTATGCATCTCCCTGATCAGCACAACCGATAAACACGATGCGTAGCAGCATGTATGGCATATCGATTTCAGTTTCAGGTTATTTCGCAAAATCTAGATTTATTGATGATGGGAGTCTGGTTGACAATCAAACTCTCAGCATCAGCGACTGCATTAGGATTGGGTGTGGGCATGATTGGAGCCCTGTGTCGCACTTCTCAAAATTGGTTTCTACAGGCAATCGCCACTGTCTATGTTGAATTGATTCGGAACACACCCTTTCTTATTCAGCTTTTATTTATCTTTTTCGGCATCTCGACCTTAGGCCCAAAGCTCGGAGCAGACCAGGCTGCACTGCTTGCGCTGACCATCAACTTCGGTGCATACGCAACAGAAATTATTCGAGGTGGAATCTTAGGCATTCCCAATGGACAGATTGAAGCAGCAATGTCTCTGGGCCTGAAGCGAGTTCAAATCTTTCGGCATATTATTTTGCCTCCAGCGATCGCCACCATCTATCCTGCCTTGACCAGTCAGATTGTGTTGCTGGTGCTGCTATCGAGTGTGGTATCTGAGATTTCAGCTGAGGAGCTAACCTTCACCGGAGATTTTTTGCGATCGCGCACCTTTCGAGATTTTGAAGTGTACCTGGCGATCGCTATCCTTTACATCATTTTGGCTGTAAGCCTTAAGCTTGTCGCCTATCTTCTACAACAGCGGCTCTTTCGCTTTCAACGGTATCTTTAAGGCGTATGCGCGACTTTACTTCGACACAAATCATCTTGGCGCTGGTATGGGCAGCTCGGTGGACCGTACTTCTATCACTTGCTGCCTTTATCGGCGGAGGACTCGCAGGTCTAGCGTTCACTTTAATGCGCATTTCTCCCCTTAAGTTCGTCAAAGTTTTGGGTCGATTGTACATTGAAGTTGTTCAAGGAATTCCACTCCTCATCCAGTTCCTACTCGTGTTTTTTGGATTGCGAGTGCTTGGCTTACAGATATCGCCCTGGATGGCGGCGACGATCGCGTTAACGACCTTCACCAGCGCCTTCTTAGCTGACATTTGGCGAGGTTCGATTCAAGCGATTCCCAAGGAACAGTGGGATGCTTCATCGGCTCTCAGCTTGACTTATTTTCAGCAACTTGGACTTATTATCTTACCTCAGGCTATTCGTACATCAATTCCGTCAACGGTCGGCTTCCTCGTGCAGGTCATTAAAGGAACATCGCTTGCGTCTGCCATTGGCTTTGTAGAGCTGGCACGATCCGCCACAAATATTACAAACGTAACGTTCGACCCCTTCTTTGTTTACCTCATCACTGCAATCATTTACTTCCTGTTGTGCTTTCCAATTTCAATCTTGAGTCGTCGATTGGAGAAAAAACTGTCTTACGATTAAGATCTTGAATCCATGATGGCTGTAGCTAGATTTCGCATAGCATAGACGTTTTGTGGGCATGCGCCATCATCCATCAGAATGTGCAAGACATCACAAATTTACACATATTCTGAAAAACTATTTTTCCAAAAATCCTAAGAAATAATTATTTTGTATTTTAAAACACAATTCCTGCCTTGTTGTCAGTTTAATAAACGGGGGTTAGGAGGCTCCCCCATCTCGTAACGCCAGAACTATTCGCGTGAGGAACTTTGAATGCGCAGAACCTTTCCAAAACGATGGATTCAGACCGTGGCGATCGCCTGCATTGCCTGTTTATTTTCCTTATTTGCCGTAGCCTGTGTGAATGGCGGATCGTCACCTGACGTGGTCGCACAGGATTCATCAGAAGTCAGCAGCCTCGATCGCATCATTGAGGCTGGCTCAATTAAAATTGCGGTTCCTCAAGATTTTGCGCCATTCGGTTCTGTTGATGCGAATGGGGAGCTCGAAGGCTACGATATCGATGTTGCAGAACTGTTAGCTGAAGACTTAGGGGTCGAACTTGAACTCGTTCCAGTGACAAGCGACAACCGCATCCCTTTTTTGCAGACCAGAGAAGTAGATTTAGTCATTTCTAGTATGGGTGCTAACCCTGAGCGGGCCAAGTCTGTCTTCTTCTCAATTCCTTATGCCCCATTCTTTTCTGGGCTATATGGTTCAGCAGAGATTACCGGTGTATCTGGGTTTGACGATCTGAGCGGATACAAAATTGGAGTCACCCAGGGAACACTTGAAGATTTAGAACTGTCGGACGCTGTGGCGGATGATGTCGAAATTGAGCGCTTTGCCGATAACAGCTTGACCGCATCATCATTGATTGCTGGACAGGTCGATATGATTGCAACTGGAAATGTTGTGGCTGCGGAGTTAGCGAAGAACAATCCTGATCAAACAATTGAAGGAAAATTCATTATTAAAGAATCACCGGCTCATATCGGCCTACGCCGAGGAGAGATCGATTTACTTCAGTGGGTCAATACGTTTGTGTATCACAAGCGCTTGGGCGGTGAATTAGATGAGTTCTCACAAACGTGGCTGGGTGAACCTCTACCACCACTACCCGCCTTCTAATGGTCATACGAGGATGCGCATGGCGTCTATGGGTTCTATCATAGAGCGATCCTGAACAGATCCTGAATGTTTGCTAGTTAACGCACCCCGCCAAGATGCGTTTTATCGGAGGTTTGTCCGTAGCAAAGCCGCGATCGCGGCTTTGCCTAACCTACTATGATGAAATCGATTCATCCTTGACACTCAATCTGGCTGTTGCCCTGTGAGCTGTGTATGAGCTATCAACCGATTAACATCATTGAGAAACTCGGTAAGTTTTCAGATTATTGGTCTCCTCGGGTCATTGCTGAAATGAATGACTATCAATTCAAACTCGTTAAGTTACACGGCGAGTTTGTCTGGCATCATCATCCTGATACAGACGAAGTATTCATTGTGCTTGACGGTGAAATGGCGATTGAATTTCGAGACGGGCAAGTTTCGATGGAAGCGGGAGACATGTTTGTGGTGCCCAAAGGTATTGAGCATAAACCAGTGGCACCTAGTGAGTGTAAAGTCATGCTGATTGAACCTCGTGGCGTCGTGAACACGGGTAATGAAGGAGGTGAACTAACGGCAGACAACAATGTCTGGGTTTAAATCAGAGATCAGTGGATTACCCATCAGCTTTTGCTCGGGCATACTCAGCTTTTGCTCGGGCATACTTTGATATCGATTGAACCCACCGAGTAGCAAGCTCCACAAGCATATTAGGCACACATGACTTAGCATAGACTTCAAAGGAATGAGGGCTTAGGGTTCGCGCTACGAACCTTAAGCCCTCAGTTACTCATGACACACTCGCGAAAATTGTTAGAGGGTGTCTCAGTCTCGACTTACGTAAGCCGTGGCAGCATTAAGCGATAATATCGCTGGTGAAATCAGCAACATCAAAGCGCCTGACAACAGCCAGTACGTCATTGCCCCTAGATAACAGAGTATCTCGCCCTTGTTGATTGGCACGAACTTGCTCAAAGCGAAGACCATTCCCCAAGCGGATCATATCCCCATCTCTAAAGTCTTGGATAATATCAAATCCTGGCCCTCGCTCAATGACGAAGATATCGTTACCTGCACCACCCCTGTAGATATCACGTCCTCGACCTCCGTCAAGTTCGTCATTACCATTTCCACCGTTTAACCGATCTCTTCCAGCACCACCCATGAGGTCGTCGTTACCCGCATTACCGCGGAGTCGATCGTTACCACCGCCAGCGATGATTTGGTCATCACCTGACAAGCCGGAAACCTGGTCTCTTCCCCCCCCAGATCTAATAACATCATCACGCATTGTCCCGACTAGGCGATCGCCAGCGGATGTACCCAAAATTTCAGAGGGCTCCGATGGCGGCAATGGATTACCGACAGGTGGATTTTCGTTTATCGGATTTTTTCCTGCTGGAGGCTCCTCGGCTGGAGGCTCCTCGACTGGAGGCTCCTCGACTGGAGGCTCAGGAAGATCAACATTTACCGTAAAGCTGGTGCTGACGGATAGACCATCCTCATCTGTTGCTCTTACAACAATTTCAGCCGTTCCTTCTTGTCCAGAAGCATAGGACAATCTCAACTTCCCAGCCGAATTGATATCAGTTTGAACAAGCTGTGTATTTGAATTAGACGAAACTGAATAGATGAGTTCGTCATCTGGTGTTTCAATATCTCTGAAGATCCTATATAGATCGATTTGCGTCGTGACATCGTTTTCCGTAATGTCGACATCATCAATTTGATTTGAAACGAATGGTGGTTCAGGGGGCTGAGGCGTTGAAAAAATGCGATTGGATTCCTCCTCGCTAAGATCTGTATTCGCCCAAATCGGCGCAATATGGATTCGGTCAAACATTGCATTTTTTGACCGGCCCGATATTTCAATCGTGTGGGTGCCTGCCGTAAGATTGTATTCCGCAGGAATCGACTCCCCATGAGCGGGGTTTAACCGCGTTGCCCAGGTCCAATCACCGAACGGCCCATGGAATGAAAGCTTTTGCCATTCACCACCATTGACCCGTACCCAAAAATCATTCTCTTGATCACCCTTGACCTCTCGCCCTTCTGCCCTTCCATTCCGCAATGCGTGAACAGACACCCGATGCGGACCATCTTCCGAGACCGTAAAGTCGTAACTAATAATTCCTGAATTTTGACTTCGGCTCCCATCGACCCATCGATAGTATCCACTTCCGGTATATCCATCGAGGTCGTTTTGAAATTCCCACCCTTTGCTTGGAGGAGCAGATTCGGCTTCAATGACAACCAAGCCTTTATCATTAGCAACGAAAACGCCTTCAGCTTCAGAAACAACAGCCATGTGAGTAAAAATCCTCTTGATACTAAATAGTAAAAACCGAAGCCTCCACATGGGAGAGCTTGAGCTAGAGCAACTTTAATAAAGATTTGGTAGATGGCTGTAAGCCACAGTGCATTGGTCTCGATCTGTGCACATCTTCATTCACTGGGAGGCTCAGCCTTAAGGAAACAATCGCAGTCGATTTTGAAACCACTGTTCGCTGTGTTGACGAACAATCCCTACGTAACTGCACAGAGCAATGTCTATAAATATACTGTTAACTAACGTAAAACTGTGCGTGTAATCGTTGATAGTTCATAACTTCTTTAAACAATTCGATTCGAGACTAAGCGTTCAATGAATATGCATAGCTTTTGAAACATCACAATTGCCGAGAGCGCTTATCCTTCAGCTCTCTTATTGAATCCAACCTGCACGAACGATGAAAAAGAGGAGGAACTGATGAACATACTGTTCTCTTTACACACCATTCATCAAGGCGCATCAGCATTTTCTCTTAGTAGTTTTGAAGTTTTAATACACCATGCTTTCAAAACAATGCTTCAAGTCCCACATCTTCTAGGTTTTCGGTATTGGTCATTCGGGAAGAGCTACCAATCATTCAAACCACATTGAGGTGACCTGCCACTCAGACTACGATACTGGCTGGTCATCGTTAGAATCGTGATGTCCTCTCTGCTATCTAGCAGAGTCGTTGGTTTCAATCACTCAGTACAGGAGACGCTTTAAATGATTACAGTGGCTCAGGCTCGACCTAGTGAGCGGGCAGAATTCATCAAGAATACCTACTTGCATCTTGCAGGTGCAGTCGGAGCATTCATCGTTGTCGAGTTTTTGCTTTTTCAACTGGGTATTGCTGAACTGCTCTTCAATTTTGTTGCAGCCAGCCGCTTGGGTTGGCTAGCCATCCTCGGGGGATTCGCCTTGTTGGGATATTTTTCCAGCAGCATGGCGGCGAAGGCTGATGATGTCAACGCCCAGTACACAGGATTAGGGATTTACGTCGTCGGTGAAGCCATCATTTTTGCGCCACTGTTATACATTGCCGCTTACTTCTCTGATGCTTCAGTCATTCCAACTGCTGCGATTATCACCCTGTTTATGTTTGCTGGCCTCACGACCGTTGTATTCACGACAAAGAAAGACTTCAGCTTTTTAGGCGGGGCTCTGAAAATTTTTGGGCTGATTGCTCTGGGGCTCATTATTGCTAGCGTCATTTTCGGTTTCAGCCTGGGTGTCTTTTTTGCCTTTGCGATGGTAGCGTTTGCTTCAGCTGCGATTCTGTACAAAACGTCAAATATTATGCATCACTACTCAACTCGACATCACGTCGCTGCGTCATTAGAGCTCTTTGCTGCTGTGATGCTCTTGTTTTGGTATGTGTTGCGGATTGTCATGTCGTCTCGTCGATAGGAGATAACTGCCAACAATGCAGGTAGCCCAGATACACGGTAGCCATTCATTGTTGGCCTAGCGACCTTCCCTTCCCTCATGCCTTAGTGATAGGGCTTGATAAAGCTTACGAAGACATAAATTGGAGCACATTGCCAAGTTAGGCAAGTGCCCAGGAATTAGGATCGATTGACTCACGATCGCTTGCTACGAGTCGATTTCCGTTTCGTCGATTTTACAGACGTCTTAGACGCAGAAGGTGCTGCCGAGCGATCGCCGTTAGCAATGTTCTTAGTTTGGGTGGCCACTTGCCGAGTTTTGGCTTGGCTCAGCAGCGATGTAGCAAAAGCGATCGCCTCTTCGTCTGTTTTTCCGCCAGCAAGCTGAGCGAGTTCTGCCCGACGGTCATCATCATCGAGCAGCGAAATTCGTACAACAGTTCTCACATCGTTCTGAGCATCATCATCTGAAGCATCTTGAGCAGCGGAACCATTTTCACTTTCAACAACTTCCTTCTCAACGTGAAAATGGGTATCGGCCATGGCAGCAACCAACGGTTGGTGAGTCACACATAACACTTGATGGTGGAGACCAAGTAAATGAAGCTTTTCAGCGATCGCCTGAGCCACTCGCCCAGATACGCCGACATCAATTTCATCAAATACCATGGTGCCCACGGCATCGGTCTGAGACAAACAAACCTTAAGTGCCAGCAAGAATCGACTCATTTCACCACCAGATGCAGTCTCAGCAAGCGGTTGAAGCGGTTCACCTGGATTTGGACTCAACAAAAATGTAATTCGGTCGGCACCCGTTGCAGTGAGCGCGGCTGACACCACATCAACTTTGAATTGAACCTTCTCCATCGCTAGAGGTTTTAGCTCTTGCAGGAGCAAGGTCTCGAGCTTTTGAGCTGAGGCATGACGCAGTTCAGTCAGCTGGGCACAGGCATCCTCTAGTTCAGCTTTGCGAACTGAATAGGTTTCTTCTAATGCTTCAAGAGACTGTGAACCATCACTCAGTCCTTCCATTTGAGCCTCTAAATCTTGACTGAGGGCGATCGCATCTGCGAGTGTCGGACCATATTTTCGACACAATTGCTTTAGTTGACGAATGCGGGCTTCAATCTGGTCTAGCTGCTCCGGATCAGTTTCTAAATTCTCGCCATAGGCATTAATTTCTCGGCCTGCTTCTTCAACCTGGGCCAAAGCTCCGCTGACCATGTCTAAAATGGCTTGCAACTCTGCATCGTAGTCCACCATGCTTTGCAAGATTTGCTCCGAACGCCCCAACAAATCTGCGCACGCATGGCCTGACTCATCTTGATAGAGTGCCTGATAGACCTCATAGCTTTGTTGCTGTAGCTCAACCGCGTGACTCAGACGCTTACGTTCCTGCTCAAGAGCATCTAGTTCATCGGCATCCGTTAAACTCGCTTCTCGTAATTCTTTGGCCTGAAACGCAAATAAATCGAGCTGCTGGAGCCGTTCTTGTTCAGTTTTTCGGCGTTGATCCAATACTTTTGCCGCAGCTTGAAAGCGGTCGTAGGCAGTCGCAACAACTTGCCGTTGGTGTTGCTGCTGGTCGCCTCCAAATCCGTCTAGCCAATCTCGCTGGACAGTTGATTGCCCCAATTGAACAGTCTGCCCTTGTGCAGTAATTTCGACGAGGCGATCGCGTAACGATTCAATTTGCTGCTTATTAACCAGAACACCATTGACGCGAGAACGACTGCGAAGCCCTCCTCGGCCGACGATCAGTTCACGAACACAGACAAGTGCATCTTCTTCTGCATCAATTTCATGGTCAGATAGCCATTCAGCGATCGCTGAATTCATTTCGAAGTGGGCTTCAACGACGCCCTTCTCAGCCCCAGCTCGAACAATTCGCCCAGGGACTTTCCCTCCCAGTGCAGCATCTAGCGCGTCAAGAATAATGGATTTACCTGCTCCCGTTTCTCCGGTAAGCACGTTCAAGCCATTCCCTAGCATCAGGTCTAGAGAGTCGATTAATGCAAAATTCTCAATATGCAGTGAGCACAACATGACAGATGGGAAAAATAGCTCAGAACTGGGCCATGCGAACGAGACTCACCACTGAACAACACATGAGTTCAATCATCTGATGAGGATAACCGAAAACGTCATGGGAGTTAGCCTAAAACAGCGCGAGCAACGCGAGCCATTGCACCCCTAGTGTAGTCGGATTTGCAAAGTCGAGGGGTTGAGTTCCTGTTTTTCTATAGGAGCCTCATCCCATTCACATGACTAATTTAAGTGCCATTCACATCAATGAAGCACGGCAGTTGCATACTGCTACATAGGAATCAAACATCTAGGAATCGTACCTTTACAGCAATCGACCGCTCAGTTTTGACACAAAGTTTTGTGGTGCAATCTTTTTTTGGCCCAGACGTTTTTTTTAGACCTACGGATCGACTCACAAAACATATTCAAAGTCAATTTCGCAGTCGATCGCTAAAGCTAGCGTAACCATTTGGGAAAGCTATATTCAGTTCAGCCGTTGAGCGACAATCTCATCGAATGGTTCGACAGAGCCACTTTATAGTAGAAGAAAGGAATCGCATTGCGGCGACATCGAGTTTTGCTTACTTATTTTTACGTGTTCTCTTGCTACTCTGACATCATTTGCAACTATGGTTTTTATCCGTAAGCCCAAGCCTCGGGCTGTTTCACAGTATCAAATCACGCCAGAGTCGGTTTTCTTTAACCGTCGTCAGTTTATGAAGGCTCTCGTCGGTGCAGGCATCGGTGCATCTGCCATGTCTCTAATGGGGTGTCAAAAAGCTCAACGATCGGCAAGAGCTGGAGGCATGGAACCGCTTGCGGGATTGTCCGATTTATCATTTCAGTCAAACAATGCGTTCATTGAAGGCGATCGCCCCCTCACTGGACGCGTCGTAGCATCGACGTACAACAATTTTTATGAGTTTGGTGGCTCAAAAAACATATGGGAAAACGCTCAATCTCTCCCAACCGATGACTGGAAGGTCGAGGTCACTGGGTTGGTCAATAACCCCATCACCTATGATTTAGATGACTTGATGACTGCGTTTGACTTAGAAGAGCGCATTTATCGATTTCGATGTGTTGAAGCATGGTCAATGGTCGTTCCATGGATTGGGTTTCCCATGCGATCGCTGCTTGAAGCGGCTGATCCAAAATCCAACGCACGCTATGTTCGATTTACCTCCTACTACGATCCAGACATCACCACAGGTCCCGGACTCCGATCCTCTTTTCTGCCATGGCCGTATACTGAAGGTCTTCGGATTGAAGAAATGGCGAACGAGCTAGCTTTCTTTGCCGTCGGCATTTATGGTCAAACCCTGCCGAAACAAAATGGTGCGCCGATTCGCATGGTCGTGCCGTGGAAATATGGGTTTAAAGGGGCGAAGTCAATTGTCAAAATTGAATTTGTCGACACCCAACCTGCGACCTATTGGAATACGATTAATAGCTACGAATATAAATTTGAGTCGAATGTTGATCCAGAGGTGCCTCATCCACGCTGGTCACAACGCGAAGAAAAGCTACTCCAGCCCGGAACGGAGTTTAGCTATGAAGTCGTACCGACCTTGCCATATAACGGCTATGGAGAATACGTCGCCGATTTATACGCATAGTATGCGAATAGCGCGATCGCAACTCATGCGATCGCGCTATTCACTCAAACTAATCGATATTCATTCAAAATTCACTCAAACTAAACTGATATCGATAGCCGCCCTGATCCCAATCACCAATCCAAACGCTATAGGTTCCTGCTGGCCAATAGCCTGCAATCTCTGGCATTAAACCATTGGCGTCATCTGAACAGTACCGACCATCGGGACCTTCGATGAGCAGCGTCACATCTCCGGGTGCATTAACCGATGCTCTCAAGAAACTAAATGGCTGATTGAGCTGAACGACGTGATCAGGCGAATTCGCGCTATCTACGAAACCGCAGTCATCGGTTGATCGGCTGCCTCCGGAATAGCCAGTTCCAATTTGAGGGTCAGGGGTAAATCCAGGCGTCAGCCCAAAGGACTGATAGTCTGCTCTCGCTGGCTGAGGCAAACTGATAGCTATTCCCGATGAAATCGCGAGAACCGATACTGTAGCCGCGTGTTTAAGAATATTCATTAGCTTCATTTTGTACCATTCTATTTTGATGCAGAACGACGCATGTTTATCTCAGCGTGGTTCGAGTAAAACCGTTTTAATCCATGTCGCAGACAACACATACGGATCTTAAAGAGGTTTCCAATCATACATTTAAGATTTCATTGATGTGTGTGAACAATCAGAAGGGTTAAGTCGGCCAATGCAGAATCTTTAAGAATCTGAACGTTATTACCGAACCAACCATCGCCAGGCTCTCGATCGCAATCAATTTTCTGTGTCGTAATCGCTACTAAGAGCGTTTTCCCGTTGAATCTATCGATATGCCGTTAGTCATATCAAACAAGAACCTCTGCGAAGAAAAAGAGCCTGCATAGAGATATCGTCATTCTTCCATAGCATTCCCTCAATCTGTATTGTTGCACCAACGCACCCGTCACCAACACTCACCCAAATCTGGGCATGATTAATCGCCGTTGATGCGATGAGAGATGAATAAGTTTTGCTTGAGGTCATCCCATAATTGCCAGAGCTTGCCACTCGGGCTGTTTAGCTGTTCAAAATATTCGGCTTCTTGGTGCTGTAGAGCTGTTTTCATTCGGTTCCGTTTGCGTCTGGCTTGCCGAAGGACCGTTCGTACCTTGGAAAGCTGATGCTTGACAGTGTTTAGATGCGTTTGAACGCCTTCATATTGAGTATTCAACTCTTTCAACAATTTGAGTTCAGTCTGAAATGATGCCCCTGCCTGCTCAATTTGATGCTGAAGCTGTTGTTTTGCCCGCTCATACAGCTGAATATCAAGCGAGTTGTAGTGCTTGATGCATTCAATATCATCGTCAGAAATAGGGGTCTGCGCCCGTCGTGATGAATTAACATTGGCTCGGGTATAGAGAACGCGAGTTAAGTTGAATTGTCTTTTGAGTAACAACAGGCTCTCGTCAAATCGCTCAGTGATGCCGACGAGTGAAAAATATGCGTCAAGGTTTGCCTGCGCTTCATATAAGAGACTATTGTTCTGCTCACCAAACTTGAATGATTGTGAAACGTCGCCAGCGATCGCCCGAACCTGCCCATTGTTGAGATCGATAATTCCATGTTCAACATACGCTGAAAGGGGCATCTGATTTTCAACCACAAGCTGGTGAGTATAGTGCTTGGGGGTATGCAGCGCATAGTAATAGTGAGAAATCACTCGCTCAATGGGATCTCTGAGCAGCGTGATATAGGTGAAGGGTTGGGGCAACTGATGGTGAATACCAAATCGAAAATGACCATGGATGAGTCGAAGCGATCGCCGCTTGTCATCAGATAGCTGAGAAAGATCACCGATCGTTTCCCCTGGACGTTGGCCACAATGAAATCGAGTATCGTTCGCAAAGTTTTGCTTCAGAATGCTCGCTAGCGTGCGACCGCCCGTTTTCATCAAATGAAGAAAAAGAATCGTGTTCTCCTGTGATGAAGACATTTAGAACCTCCTAACTGGAAGGAAAACCAACAATCGTCAACGACAGAACGATGAGAAATGGTATAAAAAGTTGGCCATGTTCTGGACGTGCGAGTAAAAAACAACAATGACGCCACAGGGAACTGATCATACACCCGTGCCTGAGCGGGGATACTTGTTGACCGAGCAAAACAATCCAGCGAGCGCTAACCTCGACCAGCTCTCGACGGTGGAAATGGTGGATGTGTTTTGTAAGGATGATCAAACGGTGATTCAGGCGATGGCGATCGCCCGCGATGATTTGGCGACTGCGGTGGACTGTATTGCAGCCGCGCTCAGCAAAGGAGGCCGATTATTCTATGTGGGGGCAGGAACCAGCGGACGATTGGGCGTCCTCGATGCATCTGAATGTCCTCCTACGTTTTGTACGCCCCCTGAACTGGTGCAAGGCATCATTGCTGGCGGAAACTCAGCCTTAGTTCGTAGTTCTGAGGGACTCGAAGATTTGCCTGATGACGGGGCTATGGCGATCGCCCAACGGGAGGTCACGCGACTCGATGTGGTCGTCGGAATTACCGCTGGAGGAACAACACCCTATGTGCATGGCGCATTAAAAGAAGCCCGCAAACGAGGAGCAAAGACGATTTTTATGGCCTGTGTTCCCGCAGAGCAGGTCAGCGCAGACGTCGATGTGGATATTCGCCTGTTAGTTGGGCCGGAGGTGCTCGCTGGGTCGACACGACTGAAAGCGGGAACGGCAACCAAACTCGCCCTCAACATTCTTTCAACTGGAGCGATGGTAAAGTTGGGCAAAGTCTACGGCAACCGCATGGTGGATGTGTCAGTCACCAATAGCAAGCTCTATGATCGAGCCATTCGGATCATCAAAGACTTGACTGAACTCGATCGACCGGCCATTGAAGAGTTGCTCGAACGCAGCAACCGCCGAGTTAAACTCGCATTGCTGATGCACTGGGCTGACATCGATGCAGCAGAGGGCGATCGCCTCCTCCAGCATCACAACGGAAACCTACGGAAAGCCCTTGAATCTGTTTGACCATATTGCAGCGTTTACACCTCTGCGTTTCTCACAGGGCCCGAACTTAATGTCACCGTCCACAAAACCTGATAGTCCAGCCCCATCAAGCCAATAAGTCTCATTTTTCTGTATCGCCTATGGCTCCTACCCTTGCTCTGATTGCTCACGATACTCAGCTAGACGAGCTAATGACGCTCGTTAAAGAACGTATTCCAGTATTGTCGCGCTATCGACTGATTGCACCACTCATTACAGGCCAACGCATTCAAAGCACAACAGAACTGGACGTTGAATGCTTAGCAGCAGAAACCATGGGAGGTGACATCCAAGTCGCAGCAGAGGTTATCGCGGGCTCAGTACGAGCCGTGATTTTTCTCATTGATCCTAAGACAGTCATCGCCCATGACGCAGACATGCGAACGCTTATTCGAGCCTGTCAACTACATAATGTCCCTCTAGGGCTCAACAGCGCGACAAGCATCTTAATTTTGGAAAATCTCGCCCGAACTAAAACGGCGCACCTGATTTTTAATCCTGTCTCAGGCACAGGCAATGCCGACACTGACCTGTCGCTGATTCGCGAAATGTTAGACCCACATTTCAACTTTCATGTCTACACAACAACCCCAACCATGAGCGCTGCACAACTCGCCAAGCAAGCTGTAGAAGCTGGCAGTGACCTGGTTATCGCATCTGGAGGAGACGGTACAGTGTCAGCCGTTGCCGGACAACTGGTCAACACCGATATTCCGCTTGGCATCATTCCTCGGGGAACCGCCAACGCATTTTGCATGGCAATCGGCATTTCCACAACAATTACACCCATTCGAAGTGCCTGTCGTACGATTTTGGGCGGCGATACCATTGTTGTTGATACGGCCCGATGCAACGGTAAGCCGATGATTTTGCTGGCAGGGATCGGTTTTGAAGCTGAAATGGTTGAACGAGCAAGCCGAGAACTGAAAGATCAATGGGGAACGCTGGCCTATTTGATGGCGGGCTGGCAACAATTAAACGAACAAGATCTATTCGAGGTGGAAGCAGACTTGAGCGGCGCGTCCTATGCGGCTCAAGCGGGAGCATTGACGGTTGCCAACGCTGCTCCACCAACGTCTGTGTTAGCGCAAGGGCTTGGCGATGTTGACTACACAGACGGCCTGTTGGACTTGACCATCTCATCTCCTGAATCAAAACTAGAAGCGGTAACCTCGTTAATAAGTGCGTTTGGTTCTGCCCTGGTGAAGACCCCGGTTAACCAACCTAACGTTCGTCACGGACGAGTTCACAACGTTACCATTCAGACAGATCCACCACAAAAAGTCGTTGTAGACGGGGAAATGATTGGCATGACTCCTGTTACGATTGAGTGCTGTCCAAAAAGCTTACGCGTCCTAATCCCCAAGCGGTAGCTCGTAGGATATTGAAATCTCCAAAAAATCTCCAGAACTGACCTCTCAGTGATAGTGGCTCGTCTAGCGCTCAATCCATGAATGCGATGTGGTACGCTCAAGGGCACAGCGACACACAGGAGGTGTCGTGTGCAGTGCTCAAAGCAGGTTTGTTGCCTAGTAATGTAAGCTGCTGTTCTTCATATTATTCTTGACCATCTGCCGGTGCCATGACTGATTCTCTGCTCTCAGCGTCCGTCGAAACGCTCTCCTCTTCAACATCACAGCGACCTGAGCTGTCGATTGTGGTGCCCATCTATAACGAAGTTGAGAGCCTCACTCATTTGGTTGAGGCGATCGCCACTGAGGCCATAAAAACGGGGCTCCACTATGAAATGGTGTTGGTGGATGATGGTTCGAGTGATGGTTCGACAGCCCTACTGCAAGATTTAGCGAGCGATCGCCCTGATATTCGAGCGGTGATTCTCCGTCGCAACTATGGGCAAACTGCTGCGATGGCGGCTGGCTTCCATTACGCCCAAGGAAAAGTCATCATCACAATGGACGGTGACCTCCAAAATGATCCAGCAGATATTTTGATGCTGCTCAACATTTTGGAAGAGGGGTACGACATGGTGAGCGGGTGGAGAAAAGACCGCCAAGATGCCGCACTCACTCGATTGTTGCCATCTCGCATCGCCAACTGGCTCATTGGACTGGTGACGGGTGTTCGTCTACATGATTATGGCTGTTCGCTCAAAGCCTATCGTGCTGAACTCGTTGCTGATATGAATCTCTACGGAGAACTCCATCGATTTCTCCCGGCACTCGCCTTTATCGAAGGCGGACGCATTACCGAAGTCCCGGTTCGTCACCATGCACGCAAATTTGGACATAGCAAGTACGGTCTAGGTCGCACCTTCCGCGTCACTATGGACCTCATCACTATCTTCTTTATGAAGAAGTTTTTGACCCGCCCAATGCATGTGTTTGGTCTGTTTGGGCTCGGCTCAGCCAGCATTGGCATTCTAATTTGGATATATTTGACGTTTGTAAAGCTGGCGTTGGGGCAGAATATTGGCGATCGCCCCCTGTTGATCCTGGCCGTAATGCTATTTTTGGCAGGCATCCAACTCTGCGGATTCGGTGTTCTAGCCGAACTGATGATGCGAACCTATCACGAATCACAAGGTCGCCCCATTTATCGAGTTCGCGAGATTGTCGGTCTCGACGAATCATCAGAAACCTAATCCTTAATAGTGGTTTGCCCTAACGGAACTAGCGATGGCTACATCGCTAGTCACCCCATTAGAATCACCTTTTCTAACACATGAATAATGCCGTTGTCTGCTTCAATGTCAGCGGCGACAACTGTTGCATTCTTTACCTCAAATCCATTCGCTGTGTGAATCGGAATCGGCGATCCTTCTACGGAAATCACAGATTCGTGTTGAGCTAAATCCGCTTGCGTCAATTTTCCAGGCACAACGTGATACGTCAAAATCCGCGTAAGCTGCGGAATGTTTTGAACCAGGGTTGTGATGGTTCCAGGAGGCAACTTGGCAAACGCCTCATCATTTGGCGCAAAAACTGTAAATGGGCCGGGACTCTTGAGGGTCTCCACAAGTCCTGCAGCTTGGACCGCTGTGACCAGCGTTTGAAAACTCCCTGCACCTACAGCAATATCAACAATATCGGGCATAATGCGGACCTCATAATCTTCAATAGTTCTGGATTCGCAAATGGAAGAAGCCGGTGAAAGCAAGCCGATTTCTGCTATCAGCGATAGTCGTCATGCTGAATATTGCGCAGTCGGGCTTCAGGGCGCTTAAATCGATCCAGTTGCGATTCGAAGAACTGTCGATTAGTCAACAAATGATCGGGATTCGAATCATCCAGCGGATACAGGAGTGCGGTCCGAAGTGCTTGAATCACCGCAGACGTCACGTTATACATCGAGCGCTGGAAACTGATGCCAAGCTGAATCAACGTGTCATCCTGGCCGCGACAATGCTTCGCGTAATACTCCACCAGATAGGGGGGTAAAAAGTGCAGCATGTCTTGCATCAGCAACGTCGGTGGAATGCCCGCCGTTCCTACCGGAAACACATCCGCATACAAAATGCCGTAGTGAAAGTTTTCCTGCTCTAACGGAATTTGCTTGGCCTGGGCATTATAAGACTTCGTACCCCGGAAGGGAGACGTGCGGTAAAACACGGCCTCTACATAAGGAAGTGCAGCTTCGTAAAGCCACATAAAGCCCTTTGATTTCGGGATAATTTCGTAGCATTCTCCCCGAATATGGGCATGGTGATAAATCGGGCGTCCAGCGATCGCAAAGATGCCATTCACCAAAAAGTCCATTGCCTCTGGAACTGTAGTGAATTTGCCTTCATCGTACAGATCAGACATTTCGAAGAAAACCGGGGCCATCACTTCCCAAAACAGTCCCAAGTTCGAGTAGTAGGAGAGCTGCCGAACTTGCTCAATAAA
This sequence comes from Cyanobacteria bacterium J06627_8, assembly GCA_038520475.1. GTDB lineage: Bacteria > Cyanobacteriota > Cyanobacteriia > CAKZMO01 > CAKZMO01 > JBCCWF01. The sequence continues at coordinate 17,629 of JBCBLF010000048.1, forward strand.
CATCTCTGGGAACAGCTTGTAAAGCCCCAGCATGACCGGATTGCCCTGGAAATAAGCTCGAATCGCACGGTCTGCATTGGCACTATATTCGGGGGTATCCAGATACGCATCAAATCGATTAACAGGAGCAACCATCCGACGATGCCAGAGCATGGCCCGCATACAGGCTTCTGCAAATTCCATATTGATGCGATCGTGCCAAAGGTGGTGAAACAGCTTCGGCATCCGAGAATTGGTTTCACCCTTTTTGATGAAGTCCATCAATTCTGGATGAGCTGTCGCTTCTCCACGCCAGATTCGCAGGTCAGCATCGTCTCCAGCATAGTGATTGGGCAGATCAAGGTATTCCTTGGGCAGAAAGTATTTAAAGGCAGGCAGCGGATTGAGAAACACCCGTTCAGCAATGTAGAGCAAGTCGCGCCAATAAAAATCCATCGGCACGGCATAGGCTTTGTAAATCCCAATAATCTGCATGAGATTCTCAGGTGTATCGGGCAGCATTGAGCCACCCGCTTCAAGACGATGAATAATCTCGGCAAACTCATGGGTCGAGGGCGGGAGTTGAGTGTTGAGCGTCGGGTTGAGCGTCGTCGTCATGGCAAGGGTGAGAAGTAGAGTGAGAAGTCAGTGGCATCAGTACCTTGAAACAAGGACGTGAAGTTGAGTGAATGGGGTCGTCGTCGAGGATTCCTGTTGTCTGAATCCAGCGAGATCTCATCAGCGGAGGCAAGGCTATGGGGCATCAGTTAGGAGTGGAGGAGCAGGAAGTTCTGCAATCGTAGACGGCGATCGCCCCTTCCAATGGTTAGTGACATCATGAATCAGATCTTGGAATGCAACCTCCTCCATCGCAATCGGAGAGGCAGATTCGACCATCGCCGTCATCGTCGATTCGCTCCACCGCACGAGCCAGGTTGGCTGTACACCCAGGAAGAGAATCGCACTAACCAATATCAGTGCGGGAACTCGTTCCCGCCATTCCACCTTAGGGAAGTAGGCGATCGCATTATCCAAACGACCGAAACAGGTCCGGTTCAGCAAAATCACAAAATACACAGCGGTGAGTCCACTACCCACCACGCAGAAGAGGGTCTGCCAAGGAAACACACGATAGCTGCCTTGGAACACCAGAAATTCAGCGACAAAGCCGACCAGTCCTGGAATCCCTGCACTTGCCATGCCGCCAAGAACAAGCAGCGCACTGATGAGCGGAAGCCCACGAATCGGATTCATCAATCCATTCAACACATCCAGCTCTCGGGTCCCAACCTTCGTTTCGACCACTCCGACGAGATGAAACAGAATTGCAAGGATGAGTCCATGGGCAACCATTTGAGCCACGGCTCCAACCATGCTGAGTGCCGTGAGAGACGCCGCCCCGAGAAGGATGTACCCCATGTGTCCAATTGAGCTGTAAGCCACCATTCGCTTGATGTCCTTTTGGGCGATCGCCACCATTGCACCATAGAGGACGCTGATGGTCGCCCAGGTTGCAAGTCCAGGGGATAGCAACGCCCACGCATCCGGGAACAGCACAAAGCCAAACCGCAAGAGTCCATAAGCACCCAGCTTTGCCAAGACTCCACCCAACAAAATAGCGACTGGAGAGGACGCAGCAACGTAGGTGTCGGGCAACCAGGTGTGAAGCGGAAACAAAGGTACCTTAATGCCAAAGCCAATGAGGAGAATGACCAGCAATAACACTTGTAGCCCCAAGGACAGAGATTGACCCGCGAGAGAAGTGTAAGCAAAGCTAGACGCATCGGTTAACCAGACAATACCCAAGAATGCAGACAAAATGAGCGCGCCCGATAGTGCCGTGTAGAGTAAGAATTTGGTTGCGGCATAGCCTCGCTTTTCGCCTCCCCAAATTGAAACCAGCAGATAAAACGGAATCAGCTCAATCTCATAGAACAAAAAGAAGAGTAAGAGATTATGGGCTAAAAACGCTCCCGCAACCGCTCCACTGACCAATAGCATCAGCGAGTAGAAAAATCGAGGGCGATTGGTTTGCTCGTTACTACTGTAAATGGCGATCCAAGTCAAGAAGCTATTGAGCACCAACATGGGGTACGACAGTCCGTCAACGGCCAAGTCATAGTCCAATCCCAACAATGGTAGCCAGGACACATATTCCTGTAGCTGAAACGCTGAATTCGTAAAGTCGAGCTGAAGCGATAACCCCAGCGTCCATACCAAAACTAGGCCACTCAGGATCAATGCCGACAGCTTAAGTCGATGGGGCGGAATGGGCAATAGGGTGATGCCGAGCGCGCTTAAAACAGGAAACCAAATCAGTGTACTGAGCATAGAACTTCTGAATCGCTTTTCACCACATAGACATCGAACATTGCATCTAACGGCCAATTGGCCAATTCGCTAACCATTTACCCAAGAGCGGGACTAGAACTGTGGAAACAGGAGATGAACAACAGGCGCCCAACCCACCGCTAAGGCGATCGCGACACTCGCTAGGGCGATCGTTAAGATGTAAAACTGACTCTGACCACTATTGCTATATCGCAGAGTTTCACCACTGACGAGAGAAACCAGACCAACAAGGTTCACCACGCCGTCAATAATAAAGCGGTCAAACCAGTCTGCAATGAAGGAGACAGTCGCCACACCAAACACAATCGTTGCGCGGTAAAGCTGTGGCGTGTACAAATCGTTGGCGAAGAAATTCTGCACCCACACTATCGGTAAACGAACAGGCTTTTGAATCCATGAACCGATGTAGACAACACCACCGACAAAGCAGCCCAATAGACTCGACCACAACAGCAAAAGTGCAACGCTTTTATCGAGAGCAGCCCAACTTGGAAGTAACGATAAACTCTCCAAAATTATTGGTAAGTGCAGCGTGAAGCCAAGTAGACCCATCATCGGCACAATCAATAGCCAAAAGCTTTCGGGTGCTCGCTCCGTCATCTCTTTAGAAGGACCTGCAAAAATCAGCCCGAACTCTCGCATCATGCTGAACGCGGTTAAGCCGTTCACGACAAGCACTAGCGCAAATAGCCAAGGATGCGTCAACCATAACCCATCTGCCAGCTTTAACAGCGCCCAAAATCCTCCTAACGGCGGCAAGCCAATCAGTCCAGCAACACCCACAAGAAAACAGATTCCAGAAATTGGGCGACGGCTCCACAGACCACCCAACTGAGTCAAGTCTTGGGTGATGGTATTCAAAATAATGGACCCAGCTCCCATGGTTAGCAATCCCTGTGCAAGGGCATGGCTGAGGATCAGGAGTAAAGCAGCTTCAGTGTGGTGAGTCGCAACAGCAATGAAGATCAGCCCCATGTAAGAACTGACGGTGTAAGAGAGCGATCGCTTGATGTCGACTTGCCCCATCGAAATCAGAGCACCTCCAAGGGCCGTTGCTGAACCAATGACAATCATCACAGTCAACGCCACTGGCGACAGCATCAAAACAGGCTCCAGCTTAGTCAGCACCCACGCTCCCGTTGCCACAACGACAGAGTTTCGAAGAATCGTGCTGGGTATGGGTCCTTCCATTGCTTCATCAAGCCAGAGATGAAGCGGAAACTGAGCACATTTGCCCATTGGGCCCGCAATCAACGCCAGCCCAAGCAATGCGGACGTCGCAGGTGCCAGCTGGGCCGTTTCTGCCCATTGGGCCAGTTCATCAAAATTCCAAGTTCCGGCAAGTGGATACAGCGCCAATACTCCCATCAACAAAAACAGGTCTCCGACCCGCTTCGTCAAAAACGCGTCCCTTGCCCCCGTCACAACAAGTGACTGATTCAGCCAAAAGCCAACCAGTAGATAGGTTCCCAGCGTTAAAATTTCCAGAATGATATAGCTAAAGAATAAAGAGTTGCAGATAACGAGCGCACACATTCCAGCCTCAAACAAAGCCAGAAATCCAAAAAATCGCGCCCATCCCCAGTCCATCTCCAGATATCCAATCGCATAAACCTGAGCCAGAAAGTTCAGTCCGGTGATTAAGATGACGGCACCAACCGTGATCGCAGAAATCTCTAGAGGAATCGCTAGGGTTAAATCCGCAACCTGTAGCCAAAGTGATTCAATGTGCAGCGGTTCCTGATTCCATATCGCCGGAAACACAATGAAACTGTGAATCAGAGCTAGAAAAGTTGTCAGCAGATTGACATATCCTGCGGGACGAGGCCCTGTCCGCCGGACAAATCCTGGCGACCAAAACAGGCTCACCAACATCCCGATGAGAGGATAGCAAGGGACAAACCAAAATGTTTCAATAAGAAGCTGCGTCATGAAACGGCTGGACTCAGTTAACGGAACAACAATAATCATTTGAATCAATGCAGAGCGGGCAAAGCTGGATTCTCCATATTGACTCATTCCAGCTTCAATTCATAGAACTGAAGCTATCGTTTTTACTCTTAAGATTTGATTTTATCTATGGTTGAATTATGTAACAAAGATGATTGAAAAGTAAAGAGCTTTTCAATTAGGAGATCTGATTTTCTGCCACGTCTGCTCTTATGACAATTTCAATGGCGAATTGCCGACTCCTCGTCCATCAGGCAGTTCCAATGAAGTAGCTCGGTGGAACTTTTCTGGATGTGAAGTGTGCACGATAGCCATAACTCTCCGTCTTAGAAGGGGGTTTATAAAGCACTCCATGCTCTTGTAAGAACCTTTCCTTCCACATCTATAGATACAGCAATACGGCTACACGCAAAATCTACAGTGATCAGATTGACACCACAGGCTCACGACTGACGCATTTCATACAAAATTTTGGTTTTTGGGAACGTCTTTTCTCGAAAGCAGCCTACGAAACAACGTTCAACTGCGTCAGTCTTAATGCTGTAGGTCTCGTGACTAACTGCGATAGTGATAGACGACGCTCACCGTCACTCACAAACAGAGATAGCCCTTAATTGAGCTTACATGAGTGCGCTTAAATAAATGTAGAAAATGTAGAAGGGTGCATCGTAAGAAGAGAACAATAAAAATTGCGCTTTATCGAGCATTGGCAGAGTGGTAGTGTACTTCTACGGCGATCGCTAATGGCTTGGGGCATAACTACAGGCATGCTAGGCGTATCTGCGAGCCTATTTTTGTTATCTATCTGTTTGTCATGGCGTTTACGTCGCAACGACTGACCTCCCTGAACTCGTCACTCTGGATTCGTAACTTTGTTGTCATTCTTTTAGTGCTAGGCATCGGTCTCCGGTTCTACAACATCGGGAACAAGGTGTATTGGCATGACGAGACGATGACCTCTCTGCGAATATCGGGTTACACCCAAGAAGAAATGGTTGCAGATGCCTACACCGGTTCAGTGACAACCGTTGGAGATTTTCTGGAGACCTATCAATATCCCTCTGCTGTCGATGGTCTGAGCAACACGATGAGTGCTCTCAAGCAGCATCCAGAGCATTCTCCGATGTACTACCTGATGGCCAGAGCCTGGATGCTGAATGCACCGCACACCGTAGTCGCCATCCGATTACTGTCCGTTCTCATCAGTTTGCTGACTCTCCCGTGCATGTTTTGGCTCTGCGTTGAGCTATTTAAGGCACCTCTTGTGGCTTGGGTATCAACGGCACTCTTCTCAGTCGCCCCATTTCACCTGCTCTATGCCCAAGAAGCACGGGAATATAGCCTGTGGACACTGGCTATTTTGCTATCCAGCGCCTGCTGCTTATGGGCAATACGCATCAATAAACCTTGGACATGGCTCGTATATAGCCTCACATCGGCATTTGGCCTATACGTTCACCCGTTTTCAGGGTTTGTATTAGTCAGCCATGGCTTACATGTCATCTTCCATGAGGGACTAGCGTTGAGTCGCCGAACCGTTAACTACATTGCAGCAGCGTTGCTCAGTTTGTTGCTGTTCGCGCCTTGGATGGTAGTCATCATCACGCGATTTGATCAGTTTGTAGGAAACACTGCATCTGTTAATGCCAATCGCTCCGGTTCGATGCCGCTCTTTTGGTTACTCAACTTAAGCCGCATCTTTTTTGACCTAAACCAAGGCCCCAGCGCGATCAATCCAGCGCACTATCTACTCGCCGCCCTGGCGATCGCCGCCCTGATATTTATGTGGAGACGGGCTCCGCTTTCAAGTGCCTTATTCATCACCACGCTGATTGGCGTCACCGGACTCGCGATTATCGGGCCTGATGTTTTATTGGGAGGCCGTCGCTCTAGCATCACCCGTTACGCTGTCCCGTGTTACTTGGGGCTTGAAATTGCGATTGCTTACTTTTTGACCGTTAAGCTAGTCGAGCGTCCCTTTGCGGTGCGGGCTCGACGCCGTGTGAGGTTTCGATGGCGAATGGTGGCGATCACTCTTGCGGCAGGCGGAATCCTCTCATGTGCTGTCAACACTCAAGTACCAGTCTGGTGGCACAAGAGCTATGCCAAAAGTCGTCGAATTCCTGACGTAGCTGAAGTCATTAATCAGAGCGATCGCCCGCTAATCGTCAGTGATCGACAACCTGCCGGTCGGCTACTCTCCCTCAGCCATGAGTTAAACCCAGGAGTTCGTCTTCAGCTTGCCGAACAGGCCCATCAAGTTAATGTGCCTGACGGTTTTGACTCTGTGTATTTGTATTTACCCTCCAACCGACTACGCAATCGCATTGAACGTAGGCAGCAAATTGTTTCAACACCTGTTACTCTAAGCACCAACGAACAAGAAGACTGGCTATGGGCTACGAACAAAACTGAGCAGTCTTAATAGCAGATAACTGAATGGCTGGGCTCTAAATATGTGGTGGACTGTTCCTGCCTGAGAGAATGCATGACCTTGCTTGACCGAATCCATGCGGCTCTGATTACCCAAACGCCACGGGCGCTCACGGCGAAAACAGCGCTGTGGTGGGGGCTCAGCATCTCCATTCCAATTCTTTTTGGCGTGATGGCCTTGCAGGACGGCTTTCGGGCCGAGCGCATTGTTCAGGACGATGCTCGCCAATATCTATTTTGGATGCAGCGATTTCAACAACCAGAGCTGTTTTCTAACGATCTGATTGCCGACTATTTTCAGTCGGTGACTCCAGTTGGCTACACTCTCCTTTACCGGGTCGGAACCTGGTTCGGCATCGCCCCATTCACCTTTAACAAACTCTTACCCCTCATATTGGGGGTAGTGACGACAGGATATTTTTTCTGGGTTGTCATGGCGATGGTGCCGTTGCCCATCACAGCATGTTTAGCCTCTCTCCTCCTCAATCAAACCCTGT
>JBCBLF010000049.1:0-24554 GCA_038520475.1 Cyanobacteria bacterium J06627_8
GTTGGAGCATCCCATTGAGCTGTGCCATCCTCACCCGGTCGAAACTGCCCGCAATATTCAGGAGACGCTGTTGCATCAGCTGCATCGGCGATCGCCCAAAGCCGATAAATCTGCTCATTAGAGAGCTTGGGTAGATTCTCCGATACCAACACCATATGTTGATGGTCTGGGTTCGCAACAAGGCTCCCGGTTGCCCCTTCAGCTGGCCCAGTACCAATCAGTGAATATAGGATTGTTCGGGGTTCTTGAAGGGATGCCATGACAGTATTGACATCCTGTAGCTGGTTGCGGAGCTGCTCAATCTCAGCTTGGTTTTCACGAAGCATTTGTCTGAGCTGAACTTTCTGGGCAACTTGCTGCCGGAGTCGGAGGTTGTCAATTCCAATCGCAACGGCAACAGATGCAGCAATGGCTCCAAAAAGTGGTTGAAGTCGAATGGTTCGCCGTTTTGATGGTTGTTGTTTCGATGGTTGCTGTAATGATTGGGCCGGTCGAGTATGCTCATCGATCACGTGATTTGCTCCCACCCGACTTTCTGCTGCCTTCTCTAAGAGCGAGGATTTGAGAGAAGCAGCAGGAGATCGCTGAGGTAACCCATAGGGAAGTGCAGAGAGCGATGCTTCAATCTCTGACAGCGCGCGTGCAAGATTGGGGTCCGCCGCGATCTGCTCCTGAAGTGCATTCGTTTCTTCTGCGTTGAGGTTACCCAGCGCATAATCGATTAGGTAGTCGTGCCAGTTATCAGGGGGATTAGGGCGAATCATGTCCGTTCGGGTAGGCTCGGTTCAGTAGGAGTGCTTTAGGGTTTGTCGAAGTTTGCGGAGTCCGCTTCGGGCGCGTGATTTAACGGTGCCAAGCGGAAGATTCAGGCGCTCTGCTGTTTCAGCGTAACTGAGTCCGTCATAGTAAGACAGCTCTAGGACTTGGCGTTCTTTTTCAGAAAGTTCGCTCAAGGCTGAGGTCACCAGTTGCGATCGCTCGTCTGAGGAAACAGATTCGAGCGGAGTTGCACCATGTGAATCATGGACAATAATGGCTTGCCAACGCTGAAGGAACCGAAATCGAGACCCTCGTCGCCGGAGCTTGTCGATGGCTCGCGATCGCGCCATGGTAACCAAGAAGCTGCTTAGCGAGCCCCTATTTGGATCATAACGATCTGGCTGGTTCCAAAGCTTCAGAAAAACGTCTTGAGTGATGTCTTCAGCATCTTCTGTATCATTCAGAATTCGGTAGACCAAGCTGTAGATGAGAGAGGCATGTCGGTCATACAGTTGGCTCAGAGCACCGATTTGACCTTGTTGAAGCGCGACCAGCACGTCACGGTCAGAGGGTCGTGAAGACGGGACAGATGAAGGTGGCGGTAAGTCCGATGCCATTGTGGATCTAAACTTCGACAAAGTGAGGCTTGATGTCATTGTTCGCGGATGTGAGGGTTGATTGATAATCGAACCAGCACGGCAGCTTAATCAGCAAGACGGCAGACATCAAAGAAACGTTGAATACCGTAGGGTACTATACCAAAAGTCGTTTCGGTAGAGCCGTGATGATGGAGAATTTTAGAGATAGGTGAGCCGAATCTGAATGTCGGTTCTCGGACCAGCCACTAAAACGAGTGCTTCACTGAACGCAGGAGGACCTGAACGAATGACTGGGTTCCCTGAGAAGCCGAAACCTTCTGAGGGAATGCCAAGAAAATTCCGATTCATCGATTGGTCATTATTACTGTCATGTAATACAGCGACTGCGTAGCTTCCAGGAGACAAATTATCGAAGACAATTTGAGGCTGGCTGGTTGTTGCAGCAATGCATTCACTTCGAACAGCATTGGCGTTTCGGCTCGGGAACCCCTGCTGACCTGCAAACAGGCTGAGACAGACCTGCCCGTCCTGGTTGCGAATTCCGCTGACTTGCACCGCAAGTTGGCTATTTGAAGTCGCTTGGGCTGATGGCGAAAACGAGAATACTCCAGACGTTAAGGCGATCGTTGCAATGCCGACCAACGAATGTGTCAGCCTAAAAGTGCTTGCACGGAGCTGAGTCATAAAAGAGATGGGAGATAAGGTTTGGGAAGGAATTAAATGAGACAGGGTCATAGATCGTTTTAAATAGATAGTCAAAGAATAATGTATAGGCATCAGGGATCGGTGTGAGTTTTTAAACTATTGCTTTGAACAGTGTTGAGCCCGCTCACCGAGCGGGCTCAACAACCCTATCTAGCTATCCACTCAAGGAAATGATTACTCTTCTGGAGGAAGGAGGACCTGATCAATGACGTGGATCACACCATTGCTGGCTTCGACATTAGCCTGGATAACTGTTGCTTGATTAATGGAAACACCATTTTCACCAATCATCACCTCTAACGGACGACCTTCGGCAGAAGCGACAGCTCCGTTGCTGAGGTCAGTTGACATCACCTTCCCTGGGACAACGTGATAGGTCAAGATCTGAACCAGTTGATCGCGGTTTTCTGGCTGGAGAAGTGCATCAACTGTGCCCTCAGGTAGCGCTGCAAAGGCAGCATCGGTCGGAGCAAAGACGGTAAAGGCATCGGAACCATTGAGGAGGTCGACCAACTCAGCTGCTTCAAGAGCAGCAGTCAAGATTTCGAAGGATTCATTTGAAGAGGCGATCGCCGCAATCGTGGCACGTTGCTCGGATGACTTCACCTCTGATGAGGATTCAGACTCCAGAGTTGAAAGAGATTCTGCCGTAGCAGTTGTGGCCATCAGCAGGCTACCCATGATCACGACGCTAGCCAATCCAATTGTTCGAGTAGTTGCATGTAATATACGCATTCCAGTAACCTCCTAAGTTGCATGTCTACTCGTTAATACGTGCCAGACCTCAAATCGGATCATTATTTCTTTATTGTTTTGCCCATCGTCATGCGAATACGTTACCGACAGTGGGTTTCCGCATATTAGACATCTTTCCTGGGAGTGATCAGCATGCCAGAAATGACCGCAATTCGTGGTGCTTTTCTCGATTTCGTTGACGATCCATTTTTTATTCCTGAGATTGACAGTGTTCGGTACATTCAGGATGGGTTGTTAGTCGTGAATGAGACAGGTAACATTCATGATTTTGGCGCTTATGCTGATCTCGCATCGAACTATGAAACTGTGCCCACTGATATGTATGGCGATCGCCTCCTAATGCCTGGATTTGTGGATACACATATTCACTTTCCGCAGACGACAATGATAGCTGCCTATGGCGAACAGTTATTAGAATGGCTCACTCGATACACGTTTCCAACGGAGCAGAAGTTTCAAGATAAGGCCTATGCACGCGAGATTGCTGATGCATTTTTAGATGAATTACTGCGTAATGGCACCACGACAGCCCTTGTATTTGCAGCCGTTTATCCTCAATCGGTTGATGCTTTCTTTGAGGCTGCTCAAGCGCGCAATCTTCGTATGATTGCGGGTAAGGCGATGATGGATCGAAATGCACCGGCTGACGTGTGTGACACGGCAGAATCGTCTTACCGAGATACGAAAGCACTGATTGAAAAATGGCATAACAATGGACGATTACGATATGCGGTGACTCCTCGATTTGCTGCAACGTCAACGCCCAAGCAATTGGAGCTAGCGGGCCAGTTATTGAAAGACTATCCAGATGTTCACCTGCACACACATCTGTCAGAAAATGTTGATGAAGTTGCATGGGTTCAATCGCTGTTTCCACATCGTAAAGGTTATCTAGATGTCTATGATCAGGCTGGTCTGGTTGGAGAACGCTCAGTGTTTGCCCACGGCGTTCAGCTCACTGATGCAGAGTTTGCTCGGTTGTCTGAGGCAAAAGCGGCGATCGCCTTTTGTCCGACGTCAAATCTTTTTCTGGGCAGCGGTCTCTTCAAAATTGAGCAAGCCAAATCGCGCGATCGCCCAATCAAAGTCGGTTTGGGCACAGATGTTGGAGCAGGTACCAGTTTTTCAATGCTACAAACGACAAACGAAGCATACAAAGTGGCTCAGCTTCGTCAGCAGAAGCTCTCGCCATTTAAAGCGTTGTTTCTTGCAACACTTGGGGGCGCGAGAGCTTTGTCATTAGATCAGCAGATTGGCAGCTTTGACCCTGGAAAAGAAGCGGACGTTATTGTGCTTGATCCACGATCGACCCCCCTCATGGCCTTGCGTAACCCTGAACCCACTGCCAAAACGATGGAAGCATTGGTCGATTTGACGTTCTCATTGATGATGATGGGCGATGATCGGTCAATTGCAGATACCTACATCATGGGCAAAAAAGTGACGCTGTTGTCCTAATATCAATGCTTAAAACCCCTGCTCAGCCGAAGTTCCCTGAGCGGAGTCGTTGGCGCAGCCTCTCTAGAAGAGATAGGGAACTTCGGCTGAGCAAATAGGTTAGCGATGATACTAGCGTGCCATACCCGAAGGGCTATTGCCGTTAAGCTAGGCCCATCCTAGGATCATGAAGGATTTTGACTGTTTTGTTAGGTAACTCAGTCCGTTACAGCGACACCGATATCGATCTAGCTGAGTCCCACAAGGTTAGAACTTAGATCCCAGAGTTTCTCGGCCTTTTCATCATTCAAGGCTTCATTTGACATTTCTTGTAGAAATGACTTTCGGCCTGCTTTTTGACGATTACCCCAACTCCAATATGCGCCAGATGCTTTATAGTCTGTGTCTGCAACAACCGTTGCAACTCGCTCTCCGGCGAGTTCTTGGGACACATAGCCTCCTGTGATATTTTTCTGGAACCACGGAAAAATGTTTCGAAACAAGGAATAGTGGTTACGGAAGAGGGGAGTATCAGCCACGCAACCCGGATAAAGAGAGCTAAACGTAATGCCGGTAGAGTCGTGATAGCGTCGATGCAGCTCTAACATCGTCATGACGTTGCATAACTTACTGTCTTTATAGGCTTTTCCAGACTTAAATTTCATCCCATTAATCATGGTGATGGGTTCCTTAAACCCGGCCTCAAAGCCTTCTAAGTTCCCGAGGTCAGGAGGTGCCGGGATTGGAATCTTGCCGCCTAGCTCCTTTGGATTGGCTGTTACTGTTCCAAGAATGATGAGTCTCTTGTCTGTAGCAGGAGATTGCTTCAAATCGTCGAGGAGCAAATTGCACAACAAAAAGTGTCCTAGATGATTGGTGGCAACGCTGAGTTCATAGCCATCTGCACTTCTCTGGGGTTCTTTCAGAAGAGGTAAGTATACTGCCGCATTACACACGAGTGCCTGGAGCGATCGCCCGGTTGCTCGGAAGTCGTCTACAAACTGATGAACGCTTTTGAGATCTGCCAAGTCAAGGTGAATGACCGAGTAATTATCGGTAGGGATTCCAAGAGTCGCAGCTTCATGCTTTGCTTTTTCGACGTTTCGACAGGCCATAATTACGGCCCATCCTTTCTTAGCGAGTGCATTGGTGGCGTGCAGTCCGACTCCTGATGACGCACCCGTGATGATAGCGACCGGCTTCATATCATGTGACATTTTGTTAAAACCTTATCTACAGTCTTCAACTGTGTTCAGGATTCTACATGATTGGGGATACACCCTTACACAAATGAAAACTTAGTTTAAAGTCCGGGTGGCGCTAGTCAGTTGATAAGAGGTTTTAAGCTTTAGATTCTAGGAATAGAAAAATCGTGTAAGGTAAATCAACTCGGTTAACGCTCAGCAGTAATGTTGCTTTTGTTGCTTTTGATTCAGTAACTTGATTGACCTACGTTGTAGTTGAACAACGAGATGGTTGGGTTGCCTATCGCGCGTTCCAGATATCTTTTCATTCAGAGTGCTAGTCATCCAGAGTGATAGGTGATGCCTAAGTTCTGGTCTCAGGCGGGTGATCAGTGAGGAGGCGATCGCCTCCATAGGCTGGCATCAAGAAAATCAATGCTGTAATGAGCAATCAGTTGATGGAATGCATTGACCGATGCGCATGACCCAACAGCGCTACCGTTGAAGACGCTAAACGTTAAAGATACATGTCGAATCAGAACCGTAATGCTTGGTTTGTGTCGTTGGAACATCTCCTGGATGATGAAGGTGCGCCGTTACGACCTATACATGCATCAACGGTGGATACCGATCGACCGATTCAAGACTATGAAGCATTGACGATTTCACTCGAGAGTTTTTGCATTTCAAAGCAACTGGATAGGCGAGTCGATGGCAATGACTTATTAGTCAGAACCTGGACAACCTATGGTGATGAACCTCCCATTGAAATCGTTCATTTTTTTGAGAAAAATGTTGCGTTGGGAGAGGCAAGAGATAATCTTGCTGTTGAGCACATGTTTGCCGTCGAGAGTTATTCAGGGCAGCCAATCGAATTAGATTTTCAAGTTCTTGAAGTGGATGGACACAATGATGTTGCGGAGGAACTTCAGGCTGCTGCTCATCTTTTTGGAGCTGTCTTTCCAACCTTATTACCCTTTTCGAGCTTTACATCGACGCTATATACCCACTTGAAAAGTATATTCAAAAATCCCCATGATTTAGCCTTTTCGTCGACATTAAGATTGGGTGGATTGACAGGGACTCTTGAGGATCAAACGACCGCTCCTCTCAAGTGCGGTGCCTATATTTTGTGCGATCAAGATATTGATGCTGATCAGTATGTTCTCCGAGAACTAAAGCTGGAGGCGATCGCCTCGGATAAAGCGTTCGTTCCAAGTTACATCGTGATCAAAATTGTGCCTCAAGTGATTCATTCAGTGAACAGCGAGGACTTGTTAGTCAATCAACGCTTAGCTGCAAGCTTATTAAAAAATGATGGCGATCGATTTGAATTGCCTGATAATATTCTCACGAAACAAAATCGGTTTGCTCATTCTTTTAACTTGCTAGAAGCCATGTCTAAAAATGCCTATCTCATTAAACGCATTGTTCAGTATAAACAGCTCAAATCACGACATCAAGCGTCAATCTTAGAGTCGATTTCCCCTCGGGATAGGTTGAACGATTTGGAGAAGCTGCTTGTTCTCTCAAATGAAATCCGAGATTTCTTTATCGATGATGAACGCCAGTAGAGAAGCCGCATATTTCAGATAGCAGCCCTTAAACGGCACGATACATTTATTTTTCTCTAGCGGTTTCAATTGTTTATGAGTCAACAAACGAGTAAATTTTGGTTCGTCCCTCGAAAGGAACTGATGGTTTCTAAAGAGGACACAATGTATGTGGGGAGCTCCATCAAACGCGCAAGCTCGAATGTTGATCACGACGTTGACACGATGGTGCGTGATGGTGATGCATTTACGGTGCTTCTAAAGAGTTTTTATGTGACCCAAGATAAAGATAAGGGAGACAATGATATTTTAGTTCGTTCATGGGCGCGGTATGGGAGTGATCCTCATACTGAAGTTGCCCATTTTTTTAAGGAAGATATTCCGGTTCCATATTTTTCAGCTCATGATGTGCAGGCAGAACATATCGTTTCTGCTGATACGTATTTGTCAGGAAATCGGGTATGGATTCGGCTCCAAATCTCAGAGGTTGATGGGAAGAGAGTTCATCAGATTTCTAGCTTTGTTGAACAAAATTTAGCGACTGCGGTTAGCGCTCTCGGCGCAATCTTTCCAAACACGCTCCCCTTTATTGGGAATATCTCAACTCATGCGCTTGACTTACTGAGTGATTTGAAGCATCTGATATCCAATAAAAGCGACGTTATTTTGGATGAGGCGCTTGATTTTCTGAGTGTCAATACAGGAGAAACACCGCTCCGGTATGGAGCGTACATCTTTTTTCAGCGGGCAGTCGATGGAGGAAATTATTTACTCAATTCCTTTCAAGTCCATTCGAACTCGACAGCCGAATCTGAGCCCATTCCAGACTATGTTGTTATTGAGATTATTCCAGGCGTCATCAATCCATCGAGTCGAACAACCATTGCTCTGAATCAAAGTCTGGCGAAGGGCCTCTTACCGGTTGATGACACCCAGGCTGCTCAGATCGAGAAGGATGAGCGCCTTCGTTATCTGCAAAAATTGATGAAGCAGGCAAAGATGGCTGATGACCTGAAAGAATACTACGGGTTGATGACGCGAGAATTGAGTGGGGTTGTCTTAAATGAGCTCCAGCGCAAACGCTATCAAGCCCTGACGGTAAAACTTGGGGACTACATCGATGTTGTGAAGGACGTCTTGGATAGGTAGCCGATTCCTGAGAAACGACCAGCAGCGTCCATGATCTCCCCGGCTCTAGGCA
The DNA here is from genome assembly GCA_038520475.1 of Cyanobacteria bacterium J06627_8. Taxonomy (GTDB): domain Bacteria; phylum Cyanobacteriota; class Cyanobacteriia; order CAKZMO01; family CAKZMO01; genus JBCCWF01. The sequence continues at coordinate 8,195 of JBCBLF010000049.1, forward strand.
ATGGTGGCTTCTTCGATGATGTCTTCGACGCTTGTATCTTCAAATGTTGAGATGTAAAACTTAGCCCGGGCAATAACGTCGGAGCTATAGTCGTCTCCGGTTGTTCCTCGATCGATTCCGTCTCTTGTGTGAACGTTTCTAGGGCCAAAGTTATAGGCTGCGACGGCGGCTTTCAGCAGATAAGGCTCTTCCCAATCGGATAGCCTAGACCGCAATATTTTGATGTTGTCAACTAAGATTTCAGCGCTTTGATCGAGATGAGCCTGACTTGCTGGATCGCCACCTAACCCAGATGGGGTATGGTGGCGCTTATCGATTTGCATGATGCCAAAGGCGTTGCCGTGGTCGCCTAGACCGTGTTCGTCCAACAATTTTCCACATCGGGACTCTCGACTGGCGATCGCCGCTAGTAGAGGAGCCGGAACCTCATACTTGGCCGCTGCGCGACAAAATCGACCAATCAGGGCTTTGACTTGGGGCAAATCTTGTCGAGCCATTTGATTGGATGCGAGTAACCCATTGAATGCCAAGCCATCTTGCTGTGATGTCAGTGCAGAGGCACCCGTTGTTGGAACGTCGGATAACACATCATCCCACAGACTCCGCCATGAAAATGAATGTCCAGCCGAACGCGACATTGATAAGTCTTCAGTGTCAGTAGCCTCAGAATGATTTGCAATATCAGCAATGGGTGCGTCATCCCACTCAATGACCTCAGGAATTGATGGGTTGGTGTCGGAAGGTTGGAGAGACGATGAGGCTGATGTCGGAGCAGAAGATTCGGACGCGCGTTCCTCAGTGGGTTGCTCAGCAGATTCTAGGAGTGAAGATTGGTTGGCTTTAAGCTCTAAAGCATTGAGAAATAACGCGGCACTATCTCTGCCAATTCGATTCGAACCACCGCGATCAACACTTGCTTTGAACTGCGCCCAGGCCACTTGAAATGCCTCAATATCTCTGTCGTTTGCGTCAAGGAATTCGAGATAAACCAGCCCTCGTTTCACAGATAGAAAAAGGTCTGGAGTCCAATCTTGAAGGGAAAGAACGCCCGTCACTTCACGTTCGATGACGGTTCGAATGTCATTCAACGTCAGCTCTGTTCCCTCTGGGTGAAGTGAGGCGTCAGCGTCAGCATGAGTCGCATCAGCATGCGTTGTATCAACTCTTTCGGCAGGACGTTCTAGACCATTATCTGGATCAGCGTGTTCGGAGTTACTGTGGGCCGTAGTCGTCACAGCCGTGGAGGCCGTCGTAGTCGGCGGAGTAGCTTGTCTCCCATGGGTTAATGAAACAACTGGTGCAGTATTCACTGTTTTAGACGATGGTTCTGGACTCGATGATGGTTGATCGAGGGTAGACGTGTTGACGGGACGATCGAGAGCCTGTTGAAGCGATTGAAGCAGAGGTGCGGCTTCAGAATGAGTCTCTAAAAATACAGCGTTGGCCTGAAGCCAGTCTAAGATTGGCGTTGGGATGTTGTTTTTTCGAGCATTTTCCAGCACTGCATCAAGGCTGCGAATGTGGGTCACGGTCAGCAAGTCGCGAGTAATCGCATCTGCGGTCAGCTCAGATGACTTGTAAGTTCTGCTCTCACCAACTGTCGATTGAATCATGGCGATCGCCCGATTCAGTTCATATTTCCAGGTGAAGGCACGATCAGTTGCAGTACGTAATCGAATCGCTTGATTGAGATGCGTAATGGCTGCTTGAAAATTGGGGTTGGCGGCATCTTTGTAGGCGTACGCGAGCTGAGCGTGATACTCGTGGCTTTCCGAGTCGCTGTCGACAAGGGCTTCAAAAATTGGAATCATTCGCTGGGTTTGAGCCTTCAGCACCTCAGAGCGGCTGCTCATGCTCCGGAATTCTTTGACGAGCTTAAAAATTTGGGCGCGTTGGTCAGGAGACGCCTGTTGAATTGCATCTCGTAATTCTTCTAGCTCAAGCGCTGACAGTCCTTTTTCAATGTGGAGACTGAGCTGATCCATCAGTCGTTGACCATCCAGTAAACGCCGTTCAAGATCGGCAACTTCTTTCTCAGCTTCCTCTTTCTTTTCTGTGACGTTTTCCAGGCGATGCAGGAATCGGTTTAACGCCACATTCATCAGGGCTTTACTCCCATAGCCGCCAATCATTCCTTTTGCGGCCAAAAGCACAAATGACGATTCGCCTGTTGTTTGAATGGACGACGTCAGAAACTCAAGAATGAAGGCCCCAGCAATACCGAGCAAAATATCTCCAAAGAGTCCAGCCTCAAAGCTCGATCCGTCATTCAAAAAGCGAGGCATCTCAACGATGCCATCGACAACGATAGTGTAGAGGACACCACCTAGGATGCCTGAGAAGGTTAACACTAAGACACTCTGATCGATAATGCCTTGATCAGAGAAAATCGGCAGCTGAGAGGCATTGTCACTCACAATGACCGCATAGAACAAACCGATTAGGATTCCTGTCAGGAACGTTCGATATACTCCAAGTCTTCGATGCATTGGGGCCTCGCTTCAATACGTTGGGGGATGCAGGATCGAGTCAAGAATACCCATTCTGTGAACTGACACACAATTAATTGCCATGGAGCTTACCGACGGGTTAGACGCCATCACACGATTCAATGGGTCCATTTCAGGAAATGGTATGAGCCGGACGTAGAGAGAACTCACGATTCATGTTGCATCAGTCCACTCATGTTGCATAGATCCACGGGCATCGGACTGATATCCGTAAATCATAGCCTTTCGAAGAATTTAGCGTAGAAAACGGAGCTGAACGCGTACCAAATCACTCTAAATTAGAGATTGGATCTTGGGGTGTATCTAAGGGCAGTCGATGACACGTTCCTGTTTCGTGATAGTCGGTGTCGTCTATCGATTGGTTTGTTGAGATACGGCTCAGTTTCAGCTGTTTGGAGTCATTGGAGAAAACCGTTGAATTATCCACTTACCTCTCTTTGGGCATCAGAAAAGTCTGAAGAACTATACGGCGTCAAGCGCTGGGGAAATGGCTACTTTGGCATTTCTGAGGATGGCAAGGTTACAGTCAAAGCCCCGAATGTAGAAGTGGCGCTCCTTGATATTGTCGAAGGCATGACTGAGCGTGACCTACAAATGCCTGTGCTGCTGCGCATTGAAAATATTCTAGATGCACAGATTGTCCGTTTGAACGAAGCCTTTCGAACTGCGATTGAGGAAACGGGATACCAAAATCACTATCGAGCCGTCTATCCAATCAAGGTTAATCAGCAGGCTCAAGTGGTTGAAGAGATTGCCGCTTTTGGTGCTCGTTATCAACATGGGTTTGAGGTGGGTAGCAAGGCCGAGATGATTGCTGTGCTATCAACGCTGAAAGAACCGGGGAGCCTCATCATCTGTAATGGCTACAAGGATGATGAATTTATTGAACTCGGTTTACAAGCGATTAAGCTTGGGTTTCACTGCTTTTTTGTCATCGAGACCCCAATGGAAACCCCCATTATTATCCGTCGCAGTCAAGCCTTGGGGATTGAACCTCGTATTGGTGTTCGTGCCAAAACTACATCGAGAGTGAGTGGCCATTGGAATTCGACGAGTGGCGATCGCAGCGTCTTTGGGCTCAGCTCTAGTCAAATCATTGATGTTGTTGATCAGCTGAAAAAAGAGGGCATGTTGCACTGCCTCCAGCTCTTACACTGTCATCTCGGCTCACAAATCCCAAACATCCAAGAAATACGCGGGGGTGTGGTCGAAGCTTGTCGATATTATGCAGATCTCGTCAAAGAAGGCGCGCCACTCACCCATATTGATCTAGGTGGGGGTCTGGCTGTGGACTACACGGGTTCTCAAGTCAACAATGATCAAAGCCGCAACTATAGCCTAGATGAATATTGTGCAGACGTTGTTGATGCGTTAAAGGAAACCCTGGATACCTATCAGATTCCCCATCCGGTCATCATTACGGAATCTGGACGAGTCATTGTGGCGTATGCATCTGTTCTACTATTCAACGTGCTAGATACCAGCGCCTTTTGCCCAGTGGAAATTGAAGATGCGAACGACCATGAGCATCCGCTGTTGAGCCACATGAGAGAGATTTTGACCTATCTACAGCCCAAGCGGATTCAAGAATGTTACAACGATGCGCTGTTCTACCGCGATGAAGTTCGTGCATTGTTTAAGCGTGGACAAATGGACTTGCGGGTGCGATCGGTTGCAGAAAACCTCTATCTAGAAATTCTGCATCGCATTGCAGACTTGCTAACGACGATGGAGCGGGTTCCTCCAGATTTACAAAGTCTGAAGCTATCATTGGCTGATATTTATTACGGTAATTTCAGTCTCTTTCAATCTCTACCCGATGTCTGGGCAATTGATCAGGTCTTTCCCGTCATGCCGATTCATCGGCTGAATGAGCAACCCAACCGAGATGCCATCTTGGCAGACATTACCTGTGATTGTGATGGCAAAATCGATCGGTTTATTCAATATCACGACATTAAAAGTACCTTACCTGTTCACCCAATTCAGATTGGTGAAGAATATTATCTGGGCGTGTTTTTGGTTGGAGCCTATCAAGAAACGCTCGGTGATTTGCATAACTTATTTGGCGATACCAATGTGGTCAGCGTTCGACTGAACTCAGATGGCAGCTTTGATTTCGTTAAGGAAATGCATGGCGATACCATCGCTGATGTTTTGAGCTACGTTGAGTATCAGCCAAAAGCTTTGCAGCTACGCTATCGTGACCTCGCCGAACAAGCCGTTAGAGAAGGCCGAATCTCGACTGGCGAACGCCAGCAAATGCTGAAAACCTTTAATGCCAGTCTATGGGGGTATACCTATTATGAGAAGGAAAACCATTAGAGGTACCGCATCAATGTGCAAAATATAAGTATATTGACATCTTGCATTTGGGTGTTGTGGGCGCGCTCCGCGCGCCCACAACACCCAGAAATCCTAAGTGATCAGACAAGGTGCAAAATATGAGTATCAGGAGGAAGTGGAAGCGGCTCGTCAGAGTCAATCGTCAAACAGATAGCGGTGTGCACATGGGTCACGCATGATGTGTATGGACCGCAGCGAGGCATGCACATCATGCTGTACTTAACGCCGTTGCAAACGGCTATCGATTAGGGAATATCAATCAGGGAATTGGGAGGTCGTGATGGCAACAGTTTTGATTATTGGTGCAGGGGGTGTGGGTCAGGTGGTGACTCATAAATGTGCTCAAGTGCCAGCGGTTTTTTCAAGAATTGTGCTGGCGAGTCGTACGGAGGCAAAATGTCGGGCGATCGCCGCTCAAATTGACTATCCCATTGAAACCGCTCAGGTAGATGCAGACAACGTGCCTGAATTGGTCGCGCTCATTCGGCACGTCAAGCCTCAACTCGTGATCAACGTTGCCCTTCCCTATCAAGACCTCACCATTATGGATGCCTGTCTCGAAACAGGCGTTCATTACATGGATACAGCGAACTACGAACCTCCGGAAACGGCGAAGTTTGAATACAAGTGGCAGTGGGCCTATCAAGATAAATTCCGAGAAGCTGGACTCATGGCCTTACTTGGTTCTGGATTTGACCCAGGGGTGACAAATGTATTCACCGCTTATGCAGCAAAGCACTTTTTTGACGACATCCATACGCTGAACATCATCGATGTAAACGGGGGCGATCACGGCTATCCGTTTGCGACAAACTTCAATCCGGAAATTAACATCCGGGAAGTGACGGCTGAATGTCGTCATTGGGAAGGCGACACATTCGTCACAACGCCTGCGATGTCGCTGAATCAGCAATTTACCTGTCCTGAGAATGTAGGCGAGTACACCATCTATCGCATGTACCATGAAGAGCTAGAGTCACTAACGCAGAACTATCCTTCCATTCAAAAAGCACAATTTTGGATGAGCTTCGGTGAAAGCTATCTCAAGCATCTAGAAGTCCTCGGCAACGTTGGCATGACCAGCATTGATCCTGTTGAATTCCAGGGGCAACAGATTATTCCGCTTCAGTTTCTCAAGAAATTGCTCCCTGACCCATCGACTCTAGGGCCGCGAACGAAAGGCAAAACCTGTATCGGCTGCGTCGTCGAAGGCGTCAAAGACGGTCAGTCAAAAACCATTTATATTTACAACATCTGTGATCATGAAGCCTGCTACGAGGAAGTAAAATCTCAGGCGATTTCATATACAACCGGAGTTCCAGCGATGATCGGAGCCAAGATGCTTCTGGAAGGGAAATGGCTCAATCCCGGCGTGTGGAATATCGAACAACTTGACCCCGATCCATTCATGGCTGACCTCAATCAGTATGGTCTTCCTTGGTCAGTGATTGAAGAACCTGGATTTGAGTTGAAGTAGCTGAATAAGAGGATACTAGGTAACTGAGTGTGCCTGGTATACCCAATGTGACTAGCTTATTATCGAGTCGCTCGAAAATCTTATCGAGATTGGTTGGGGTATAGTCGTCAGATGATTCGGGGGGCATGAGAGGCCGATTTGTAGACCAACGTCTTTAGTTTTATCTCATTTAAAGGTACTGATCTTTTGGGTGTTACCAAGCGCTTAAAGTCTGACGTCTTGATCACTTGTTTGGAGGTGGCTATTGGGTCGGCTAAAACTTTTCTCAGGCTAAAAAATGTATGTCGTTTACAAGGTTTTTCCTTGGCCAAATTCTATACGAAACTGCTGAACCTGATACACTACAATCCAATGATCGCGATAGGCTTGTACATACAACCGACATGGTTTTGGGGTGAGCGATGCATATTCTTCACGGCACCTGGATTCCAAATTCCGTCGATGACTTCATCACTGATGGGATGTTTTACTTGTGGGTCGAAACCTCTGAAAAAAATCGGTTTCGTAAGCCAACGCTGCGCCATCCCTATCAATTACCTGGAGAGCGGTTGGCTGCCTTGCTTTCGGGCGAACTCAGCATCCAGCCACCAGACTACCGCAAGATTGAAGAGTTGATTGTGCCTCGGAATTTCATGTTGCCGACCGTAGACAATGAGCCACTACCGTCTTTAGAACTGTCGCGTTACCTCGAAACCGATTTACCTGAGACGTTTGACGTTCAGCCGTGGCAAGTGGATTGTTATCCAACGCTGACATCAGCCAAAACCAGTACCTATGGAACCAGTCAGGTTAACGGCGTGGTGCCCATGTTGAATGACCTCCACTTCATCGCGCTGCATCACTTAACCGACGTTCAACTCGGTTCTGATCTCTTGTTTTGGTTCCATTTCACCCAGGCAATTAAACGACTTATTTTCAAAGATCAATACATTCCGGCACTGAAATATCAAGAATTGGAACCTGCGAAACCTACAAAGTCAAAGCGTAAGACGGCAACATCCTCGACCTCAGGACCCTTTCAAATTCACCCATCATGGGAATTCATTGGAGACGAATACGAAACAACGCTTCATCACTATGTGGATTTTATGCCGCTGATGTGTGTCGCTGGATTTAGTGAACTGCCGGAAAATCCTGAATTGTATGATCGCCTCTCTCTCCTACGCCATTTTTCAGAATGCTTACTCGTTGATATTGTTACTCACACTTACATCACCAAGGGAATTGAGAAATCCATCGACGATTCCATGCTTCGAGGGTGTCTGCATCCGGCTCCTTGGCCAAAATCATCGGGCTTGGAGCGATATCAACAATGGCAGGCGTGGCGCGATCGCATTGTTCGAACTCAGACTGATCAAACCTTTCATCTTTACTTTCATCTTCTCGATCCTCAGAAACCTGAAGATGCTTGGCAGCTTTACTTTGAGGTCGCACCTAAACACGATCCATCTCTGCGCCTTTCTCTAGATGACTATTGGCGCATGCGGCCCAAGGAACAGAAACAGGTAAAGCAACAACTGGGAGACAACTTTGAACAAAATCTTTTGCTGAATCTGGGCTATGCGGCTCGCATGTATCCGTCGCTCTGGCAAGGGCTAGAGACCGACCAGCCCATTGGAATTGCTCTCGATTTAGATGCGGCTTTCACCTTCTTAAAGGAATCTGCATGGGTGCTGGAAAATGCTGGATATAAAGTTATTGTGCCTTCATGGTGGACGCCGAAAGGACGCCAGCGCGCGAAAATCCGACTCAAGGCGAAAGGTAAGTCTTTAGGAAACAATGATAAAAGCAAAAGCTACTTTTCCCTGGAGACCCTGGTGGAATATCAGTATGAATTGGCTGTTGGCGATAAGACTATCACTGAGCACGAATGGAATCAATTGGTGAATGCGAAGACACCTTTGGTTCAGTTTCGCGGGCAGTGGATGGAGCTGGATCAAGATAAGATGCAGCAAATGCTGGAATTTTGGAAGACCCACCAGCAAGAGAACCCCGAACTGTCCCTGCTCGACTTTATGAAGTTGACGGCAGGAGGAGATGACGATGATGTGGACGTGGAGTGCGATCGCCAGGATGCCCTATCCGATATGCTGGCGAAGCTCAACAACAAGCAACAGCTTCAACCTGTGGATGATCCGGAATCCTTTGAGGGACATCTTCGAGGCTATCAAAAGCGCGGTGTGGCGTGGATACAGTATCTCGAAGAACTGGGCCTCAACGGTTGCCTTGCTGATGATATGGGTCTGGGCAAAACTGTGCAGGTCATTGCTCGCTTGGTGCAAGAACGAGAGCAGGCCCAAAAAAAGACCCGGACCAAGCTTCCACCCACACTTTTGATTGCACCAACCTCTGTTGTAGGTAACTGGTTTCATGAAATTCATAAGTTTGCGCCGGATGTGACGGCAACGGTGCATCATGGGGGCGATCGCGCCAAGGACTCCAAAGACTTTAAGCAAGCCTGCCGTAATCATGACATCATCATCACCTCCTTTGCCCTTGCCCGAAAAGATGCCAAACTCTTCAACAGCATTGAGTGGCACCGCATTGTGCTTGATGAAGCGCAAAACATCAAGAATCCAAAAGCCTCGCTGACAAAGGCTATTCTTAAGCTTTCAGCGCCTCATCGACTGGCGCTCACTGGCACCCCGATCGAAAACCGACTGCTGGATCTCTGGTCGATTTTCAATTTCCTCAATCCGGGTTACCTGGGTACCCAAGCCCAATTTCGCCGGAATTTTGAAGTCCCCATTCAGAAAAACAACAACCTCCGCCAGTCCACGACGCTGAAAAAGCTAGTCGAGCCGTTCATTCTCCGACGCGTCAAAACCGATCAGTCCATCATCAAGGACTTACCCGATAAGGTGGAACAAAAGCTGTTCTGTAATCTCACAAAAGAGCAGGCGTCACTGTATGAGGCGGTAGTCAAAGATGTCGAAGAACAGTTAAAAAAATCAGAAGGCATTCAACGAAAAGGCTTGATCCTCGGTACGTTGACAAAACTGAAACAGGTTTGCAATCATCCGATGCAGTTTCTTCAAGATGAAAGCGACTTTACGCCGGAGCGATCGCACAAACTGACTCGTCTCACCGAAATGGTAGAAGAAGCCATGGAGGAACGAGAAAGCTTACTTGTTTTTACTCAATTTACTGAACTTGGTGCCGCTCTTGAAAAGTATCTGCGGCAATCTCAACACTACAATACATATTACTTGCATGGCGGCACCTCTCGGAAAAAGCGAGAAACGATGATCAGTGAGTTCCAAGATCCAGAAACGGAACCCTCGGTCTTTGTGTTGTCGCTCAAAGCAGGCGGCGTTGGCATTACGCTCACGAAAGCGAATCATGTTTTCCACTTTGATCGCTGGTGGAATCCTTCGGTAGAAGACCAGGCAACGGACCGGGCTTTCCGTATCGGCCAGAAGAAAAACGTATTTGTCCATAAGTTTGTGGCGATCGGCACCCTGGAAGAACGGATTGATCAAATGATTGAAGACAAGAAAAAACTGGCCGGTTCGATTGTGGGTTCCGATGAGTCGTGGCTCACTGAGCTGGACAACGATGCATTTAGAGAACTTATTTCGTTGAATCAAAGCGCCATTCTAGAGTAGGCCCTGACAAAATCCGAACGCCTACCGTTCCTTTGTACTGTAAGAGGGGAGATGTAAACGGGGAGAAGACTATGAGCCAATTTAGCCGAACCTGGTGGGGAAAAAAGTTTATTGAAGCGATGGAAACGCTTGGAGATGACGGGCGGTTAAGTCGTGGGCGATCCTATGCTCGGGGTAAGAAGGTCAAGAGCTTTAAGATCAATGGCACAGTGGTGAAGGCAAAGGTTAGAGGTTCCGTCAATCCTTACTTTGGCGTATACGAGGAACCGCTGTATAGCATCACGATTGAGTTTCAGCCCATTAGCGCTGCCAAGTGGGCGGTGGCGATCGCCCTCATTGCGTCGAAAGCCAGCCTCATCTCTCGACTTCTGCTCAACGAAATTCCCGACACGATTGAAGACTCGTTCAAACAACTGAATCTCAATCTTTTGCCAGGACGAGACAAAGATTTCACGGCTAAATGCTCTTGCCCAGACTGGGGCAATCCCTGTAAGCACATTGCAGGTGTCTATTATCTGGTCGCGGCTGAACTCGACCAAGATCCGTTTTTATTGTTTGAGCTGCGAGGACTCTCCCGAGAAAAACTCCACGAAGAACTCGCCAAATCGCCCTTGGGTCAAGCCCTTGCCGCCGAGCTTCAGCTAGAACAACAGCCACCTCGACCGACTGAATCCTACTACGCCCCGTTACAAACTCGACCTGTGGATACCAGCACCACCCTGCGAGACTTTTGGCAAGGTGAAAAACGACTCCCCCAAACTATCGACTCGATTCCCAACGTTCCTGTTTCTGGAATTCCTATTAAGAAGCAAGGCGATTTTCCTGCCTTTTGGAATCGCGACAACTCCTTCCTGGAAGCCATGGAAACGTTGTATGACCAGGTCAAAGCCAAAGGGAAGCTATAGATTTTAATCTGAACGTGAGACTGCTCCCTGAGCGAAGTCGAAGGGAGAACAGTACGTTATTGGAATGCTGCCAGCCCAGTATGGACGATTGAGCTGATATCAGAGACCAATTGCTTTCCATCCTATTCAGCTCAGCGGTAGACTAGGTTAAGAACCGTAACAAATGAGGAATGGATTATGAGTTCAGTCGAGCATCTAGTGCAACTGGCAGAAGACGAGTTGACCCAATACAGCACAGAAGCTCGAAAGATCGAGAAACTCCGCCGCAAGTTTAGCTTTGCGGTGCCCTATCCTCAGCAAAAAGACGTCCGCGATCAAATTGAAGCGGAGATGCCCAAGAATTTTGTCGCAAAGATTGTGGAAGAAAATCGTCAGACCGTTGCGCTGCCGTTTTGGGGCATTGCTGGACTGGGCCTACTGCTAGGTATTTCGGGTCAACAGCCTCTTGATTTCATCGCTACAGGCATTGGCTTCTACCTCGCATTTCAAGTTCAGAAATGGGGCTGGAAGCTAGAGGCTAAGCGATTAGTGATCAAGACGCTGGATGATATTCGTGCCGGCGTCGAAGCGGAGCGGGCAAAAGCGGCTTCTTAAGTTGTTAATGATCAACCCAGAATTGATTCAGCCTATTATCCGAACAAAAATATAGCGTCTGCCGTCAGTTGTAAATTCGGAAAATTGGGCGATCGCATCGTATCTCCTTGGCGGAAAAGCTGCGGTTCGTAAGTTCCGTTGACCAAATGACAAACAGTTATTGTGGGTTGTTTTGGATTGCCGATGTATCGGCGTCCGCCTAATCCTTTGTAATCAATAATCCAATATTCAGAAATGCCCATTGCTTCGTAATCTTCGGACTTCCGCGCATAATCATCAGGCCAATTTGTAGACACAACCTCGACGACGAGCTTCACGGAGCGGCCAAGAGTGATCACGGATTCCTTTTGCCACAATGGCTCATCAACCAACGCTGTTGTATCCAGCATTAAGATGTCAGGCTTATACCCAGTTTCCTGCCCCAACATCTGAACCATTGCAGTGTTAGGAAGGAAGTAGCTCAAATCATTCTGATCGATCAAGACATTGAGCTTACGATTCAGCAATCCCACAACCTGTTCATGAGGTCCAGTTGGTTGCATTTCAACAATGACTCCGTCGTGCAGCTCGTAGCGTCCGGTGTCTGGTTTCCAAGCTAAGAACTCTTGGAGGCTCATCAATTGTTGGACGGATTGAACCATGACTTATACTGCTCATCGGTGATGTCATTATTTCTAGTTTAAAGTGTCTGCCTAACGTTGAAAGGCATCGCCCCTCTATCGCATGTAAAGGCGATCGCTCAGCTGAAGTTCTAACAACGAATTCCAACATCTCGCGAAATTGTAAGGTCGTGATTGAAAAGACGCCGTATGATAAAGCTCACGGTGAGCATATTGCTTGAGTGTGTGAGTACGTTAGACGACAAATTAGAAATTCTGTCGGATCAAATCGGTCGCCTCACAGAGGGTTTGACAGATATCAAGCTATTGATTCGGGATCAGGCCCAGACAATAGAACGACAAGTATTAGTTATTGAGCAACAAGGTGAAACCATCAAACAACAGGCTGCAACTGTTACTTGCTTGACTCAGTTGGTAGAATCATTTCTAATAACGGCATAAAGTGTTGGAAAAGCTCATTTGTTGTTGGGTATTGAGATTTTACTTCAAAGCCCTAACAGATAAAACATTTTAAGTGCGGTTCGCTTTTCCCTGCGATCGCACCATCACCTGGCAACACCTCAAAACTTCGCGAACGCTATATGAAATGGTGGGTGGTTTTCGAAACAAATCCTTTCAACGAGATGCATTCGCTTTGCTTTATGCCACTAGCTCAATTGTGTCGCCTGCTTTGACTACTCCTTCGATAAGGACAGCACCATAGACTCCGGCAAAGCCTTCATGAGACTGCGACACATGTTTGATAATCGCTGGATTGGCCTCAGACGTATCTGGATCGAGGGTAATCATCTTGCATCGTGGATCGCGCTCTAGTATGGCAATCTCTAGCATGTCGCCAATTTTTAGGCGCTTACCAATCAGTTCTTTTTCATACACCTTGGGTTTGTCTGGATTCCAGCTCACGTAAAGGTTGGCTCGAAAGCGGCGTTTATCAATCTCAATTGACAGCTCCTCGGTTAATAGTTCGGCCAACTGCACGGAAAATAAGGATAGCGGACGACAATCAAATTGGCTGCGTTGGGTAAAGTGAAGAGCCAGAGTTTCGTTGTTGGTCAGGGTTTTAAGATGCTCTAGAAAGGCTTCATCGTCAACCTGATAGGTTTGGCCATCGGGAGTCTCAACATCGACGGTAAATTGTTCGGTTTCTGGATAGATGGGGTTGATGCCCGGTGCCATGCTTTGGGCAGCTTTCAAATGTTCTGGAGTGAGGGTGCTGCTGGACTCGCGATAACGAGGCTTGTAGAGCAGGAGAGATTCCTGATCGCGGGCAGTGTGCCAAGGAAAACCAGGATTCCCTTTCCCTGATAGAAAACCGTAGGTGCGATCGCCCATGACTCCAGCGAAGGATACAAATACCTCATCGAGTTTTTCTCCTCCCATACTTTTGACAGGATAGCGCCAAATACTTTCAATGGAGCCAATGCTAGACATGGGAAAACCTCACAGATGGGTAGAAACTCATCAGAGCTGATTGCACAGCGAAAGCAGTGAAAAGCAGTCGTGATAAATGGACGATCAGACGACAACGATCGAACCAGCCTTAGTCATAGCATCCAAGTGTTCTAGAAATCGTTATTGAGATAACAGTGAAGTCAAATAAATGTTACAGATGATGAGTGTCGTTGACACCTGAAGCATAAACATTGAAGGCGATCGCCATTTCTTACTCTCTAATGGAGAGCATGGCGATCGCCTTTTTAGCGAGGTCATGCAATGAGCATTGCACACCGTTCCAAACTAAGATAACCAATCTGAGCAAACTATCTAAGAGAACCAGCAGATGACCGACACTTAGCCGATGAGGGAACTATCGGCTAATCCGGCGATCGCCACATCGTCTGAACCAGAGGTAAAGTCGAGTCCAGTTACGGCACCGCTGCCGACAAGCGTAATGTCGATACGATCAACTCCTTCGACAGTGACATTAAGGTCTTGAATGCTCCCGTTTTCTGAGGCTTCAATCGCAACGATTTCGATTACGCTATCATCTGCACCGAAGAAGGTAATCGATCCGCCTTCTTCTTCAATATCGAGGAGGCCCACTTGGGTAACAACAGCCAACTCATCAAACTCAACGCTAATCGTACCTCCCCGAGCGGCATCATCTGCATCAGAGGAGTCGCCGTCTTCTGAGATGATGAGGACATTGCCTAATGTGTCAGATGCGAGGTCATCGTCTCCCCCGGTGATCATCTCAGTGTCAAAAATCATGACTCCAAACTCAGACAGAGTAGAGAAAGTCACGCCTTCAAATTGATCAGTCACGATGGCACCAGAACTCAGGCCTGCACCGTCGAAGTCAAGGGCGATCGCCTCATCGGTTAACAGCGCATCTGTGCGAGCATCGCCCACATCAGCACCGGTTAATTCGCTCAAACCCAATGCATTTGCAAATTCAGGGGCCAACAATAGATCGGCATCTGCGATCGTGAGTTCGTCATCGGAGGTCTCTAAGGTTCCAGGAATGCCGAGGTCAAACAAAATCTCTAAACCATTGCCTTCCAATGTATCAGCAATAAAGAATCCGCTTGCCGAGTCCGATACCCGATCGGCATCGAAACCAATGGAAAAATCACCCACGGTAATGGAATCATTGAACGTCACCGTTCCCTCATGCTCGATGGAACCACCAACGGGGCTAAACGGATCGGCGGTAAATTCAAAATCAGTTTCATCTGTGATTGTGAACCCAACTTGGAAATCACTTGAAAAGGGTGCGGCATCACTATCAACGCCAGTTAGCGATAGGCCAGCAGCGGATTCTAATAACGGCAGATCCAGGAAAACGCTCGTGACACCAGCTTCAACTGTAAACTGTTCGATGAGATCTGCATCGGTTCGAGCATCACCCACATCTGCACCAGTTAGCTCGCTCAGACCCAAGGCAGAAGCAAATTCAGGTGCTAGCAGCAAGTCTGCATCAGCAATGGTCAATTCGTCGTCTGATACCTCTAGTGTTCCAGGAATGCCGAGGTCAAATAAGATATCGAGTCCATTGTCTTCTATCGTGTCAGCAACGAAAAATCCACTTGCTGAATCTGATACCCGATTTGCATCAAAACCAATGGAAAAATCACCTACGGTAATAGCATCGTTAAACGTTACCGTTCCTTCGTGCTCAATGGAACCGCCAACGGGGCTAAACGGATCGGTCGTAAATTCAAAATCTGTCTCATCAGTAATCGTAAACCCGACTTGAAAATCGATTGAAAACGGTGCTGCATCACTGTCAGCACCCGTTAGGGATAGCCCTGCTGCCGAATCAAGCAGTGGTAAATCTAAGAACACGCTGGTTACGCCAGATTCAACCAAAAACGTACTGTTACTCACGATTCATTCCTCCCTGGTTCTAATAGACGTTAGATTCAAATCACACATACAACTGCTTAGGACGGAGACAGTTCTGCGATCGCGCTGGAGCTCTCACAAAACTGCTCGAAAGTCGTCGACCGCTGTGATACGAGTGTTGCAAGCACGCCAAAGAATGGGGAGTTCGTCAACAAACTCCTCCGTATATGCTGCATTTGCACTCAATCTGCAATCGGTAATTAATTTCCGCTTGTGAAAGCCATGCTTTGTAAGGTTTCTACGAAGAATTAATTACGGACCTTTAGCATTGAATTGGGCATCAAAATCAATCTCTCGCATCAAGCTATGGTTGATAGAAATGATACGCATCATCCACTCGACTAGCCAAAATAGCCTTCACACATATATACGCACGACGGTTCAATTCGGATCACAATTTTCTGAAAAATTTTTGGTTTCTTAAGAGGACTGGCGATCGCTACCCACCTCGCAGATTTTTCACGAGTACGGACGACGAAAGGCTGTCTCTTCCAACTTCCAGAACTGGCCCTGTGCCAATTTTGGTAAATCCAAGTTTCTGATAAAAAGCTTGTGCACGATAATTGATATCTGACACACACAGCCATACCCATTCACGATCCGCGGCTTGAATCGTGGCGATCGCATGGTTGAACAGAGCTTTCCCCAAGCCTTTTCCATAGGCTGAACTCAGCACATAGATCTGTTTTAGCTCAGAAGATGTTGCACCTAGCGCAATTGGACAGGCTTGGTGCTTAACCATGTAGTAACCTGATGGTTTTGAATCTAGGAAGCCAATGCAACACACTGTTTTTTCTGACGACAAGGCCATCTCTGCCACTTCAGTGACATAGTGGGTGAGGCAATAGGTATCAATATCTTCAGGTGCATGAACGTCTGAATAGGCTTGCCTAAACGTTTCAGCTTGAAGGTTTGCCAGTTGTGCAGCGTGGCGTGTTCCAATAGGTTTCAG
>JBCBLF010000004.1:0-34386 GCA_038520475.1 Cyanobacteria bacterium J06627_8
ATTGGCTTATTTATTACACCCAGTCTTCAACACAATGAGCTAACGCAGCTTGCGATCGCCTTTATGATTGCTGATGATTCGGATTAGCCCAAGTTATGACGGGTGTTGTCTGTATCAAGGCACTGAGTCTTGATATGATACAGCCTTCATTCACAATCGTCTGCTACTGAGCAATACACCCTCCCTCAAAAGACTCGAATAAAAACTCGAAAAATCGTCAAACAACCACAGATAATCGACTCTAGGGGGTCATGCGAGATAATCCATCGCAAATGGTCTTAAACCGAGGGCGTTGGGCTAAGACAGGACTCATGCAGTCGACCTGTAGATGGCGTAGTCGATTCAGCAGAGTGGCGTCATTAGAACCAGCAATTTGATCGGAGATGCACCGATCGAGCAGTTCTTCAAGTAGACAGCCAAATGCTCTAACATCCAGCATT
This sequence comes from Cyanobacteria bacterium J06627_8, assembly GCA_038520475.1. Taxonomy (GTDB): domain Bacteria; phylum Cyanobacteriota; class Cyanobacteriia; order CAKZMO01; family CAKZMO01; genus JBCCWF01. Next base: position 441 of record JBCBLF010000004.1, read on the forward strand.
TCTAGATGATTGTCGATGACTTTATGCGTGACGTCATAAAACGATGCAGCACCGAAATCACTCAAAATGCTGGTGCCCTCATCGGTTATCAGAACGTTATGGGCATAGAGATCACCATGCATGATGCCATGGTCGTGTAGATGGGCGGCGGCGGCGGCAACTCCTGTGGCGATCGCTAAGATTCTGGAGAGCGGAAACAGGGTGTCATCAGGATAGGTGTCACGAGTACAGCTCTCTAAGCTGGGTGGGTTCCCGAGTGTTGTGTAGCTTGGTGGCAACATAGCAAAGACGAGTCCAGCCTTTTCCTCTGGATGACCATCTAATTTGCCTAAAACGGTGACGAGATTGGGGTGGTTGCCAGCGGCGATACAGGCTTGCATTTCGTCAAGCGGTGATCCATCACTGGTGATGTCACCTTTGAAGACTTTGATTGCGACGTTTTGAGGTGCACAGGAGCCTCCTTGAGAATCTGCAGGGTGCCACTGTCCTTCATAAATCACGCCAGAGGCACCCTGCCCTAGACTGTCACCAATATCGAGTTCACACCAATGAATGATGGGGAGCGATCGCTCCCTAGACGCATTAGAAGACGATAGATGGGCTTCACAGAACGGATTGCCGGCATAGGCTAGCCACGACAGCCGAGGTAGGGTGAGCAATTCGGAAGGGAATTGGGAGAGCTGATTGGCAGAGAGTCGAATGAGTTCAAGATTTTTGCAGTGGGTCAGTTCGGTTGGGAGTGATTGCAGGCGATTTCCTGCTAGCATCAGCTTTTGCAGCTTTGTTAGGCGGCCAATCTCAATAGGCAGGGCTTCAAGCTGGTTGTTGGTCAGAATGAGCCATCGAATGGTTGGGGAAAGATCATCATTTCCGATTGTGGCAATGGAGTTGTTCTTGAACCCGACCATCGAAAGATTCGGACATGTTGAGAGCACCGCAGGAAACGCTTCAAATTGATTGTTGTTAAAGAAGACGATTCTGAGTTTTCTAAGTTGGCTAAATGAGTCCGGAAGATGTTGAAGATGGTTGTTCGATAGATCGAGAAATTCTAAGGAGTCAGCGAGCTCTAAGATTTCATTGGGAAATTGAGTCAGGTGCTCGGACAGTCTCAGGTGGGTATGCCCACTTAGCTGGCCTGATTGCAGGGCCTCTAAAGTATCCATTCAGGGAGTCAACGTTTCTACAGAGCATCATCGCTCCTAGGATGGCTCAAATCTAGGCGAACGACCAGAGGCAGTTTGTATCAATTATTCGTGACTGGGTCACCATGCAGTTGCCGAGCTAATTAGAGTGGCGATCGCACCCCGGGGCGCAATGCCTTGAACGGACGCAACAGCAGTGACATTGTTCTGCTTCCAGGCTTTGATCATTGCGCTACCAACCTGATCGGCTTCCGTGATACTCGTCAGTGCCAGAATAGTTGGACCAGCGCCACTGATGACAACGCCGTAGGCTCCGGAGTCTAATGCAGCTGCACGCACCTGATCAAACCCTGGAATTAGCGTCTTACGATAAGGCTGATGGATGCGGTCATCTAATGCAGACGCAAGCCAAGCCGATTTACCGGTCTCTAACGCTCGTATCAATAACCCTAGATGTGCTGTATTAAAGATTGCGTCACCACGCGTGTAGCTAGTGGGTAGAGCGTTTCGTGCGTCTACTGTGGATAGCTCAAAATCAGGAACGACCAGAACAGGAACAATGTCTGTCTGCCAAGGAATGTCGCAGACTAACCAATCACCATCCGCATTAGCTGAGGTGAGCTGACATCCACCTAATAGAGCTGGGACGACGTTATCTGGGTGACCTTCGATGTCGATGGCCAGCTTCATCAGACTTTGCACCGTTAGTGGAAACCCCGCGATGGTATTTGCGCCTAAGAGCCCTCCAACAATGGCTGTTGCTGAGCTGCCCAGTCCTCTAGCCAGAGGAACATCCATGGTAATGGCAATTTTGACTGGAGGAACAGGGCGGGCGATCGCCCCATATAGATTTGAGAATGCCCGATGGGCAAGGTTACTAACATCTGTCGGAACCTTGCTTGCATCAGTTCCCCTTACGATGATCTGAGCATCGTCTTTATCGTTGACAGTAGAAAACTCAAAGGTGTTGTAGAGACTTAGCGCAGCTCCCAAACAATCAAAACCCGGGCCGATGTTTGCCGTGGTTGCCGGAACTCGGATGGTAACAGAAGTGGAGGTTGACATGCGAAGACAGCAATATGGTTCCAGTCAATTAACTTATCAGGTTTTATGCGAACGAAGACCACTCTATGAAGTGGCACAGGATTAGAAACCCGCAAAATCTAATCTTTACATACATAAAAATGTTGGAGAAAACCTCTAACATAGTTAGTTTCCAAGCAAAACGGGGTCGATCAGGCGTGTTTACGGTCGCATGTTCAAATTTAGAAACGTGCATTCATCATGAATGACGTTTCCCCTAATGTTTTTCCAGATGTAGAAGTGTCACATACGAATCAACGCCTCAGCAGTTAGCTCTTCGCAGCGTAGATATCGGGATTGACCTGTTTGTTGGTAATTATTCGCTTCGGTTGACAGGGAAGTTCTCAGTGACTGGCATACCACGCTTGCGTGACGAGTGCAGATAGTATCGTGGTCTGTTGAGGCTCTATCTGTGTTGGTTTTTGGTGCAAGTATCTATAGATAAAAGCTGAAGTGCTCTACAGATCTATGGGGTCGTTGATCTGAAAAGTATGACTGCTGAGTAAGATGGTTGACCGTCAACTGATGCAATCGAGCAACATCAGAAATTCTGCGATTACGAGTGTCAAGCTCGCTCTGAAATCAAGCATACACGTGAAGTTGGCGATCGAGCTTATTCATCGCTGATCTATTCGGCGTCACAAACCATGCAATGTTGCTATGAATTAGATGCTTGACAAGCATATCTGTTCAAGCCAAAGCGGTTGGCGATAGGCAAGATCTAAAAATTTCCGTGAGTGGTGAGGTGCTACTTCATCATCAGAAGGGCGATCGCCCTTCTCAACTGTCAGTCGCTCACAAATAAGTCACCTGTGAATACAATCAACAGCACCATCTGACAGACAAATCATGCACACCAGCAGGGTTCATACGATTTTGGACGCTGCTGATTTGAACGATGAACATTGATGGATAGCTCCTTGAGCCTTCCATCAATGTTCATATCAGATTTAAGAAAATCTTGATTGTTTGAGAGGGTGCTATCAAGTAGGGTTGTGAGCTTAGGTTTCTGTTGAGAAGAGTTCACAAATCTAAAGATATGCACCAATTCATAGAATTCGTGTGACGATTCGTGTCCCTATCGTATACTGCAAACCAATTCATTGATGAGGAGTCCGTAATGAGTCGATACAAGCACGCTACCCAACCGAACGCAACGTCGCTGCTAGCCAGTAGTGCATTAGCAATGGGGACTAGCATCGGTATTTTTGCAATGGCTTCACCAACTCAAGCCATCGAGCAAGTCCGATTCGTTTACAACGGCATCGAAGTTACGGTTTCAGAAGATGAAGTTGAGCAATTTGCTGAAACCGGTGAATTGCCTGATACCCTAAGAGCATTCTTCGATCAAACGCCACAAGTCCCTGAAGAAATTCGTGCTGTGTTGATTCGTGAATTTCGCATCCCTCGATTTGTTGACAGCTTCTTAGATAGTCCTACGGGTGAGTTTGCCTTACTACAGATTGATCAAGCTATTAACAGCTCATCGAATCGAGGCGATTTAGATGCATTGCGCTCTGCATTTGAGACTGCCGGAGCAGACCGAGATGTGTCGTTTATCGAGTTGGTTCGAGCGTATCCAGAAGACGAAGTCAGGATTAACGTATCTAACTTGGAAGATGTGTATACGCGCACGGTAACCTTTGTGGAGCGCATTCAACCTGCGATTGAAACAGCAATTGGCTTCCTACAGGATATCGTGTGTGATTGTGATCCTAGCGAAGCGTCAACGGCAGATGAGCCATCGGATGAATCATCTGAAGCTGGAAGCTCAGCTGATTTATCTTACTCAAATTGCAACACATCTCACACTGAATCCGTATCTGAGTTTGATACTCATCAATCAGACGTTGAATCACTCAGCACGGATAATGCGTTGACCAGCGAGCAGACGTCCAATACTGAATCCTCCACAGTCACTGCTGAGCTTGAGTCTCAAGCTGACTCAGTACCTCATCAGCAGTAATCAATATCTGTGAGCGTCATCGAATGGGCTTCGTAACCATTACGAAGCTGAAAACGTGATGGATCTGCAATTTTGAATGTGTTCTTTAATGTTTGAAACATTGATGCTTGGGACGATTGCCCCAAGTTCACCCCAACCTTTAAATCATGGCTAAATCATTTCAATCGATGGCTTGCTGGATAGGAGGACGATTCTCGTCCCTTCTATCGCTTGGGACTGTTGTTTTTGCAAGTTTGAGCGCTTCGGTGCTGTTTGATGCTACCCGTGTCGAGGCGGCAGAGCGAATCGTGTTGACCTATGGTCCTTTCGAACGATATCTGGTGGTTGATGAATTACAGACTCTGGCTGAAACAGGCGAAGCCTCTACAGGGATTCAATTCGTCGCGAATATTTCTGGGCAAGAGGTCAGTGCCATACAAAATGTGTTTACTCAGGAAGTCCGACTTGAGCTTGGCTTCCTTGATCGAACGTTAAACTCGTTACCTGGTGAATATGCATTATTTCAAGTCGGAACGGTCATTCACACGCCGTCTCGTCGTGCCAACATTCAGGCTATTCGAGCAGCGTTTGTGCTCTCCGCAAGCGATGATGATTATGTTTCACTGCTAGAGGTGGTTGAAAACTATCCGACTCAAGATGTGTATTTGGATGGACGGCAGCTGTTGCGGAATGTTCGAACAGTGAATAATTTTGTGGGTGGCGTGGAGGAACGATTGTCACCTCAAATTGCGATCGCTCAAGAAATTCTCGAAGGGCTAATCTGTGAATGTGAATCTGATGGCACGGCGCCTGACACCGCTGCATCTGACACTGATGGATCTGACACGACGCCTGCAGAATAACGCTAGCCAGCATTGCCAGTGATCGATGGAGTGGTGATTGGACTGAGAAGGTTCGTTAGATATGAGACTGTGCTCATCCGTCCAACGAACCTTCCATCTTCCGTATCAATGCTCAATCTTTACTACTTTGCAAGCGTTGCTCAGCAGCGCTCTTAGGACTTTGAAATGTCGACCATGCTCAGATTAGTGTTCGAGTTGGAGTAAGCGAAAGCGATTCTGCCCTCTGCTCTGAGCTTGCTCAAGGGCCTCTTGAGCTGCTGTGATCAGCTGTTGTTGATCGGCTTGGGACTGACGGTAGGCGATCGCCCCACCCAAACTTGCATTAATGGAGGCTTGGGATTGATCATCCAAATGCAATGGCTGCTGTGTCAGGGCATCTCTCAGAGATTCTCCATACTCAGATGCTTGTCGCTGGTCAAACCCCAACACAACGCAGGTGAATCGACCATAGCCGTCTCCAAATAGCCATTGATCAATCGGACCATGCGTATTCAACCGCTGGGCGATCGCCTGCATGAGGCTCTTATTCTTTGTTTGCAAAACTGTTGAGTCTGTCGGGGTCGCAGGCTGAATCGATAGTAAGAATAAGGATACAGAGTTGTAGTGATCGTTCCCAGTCTGAATCTGCATTCGCTCAAGCACATAAGCCAACGTTTTGGGGAGCAAGCCAGAGGGAATTACTCCAACCGTTGAGTCAAACGCGGAAAATGCGGTTAACAGGTCTTGGTAACTCTGCCGGAGAGCCTCCGTGCGTCGAGCTTGCGTTGAGATATCCTCTTCCTTAGATCGAAATCTTGACTCCAGATCTTCAAGCTTTCGACGCTCACGAGCTGTTTTCCACCCTCGTTTAACAATGCTGGGAACCGAAACAAGCAACCCAATAATGGCACCAACGGCCAGTGTGACCAGGAGCACCAGCGCTAATGAGCCTTCAGACTGCCACACCAAAAAGTTGATAATAATTGGCGCGTTATTTTGAATCGCGAAAATAATGGCGAGAAACGCAATCAATAAGGCAAAGATAAGAAAAATGGGCATGACAATAGCAGGTCTACACAATTCGAGGAAAGGGGCAGGAGGAACGCAAGCTGTACGCCAGTTCCATTAGGACAAGACGGCGAGCCATTTGGCGATACGCGGGAACCGAATGATACTTGGTGTTCTAGCTTAGATGGCTAAAGCTATAGCGCTGTGCGCGTTGGTTAAGTACAGTTGTGTGCTTGACTATTTTGAACACCGCTATATATCAAACAGGCAATCTTGCACTCATCTTCCTACGAATGAGGAATTATTTCATACGCATCATGAAGGATATCGCGAAGGGTGCATTGATAAAGCTCAAGCGAGTAGCGTGCGCTATATTACACGACACGACTTCTCCTATACATGACCTGGCAGCTTAGTTTGAATGTGTTGCGCAGGTGCGCTTTCAAAATAGTTAAAGTCCTTAGGCTATTCTGTTTTGCCTAGGGTTGTATCACGTTCTAACTGATCGGTAGTGTCTACTTTTCTATGAGCCATTTCACCCTGATCAGAGTGGCGCTTATCATGCGTTATCGGAGCATGTCCCAGATTGATATCTCGAAAGTCGGGCTCTGGAAAGGTTGACTCTAGCTTCAAACAGTTACGCCCGTTAATCTGTAGGCGATATTCGACCTTATCCATCAAGCGATTCAAAATAAGCCATCCGTACCCATGTTCTTGGAGTTCCTGTGGATCGGGCGGTAGATACGTCGATAGGTCATAGCCTCGTCCATAATCCCAGATCTCAAGATGAATATTGCGATCCTTGAGTTCCAGGCGCATCAGTACTGGGAGATTGGGTTGTCCTTTATGAGCATGACGAACGACGTTGGAATACGCTTCAACGAGCACAAGGCGCAGCCGATTGGAGTGTTTTGCCCAGTCCACAGAAGCTCCAAGTTCTGCTTGTAGGCTTCCCAATAGCCAACTTTCAACAATGCTTAAAAACTTTAAATCGCTAGGGACATGGAGTTCTGTTCTCATGATTCCAAAATCTCCATGGAAAGAATCGTTTGATCATCCTCTTGACTCAAGCTATGAGCTTGAATTTTTTGGACGATTTCATCGAGCTTAAGCGCATGGGGTTGTTGCCTCAACAATTCCCACAGTCCTTGCTGACGCAACATTTGATAATTCTTAGGTAATCCGTTACCTGAAAAATGTCCCTGTGAAGATAAGGTTGAATGTCTGTGGTTTAGCGATTGTGAGTGTGGTTCGTCTATTGCACCCAGTAAGTCAGACGATATTCGTGCTTCGGTCAGCCCATCACTGGCAAGTAAGAAAATATCTCCCGGACTCAATTTTACGGTTTCTGCTTGTGCACTCCAATGCTTCTTAATCCCTAAGGGAATCCCTCTAACGTATAGATATTGAGGTTCAATTCCGTTTTGATCAGGAGGACTCTGTTGGGAGTGAGAAACGCTGTGACGCGTTGACCACAGCATCGGAAAAATATGCCCCGCGTTGGCATAGACTAAGACCTGGGTTGATGGCGTGTATCGGGCGATCGCCAGGGTAATGAAGCAGTTACTGCTGACCAGCCCATCTAGCAAGCTAGCATTCAGGTTTGACAAGAGAAGATTGGGCTCGGGTGATATTTCTTGAGCCATTTCTCGACGCATCAGTGAAATGGTGCTGGACATAAACAGCGCCGCAGGTACGCCCTTTCCAGATACATCTCCAACCGCTAACCAAATATCTCCATTCGGGTGGCTGTAGACTTCAAAAAAATCTCCGCCCACCTCCGTTGCTGGATAACAGAGTGCTTGAATCTGAACCGATTTCTCGTCAGGTAGTTGTTGACTCAGAAGATTTGATTGAATTTGTCGAGCCACCGATAGCTCGCTCAGCATCTTTTGAGTTTGCTTTTGGGTTCGCTGGTATAAGTTAGCCTGTGAGATGGCAAGAGAGGCTTGCTCGGCAACATCGACGATAAGTTGTTGATCGTCGGCACTCCAGACATTTGGCGAACCGGCTTTGTAGAGAGATAGAACAGCTAACGCTTCTTGCTGATAGATGAGCGGAACAACCAGCCGTGCATAGGACTGTGTACTCGTCTGAATTTCTTGAACCTGTGTCTGGCGAAGTTCGATGACAGATAATGATGGCTCAGACCGGAAATGTTGCTCTAACTCGGCCTGCGAAAATTGGTTGGGATTGGTTGTCTGCTCCAGCGTTGCAGCCCCTGGTTGATAGACAAATTGTTCCAAATCTATCGTGTAGGTGTCGCTATCAAACGACCGAGCCTGAAGCGGAATTAAAACGCAGGCATCAGCATTAAAGGTTCGACCTAGCGTTTCTACCGTGGTTTCTAAAATTTGGCGATAGTCCAACGACTCTCGAATGGCCGTAATCATGGCATTAAAAACAGACTCCCGGCGAAGTGCTCGATTGAGTTCACTGGTGCGTCGCTTAATGGCACGATACGTTTCTGCGGCTTGTTGAATAACGCCGCGCAGATCAGCTGAATTCCAAGGCTTCGTAATGTATTTGAAGACCTGCCCAGTATTGATCGCGTCAACGAGGTCCTCAACGTCTGTGTATCCCGTTAATACGATGCGAATGGTGTCAGGGAAGTGTTCTGCGATGCGTCGGAGTAGCTCCGTTCCTTTCATCCTAGGCATCCGCTGATCCGAGATGATGATGCCCATCTCTCCCTGCTGTTCGAGGAGTTGAAGCGCTCCAAAGGCGCTATCTGCGCGATACACATCAAACTCATGTCGAAATGTTCGATAAAGCAGATCTAAATTATCTGTTTCATCGTCAACGACTAGTAATTTCAGCTTCTCGTTTTCTTCTTGAGCCATTCAGTGCTCAATCCCCCTTCTCTTAATCGGCACAGCTCTAAAACAGTCACTTGCGTTTTCGATGAATGATTATCAACTGCTCATGTCGGCATCACAGCATGGTGACCTGGTTTTCTACTTCTCACTGAACATCATCAATTTGTCAGGGTGAGCCTGGAATACAGGTGGCGGAACACTATTCATGTTGCCCAACAATAATTTGGACTAGATGTGACAGTCTTGGTCCGTATCCAGGTTTCCCACAACTGCCTCAGTTGTCTTACACCGTTATACGCAGTATTGATTCTATTAACCGTATTAATCTGAGCAATTTAAATTTGCTTGGGATGCTTACCCTGATGTTTATTGACTGACATTGTCAACTCTAGTCTCTTTAATTAAACCTCACATTGCAATTAGATGTCTTGATGTTCTCTGTTACAAAAAGCTTGAGATTGTTAAGAGGCTCTAACTTGTTCATCATTCCTCTTAATGTCGTGGTGTTTATACCCGTCTTAGGTCAAGCAGCGATCGCGTTCGGCTTGAATCTTATCCTGTAGCCACCCAGGAATGCCCAGCTCGGCAGAGCGATAAAGCCGATCAAATTCTTGTTGAAAGTGGGCGGCAACCGTTTCATTCTCAACAATCAAAACGGTTTCGTCGTTGTTTGTATTCGCAGCCTTACTCCAGTTTTGCGAGCCTGTGATGACGATGCGGCGATCGATGACACCAAATTTGTGATGAAGGATGTCTCCTTCGTTAAGTTGTGGCACTCCAACGGTCGTCAATGGTTGTCGCCATCGTTGGTTGTCTGAGGCGTATCGACACTGGGCATCTGGCAGCATTACCCCCATCATGTCTAGGGCCTCGCTGTAGTAACGGTAGGCAAATCTAGCGTCAATGAGCGCGCGAATCGTTGTCTGTTGAGTACGTTTTTGTTGAAGTGTATTGCTCAATGGCTGGGCAGAAAATACAAATAACGCTAGATCGATGGAATGTTGGCTTCGGTTGAGTGTGCGGCTGATCAACCCATTTGTACTATCGCTCCAATTGTGTCGGCTAGACGATGTTGGAGAAAACTGGACCGTGATTGACGAGGTCGGACTGAGCTCAATGGATTGAGGCGAGCGGTAAGGTTTCTGTAACCCAAATTGACTATCGGTATCATTGTTGGGACCATCCCCCCACATCAGCTCAAACTCTTCGGTAAAGCGTGATGTGAGTTCAGGACTATGAATGCTCAGAAGATGATTGGCATTCCCCAAGCTCGTATCAGATTCCCAGTCACCGTGGCTACCGCTTAATGTGAAGTTGAGGGAGCCAAGTACGACCTGTTTTTCATCAATCAGCACAAACTTGTGATGCATGAGTCCGCTGCCTTTCGACCCATCAGCTGTGTCATCGAGTACAGGAACATTGGCTGCTTGGAGGATGGTCAGAGCATCACGCTCTAATAATTCATCTTGAGAGATCTGGCGATCGCCATCCACATCGACAAAGTGGTGAAATTCCATGTGATCGCCCTGATGTCGATAGTCTAAGTTTCTGATCTCTTGAGTCGTGCGGTCGTTCCAGGGTTGACTGTATTGATTTTCCAAAACCACCCGCACCCGCACCCCGCTTTCGTGTCGTTCTCTCAACGCGTGGGCAATGTTAGGAAGCTGTAGCTCTTGAACTGCGACATCGACTGATTGATTTGCAGAGGCGATCGCCTCAACAATTACTTCTTCTAAGTCATGACCATATCGATGACGCTGTCGATACGGTTCGGTGTAAGACGCAGATTGACTGTGATTGAAGTACACCTGAATCTGTGGATCTTGTGGAAGTAACGGTTGTAGCGGTAAGGATCGAGAATGGCGGCTCAACTGTGAGAGTCCCCACAATAGCAGCAGGCCAAAGACTGTGCCGCCAATTAAATAAGCAAACAAATGGCGAGTCGGTTGCGTGTAAACAGATCGATTTGTTCTCTGTCGTCGGTTGTGAAGGTTGTGCCCTGAGCGGTTGTTATGCTGACTGCCTGTGGGTACGTGCGAACGAGTTCGTCTGCTCGTTTGGTTTCGTGATGGATGCATATCCCTTAACCTAGTGCAGAATTTCGCTCAACTCTCTAAATCCGCGATGACTGCGGTGGTTGCCATTCCGGTGTAGACAATCCCCAAGGTTCGAAATGGATCAATCAGCGGATCAATCGCGATAAATAATACGAGCACTGCCTCAAGCGGAAGTTGCAAGGGCTCTAACACCAGCCCAAGCATGGTGAGGGTTAACACTCCCGTGACCCCTGACGTTGCCATGCCAGCAAACACCGTTCCAAGTAAAACGATGATAAGTTCTGTGATTCCCAGTTGAGTTTGATACAGTTGAGCAACAAAAATCGTTCCCAATGCAAAATAAATCACCGACCCAAAGCGACATAGGGTAATGGATAGAGGTGTGACTAAATTGACGGTTTGTCGCTTGAATCGTAGACCACTGGATAGTCGAGAAATAGCCGAGGGCAGACAAGCCAAGCTGCTTGATGTTGCAAGCGCCAAAATCACGGGTTCTCTCACCGCCAACAACACAGACCATATAGATTGCTTTGATTGCTGCCAGATGACCAGCGTATTAATGATGTAAATGAAACAGAAGGTTGTCAGCGCGACCCCGATAAAATTAATCATGGCGAACATCACATCGGTGCCCTGGCGAGACAGCTGATAAGCCAAGAGGCTACACAAGCCGAAGGGCAAAATTAGCGTGAACCATTGAATCAGCTGATTAAACGATTGAAAGATGGCATCAAGAACTTCAAACACTGCATTCGCTTGATTTTCTTTCAAAAAACCAAGAGAAACGCCAAACACAATGGCAAAAACAAGCACTTTTAAGGTTTGCCCTTCACTCAGGGCGGTGAAGATGTTGTCTGGCACCATGCCGATAAAGAAAGAGGCAACGTTCGTAGAGTCTTCTTGAGGAAGGGGACCCGTCAACGACATTTCTAAATCAATGCCAGAGCTATTAACGACCACGCCTAATGTATCGAGTGTTGCTTCTGACAGGTTGCGACCTGGACCGAGAATCATTGCCACAACCATTGCCACAACGCTAGTTAGTAATAAGCCGATTGGAAAAACGATAAGGATGCGTCGAATGTATTGTCCTGCATCATGACTGGCCATGAGACGCCCGATGCTGGTTGTAATAGCGGAGAGTAGGATTGGGAACACACACATCTTGAGCAACCCGAGATATAGCTCACCAATGGGTGCGATCGCTGTTGCAATTACTGGATGGTACGAACCGATGTAGCCACCGAGAATCGCGCTGATTAGGATTGCCCAAGGGCTTCTCAGCCATGTGATGGAAAAGCGATGACGAAGTTGAATCGCAGATTGAATAGTCATAGCGATGGGGTGTGTTCAGAGATTGATTAGCAGAAATGGATCAGTGCTGTAGCCGATAACTCGATGCGCCATGGTCTTAGTTCGTAAAGTAGGCAGCGTATGCTTCGAGGACTGTATCGGCGGAATAGTTCAGTTTCTCGGTGTCTAAGTACTGATCGACCATGGCCAACAAGTGAGTACTGGTCCAAGGCAGTACCATCGCAATGGGGTCTTCAGTGTCAGTCAATGCAATCGTTTCGAGTTGAAGGGCTGCATCAGGTGAGCTGCGCACGACTTTCTTAATTTCGAGTTCATCTCGGTAGGCCGCTAGGATTTCTCCATCATTGACGGCTTGAATAATGGCGTCCCAACTTGGATATTCGACGATGCTGGCGTTGGGAAACTTTTGTTGGAGGAAGCCAACGTAAGAGGACCCTTTAATGACGCCAACGTTTCCTTCTAAGGCCCGAATGGTCTCTGGAACGCTGCGTCCATTAGTTTGCTGAGCCAGTCGCAAACGATTAACAAGCAACCCTTGACGCATTCTGAGGTAGGGTTCGGAGAATCGAACGCGCTGAATTCGATTCATCGTTCGACTGATTTTAGAAATGGCGATGTCGGCGTTTTGATTGAAAACAGTGTCAACCACTTCATTAAATGTGGTTGCCGAACGGTTGAACGTAACATCAACTCCTAGCCGATTGGCTAAATCTCGGGCAATTTTCACATCGAGACCGTCAAGGCGATCGCCCTCTTGACCCATAAAGAAAGGAGGATTGTCTGTGTCGAGTAGCGCAACGACAAGACTGCCTCGGTCCATAATCTTCTGAATATCCGGTGGAACAGTACCCAGTGATGAAGACAGGTCCTCTGTGACGGTGTTGCTCGGACGTTGGTTCACACTCAGGAACACAGGCGGATTGGCGATCGCATGAGTTGTTCCACTCAATGCATGAATGAGTGTGTCATGTGGAGCGACTGACCCGTGATGAGGGAATGCCTGTGCGCGAGCCGATTGTGCGGAGAGCAACGCAACTAGCATCACGATGAAAAGGACCTTAACAGCGGATAAGATGCGGCGACAACCGAGCATCCATCGACTGAAACGTCCGCTACCAATGAATCTGTGATGAGACCCTTGATTCATGCTGAAATGCTCCCCGTGGTAACTAAATTGTTCATCGTGTGGCTCTCACGTTACGACTCAACATCACTTTGATCAGCGTGCCCGTATGCGGTTCTGCACTGCATTTCAGCGCAAGTTCTCAAGCTTCTATCATTCATGCCACCAGAATTGACTGTAATTTCCGATGTCCATAAGCCAGATCTAAGGTGAGGCTTGCAGCGACATCGAGGGGATCAATCCACGGCAAGGGAGGTGATTTGAGTTTGGCGATCGCAATGGATAGCTCAGTGCAACCAATAATGACGAGTTCTGCACCTTTGTGCTTCAGCCATCTCATGGCTCCTTCAATTGCGTGCAGTGATGATTCTGATAACCAAATTCCTGAACTTTTGATACCCCAAGCAGGTGCATAAATAGCCTGCATAATTTGTTCTTGAACCTTGGATCCAACGTCAGCATGAATGGACGTTAACCCAATGCGACTCAAGCTCTGCTCATAGAGTCCATGCTCAAGCGTGCCATCTGTTGCCAATATTCCAATTCGTTCTGCATTTGGCCATTTTGTTTGAATACTTTGAGCCGTACAGTCCATCAGATGCAACCAAGGAATGGATAACTCATTCTGAACTGCACGGTAAAAGCCATGGGCGGAATTGCACGTTACGACCAAAAAATCTGCTCCGGCAGTTTCTAGGTGACGGCCATGTTTTATCAGCCAGGGCGTACAATCTTCTGTTTCTCGTTTGAGACTCTGCGTTCGATCAGGGATATCGGTTGCATTGATAACAATCCAAACGGGATGATCTTGGTCTTTTCGTGCTCCAGAACGAACGCCCCATTCAATTAATCGGCGCTCGAATTCAATATGTGCGAGGGGGCCGAGTCCTCCAATAATTCCTGGTAAAGCAACCTGGGTCATTGCCTGGTGCGATTGTTGCAGCATACCTTGTTCGGTTGTGAGTAACCGCGTTAAATTCTTTACTTAAGCTTCAGAATTCCCGCGCTTATCATCTCACTACCAACAAATTTTTTGATACATAAACTTCCTCCGTTTGTCAGTAGATGGCGGAAAATCTGAGTGTTTGTAGCGTCAATTCCAATTCGATAAATCCTTATTCTGAAAAGAATTCTCATGCATCCAAGATGACTTGCACGTGTGGTGTTTAATCATTCATATCCGAAACGCATTCAGAAGCAGGCAAGAATTTTTACAGAGGATTTATTAAAGCTCACACAAAATATACGGCAATTACACGGATATTCGTTTGTAATGAAATTAATGATTTCATCAAGAACACGGATAAGCTCGCTCTTTAAAACAAGTGTTGATAGATGTCTCGTCTTATTCCTATGAAGGGTCCTTCAAGGTATGGCGATTCGGACATTCGTACTTCGCCTGCATCGTCTCACTCGTGAATCGGTTTCAGAGAATCAATCTCAGGACCTACGCAAGCCCACTGTATCTGGATTGCTCGGATTTAGGCCCCCGTTATGTTATTCCATTGGCCCCTGCGATGTGAGGGAGACGACATCATTCTCTGACTTGATGCACAAGAAGTAACGAGGATGAACTTATATCAGAATGATCCGGATGAGCGAGATGAGTGTTGAATAAAAGCTTGTTATTCGTGTGATTCCTGAGTCTCGTGACCCAATTTGCATCTCTTCTGAACGTGTTATGACTATACAGCTTGCTCGAGTATTGATTGTTGCCTCAATTGGAAAAGGAGGCCGGCATTCACAAGAAGGATTGACGTTACTTGAGCTCATTACATCGCTTGTGATTGTTGGCATTTTATCTGCGATCGCCCTGCCATCGTTTCTGAATCTATCGTTGCGATCGCGACATGCAGAGGCTCAGATAAATGTGGGTTCAATGATGCGCGCTCAACAGGCCTATTACACCCAGTCAAATGATTTCACGACTAACCTTGTCGAGTTGGGATTAGGTATTTCGGCTGACACTCAGTTCTACCAATACCGATTGGTTCAATTCAGCGGACATCAGACCCTTGCAGGAGCGAGCGTCGATGGAGTGATCTCCAGTGCTATTCCATTAGGCGATGTCAGAGGCTACATGGGGAAAACATGGGTCGACATGGACACAAGTATCCCAGAAGTGACATCAGTGATGTGCAGAGGTGATGTTGGAGCATCATATTTCATGAATAGCCGCACCTTCTGCCCTTAGCATTGCTGAACAGTTGAGAAATTAGCAGGCTGTTCTCAGTCTAAACAGGCGGTCCCAATCTATAAAGACGACTGGGTAGGAGTGCCCACTGGATCAAGCCACATGAGGATGTGATGGCGAAGCTGTTTTAAATCTTTGTAGAGCTCTTGCTTCATGAACTGACCGACAGCATCTAACGGTGAGAAGGTTTGCCCAGGTGTCCACTGAATGTCTTGACCAAGCGGTGTTAGATGATTCCCTCTTAAGATCTGAATCGCTGTCATGTCCGGAAAGCGACGGAACAGGACATCATGCAATGAGTAGGTTTGGTCAATGTCGTCCCGCATGAACTTAATGAGCAAATTGCGCTGAGTTTCATACATCTTTGTGATCAACTCCGCGGTTTCTTCAGGTGATGGCGTGAACTCCATTGATGGATTCAGCGTGACTGGCGTCATCTGATTCAAAAATGGGAGTGTTCGTCGAGCATCTTCAAAGGCTGTAGAAATTTGAGAAAACTGATCCAGCAGTGGAACAGACCGACGCGCTGCATAATTGTTGAACGAAACGAAAATGTTTCCAGCCCTTTCTTCTTCAAACAAGCTTCCTATCAATAGGTGTATCTTGCATCCCATGCTGTGCCCCAACCCATAGATAGGTAAGTGGCGCTGGCCCATTTGGTTGTCAATACATTCCAACGCCTGTTCAAAGGACACCAGTGCTTGTCTGGCGATCGCCCCGTGGTCAAACGTATTGATAAATGGAGTTGCCACAACAAGGTAGCCCTGCTCAGCAAGGCTTTCCAGAATCCAACGGTAGGTCACATGTGGAGCTGCTGCAATAAAGGCTCCACCAAGAAAGTGAATAATGGCTCTCGGGCGTCTAGGAATGAGAATCCAATTGCCTGCAAGTTCTTGCCAGTTCATGCCAGTGTCTAGAGTCAGTTCATTTTTACTTGATCCTAGCGCGAACCTTCAAAGAAGCTAAGGCGATCGCCTCGAATCCATGCCTGTTGACCATTGGTAGACGCAATCAAAAACCAGTCAAAACCATCTCCTCCACCTGCAAGCCGTGTCGCCAGAACCACTTGTCCACCGACAAACTGCGTCACTTCTGAATATACGGCACCGGGCCCTTCTCGCCCTGCGGCAGAATCAAAACCCAACACGACAGCAGAACTAGATTGAATGGAGCGGCCATGCAGCAGGCGTGGAGGAACTGTTTGTCTTGGCACGTTAGTCAGATGAGACAAATCGGCAATAGGTTGTTGAATCACCACAGGAGCAGGCAGAACAAGCACCTCATGATGCCGAGATGGATGTCCGTAGCGCTCGACGATACGTCCGTCTGAATACACCGTCCGACTATAAGGAACCGCCCTGTGATGATGGACGCGATGTCGATTATGAATCCGATGCCGGTTATGAATTCGATGTCGATTATGAATCTGATGCCGGTTATGAATCTGATGATGGCTATGAATCCGATGTCGATGGTGAAAATCGTGATCTGAACCAACTCGAATCCGAATTTCACTACTGTGTGCTGGAAGCTGCACAGCAACAACACTTCCCAGTGCAGCCAAGAATGTAAGCAATCGTAAACGATAAGAGGACATAGTTAACTCCTGTATGCAATCAGCACTGACTGTAATTCACCGACTGATGCAATCCCTCTCAGTTACAGGGTACCTGATGTGAGTTCACGTTGTGTTGTTTCTGACTAGTGGTCTGTTGCTGTGCGAACGGTGCAAAATCATGCGCCAATTCAAAGAATTGGCGCATGATTTTGATTTTGTGGAGTCTGCCCATCAGATGAACTCCACGAGAGCATTTAGTACATCCATAGCGCAGTGTGCATGGTAAAGCACAGAAGACGTAGTGTGCTTAACAGAGTTGAATATCGTTTTTTGGGAAACGAGTGTGAGGAAAATACCGATTTGGATGCAAGACAAAACATTATTTGAGTTCACGGAAGCTTCTTATTCTTCATCCGCAATCGTTTTTTCTCCACTGTATGTTTATGTGGGCCAGCTAACATGTCTGGCAGCATTTCATGACATAAGCAGGGCTTATATCTGAATTGGTGTTGCACTACCTATCGGATTTATTCGGCGATTTAGAGCGTATTGAACCTGGCACTCTAATCGTTATTTGTACTTAGTTAAGACAAGATAGTGAGGGCAATATGAAACGCGTTGAAATTAGATTTCCTGCTATTATCCTTTCCTTTTTTTTGATGGGAATTTTTGCAGATTTACTCCCTCATCCAGCGTTGGGGCCTGGGTTGATACATTCTTTTATGGGTACTTTCTCAACGGCAGAAGAGTCTTCAAACGAAGGCATTGAGACTGTTCAAAATCCTCGTTCGTTAGAGCCCACAGCATCTGATGAGACAGAGTAGTCATCAAAATGGCTACTCTCCGACCTGAAACATTGTCCGATTAGTCCGATTAGACAGCTTCGCACCTTCTCCAATTTAGACCGCTTCGAATTTTCTCTAAGAGTGTGATTCATGGGTGGCGATCGCCACCCATGAATCACACTCTTAGAGTTTGGCAACATCCTCACTGACCCTACGTCACAAGAAAAATAGTGACTAAAGCTCAGAATCTTCATGGAAAATTTAATTTTTTTGGGTATTTGTACTGATATGTAAAGGCTTAGTATTCTAGAATGTTGACATAGGTCAGTAGAAAGTCTTTTCTGTGAGCTTCTACCGACTTAGCTGACCTGAATACGTCATGGTGTTGTAGCTATTGTTTTTGGCGATCAGATTTTGCCCCCTCTATATACTATTCTGTGATGCAATTAGCTAGTTGCTCAGTTGTCATTGACTGAGTGATTGGTTTGAAGACTTGGCTCAGATAGGGCTGCACAGGGAGGCTCATGAGCTTTAGGTCAAGTTGTGTTGATAGTTTTTGAATCAGTAACGGTCGCTTACTCTAGGACGCATCTACATCCCCCCTCGCGAATCAATGTTGAGTCATAGCTTATTTGTAAATTCTGTTTCAAGCGAGTAACTGAGCGTGAGTGAGTAATGGTACAAGCGACGCACACCGATAATCACAAGCAGCAACTGGACAGTTCAAATGCATCGTTAGTTATGGAGAAGAGCTGGTCAGATAAGCGTCGGAGCAATCGGTTGGGATTGACGCGTGAAGACGGAATTCTGGAGCGCATTCGGCAGGGCGAGTTATTGCTGGTGAACAGCCGTCGGCGTAACGGATTGATTCTGTTTAAGTCGTTTCATGCTGAATTCGCAGGTCCTGGAGCTGCTGTTGGCAGTTTTCTCGACTCAGATTGCCAAGACGTCTACGCTGTGGGCTCATTGTCTTTACTGGAGCCTCAGTCTCACGAAGAGCGGCAGCGGGCTTATCTAATTCGACGCCAGTGGATTCGATTAACCTATCAGTTCACTGACAATACGATGCCGTTGAAGCGAGCTCAAATGATTTTGAACCAATTTGAGAATTACTTTGATCGCGAAACAATCGCTAAGGTCCCTGATGATGCTTTTGCCATGATGGTTGGCGTTTTGCCCCACACTGTGCGTTTGGCCAGACGTCCATCTCGGAAGCGAAGTATGAGAGTGAAGGCTTAGAAAAGCTGCGTGAAAACCTATTAAGTTGGGTGATGGTGACTAAGGTTAGTTGCAGATTGCAACAAGTGCAACTATGCCAAGTTGAGAAAGGTAATGAGCGATCGCCACATTAGTTCGGTGACATTGCTTAGGCTGTGGTCGCTGTCGACTTCTGTTAGGGTTACCCAAGGACGATGCTGAGTAAACTGTTGGCTCGCCTCTATTGGGATGACGTCATCGTGGACACCGTGAATAATCAACGTTGGTAGCTGCCGCTGAAGTGCTCCGTCTTCATACTGTCGAATATCTTCAAGAAATGCGTAGTTTAGATTGGAGACGTGTTGATAGCCGTAATGATAGACCGACATCTCTCCTGTTTGCTGCCAGCGCTGCACGGTTTCCTGTCCCAATGTGGGTAGCCAATGAGTCGTAAACCCAAACGCAGGAGCCAGAAGTATGAGCTTGGCGACGGCGTCACATGTTTCAGCCAGCCATGCAGCTGTTAGACCTCCCAAACTCGAACCGATGAGCGCAGTTGGCATTGTCGGTTGTTGATGGATGAGCGCTTGCACCTGATGAAGTTGTCGCGTCAACGTCAAGTCAGAAAATGAATCCTGATTTAGATCAGGAATTAAAAGTGAATGCCCGAGTTGTGTAAACTTTCGGTCAAAATACCGTGCCTTGAACGATTGAGGACCAGAGGCAAATCCATGTAGATAAATCAATCGAGGCACCATTAGGGGACCGACCCGTCAGTTTTCAGGTGAACAAATCAAAGGAATAACCGCGTCTGGTGCGTCAACGCTCGGTCCGTCTCATTCAGAATGCCTTACTGCAACATGTAAGGGTTCTGGAATGTTAACGAAATGTGGTGTGTGAACGTAGGGTTGATGCAAACAGATGAGTTGGGCAAGGGTCTGCTTGAGTTGTGTTCGTTGAACAATGACATCGACGAATCCGTGATTGAGCAGATATTCTGACGTTTGGAAATCACTCGGCAGCTTTTCTCGGAGCGTTTGCTCAACGACCCGACGGCCAGCAAAGCCAATTGTCGCTTTGGGTTCTGCCAAGATAATGTCACCCAACATCGCGAAGCTAGCTGTAACTCCTCCAGTTGTTGGATGCGTTAGCACTGGGATGTAGAGCAAGCTTTGCTCTCGATGATATTCTAATGCTGCCGAAATCTTCGCCATCTGGCTAAGGCTCAGCATCCCTTCCTGCATTCGAGCGCCGCCCGATGCACAGACAATGATGACCGGAAATCGCTCGTGAGTCGCGCGTTCGATTAAACGGGTTAGCTTTTCTCCAACAACGGAGCCCATGCTACCGCCCATGAATCGAAAATCCATGATTCCAAGGGCAATGGGTAATCCTTCAAGTTGCCCCAGCCCTGTTTGAACCGCATCTGTGATTCCTGTTTTAGATTGTGTTTCTCGAATTCGATCAGCGTAAGCTTTACGGTCATGAAACTTAAGAGCATCAATTGGTGCCAGGTTAGGGTCAAGCGGCTGCCATGTTTGTGGATCAATTAAGTGCTCGATCCGTTCATTACTCGTAATTCTGTGATGATGTGTACATTCAGGACAGACCATCAGGTTTGCTCGAAGATCCTTGCTGTACGTTAGTACTCCGCAAGATTCGCACTTACTCCATAGACCATCAGCAATCTCGCGCTGATGCTGCTCAGCTGTGGGAGGCTGTGTTTTTCTTCGGTTTGCAAACCAATCAAATAGAGACATAACCGTAACTTCACCTAATAACTAACGTATTTGAAAGCCGTCGTACGGATGTTTGTACAGATTAGGATATGGGGCGATCGCATCGCATCAAAGATCGCTTGTGACAGATGCAGTCAAATTGTAGGAATTCTTTGGATGAGAGCATCACATCTAATCAAATTTCTACAATACAATCCTCAAAATCGGAGTTGATCACACTCTAAATCGGCTTAAACTCTGGATTCATTCATTTATCAGGACTCCATTGGTTCAGATGCTGAGTCTTCCACTGGGCTGATTAACAGTAACGCTGTCCATTGATGTTGAGGTGGTACTTGAACTGCTGCAGGAACACCACATCCAAAATGGGGAGCACTGCCCTGGTTAACAACTCGAGTTGGGATATCGTGAGAGACCAATATTTGCTGCATCAAATCGGCTTCCCATCGATATTGAGTGATTCGTATCGTGATCCACATCACTGCATGATTCTATCAGAGTACTCGAACACCCTCTAAATCTACCGTGAATTCTGGCCTATCGTTAGGTTCGATGAGAGGCCGTCATCGGCTCAATGTTGGTTTGACTGAGAACAAAAGTTGCAGCCTCAATCATGGCAAGAAATCGTAAGCTGAAGTATGGCTGAAATTCTATCAACGCGAAGTATTTGAGCAAAGCGAGGAGATTTGCAAGCAATGGATATACGTATCGGAAACGGATATGACATTCATAAACTTGTTGCGGGTCGTCCGCTGATTTTAGGGGGAGTAGAGCTAGCACATGAAAAAGGGTTGCTAGGGCACAGTGATGCTGATGCCTTAACTCACGCCATCATGGACGCCATGCTGGGAGCATTGAGCTTGGGCGATATTGGTCATTATTTCCCACCGAGCGATCCAAAGTGGGCTGGGGCCGATAGTCTCATGCTTCTTACACAAGTGAATCAGCTGATTTTGGATCAGGGGTGGACAATTCAAAACATCGACTCGGTTGTTGTGGCTGAACGCCCTAAGCTGAAGCCTCACATTAAGGACATGCGATCGCGTCTGGCTTCGACGCTTGACATAGAGCCTGAACGAATCGGCATCAAGGCGACTACAAATGAGAAACTCGGCCCTGTCGGACGTGAAGAAGGGATTTCAGCTTATGCGGTTGCCCTCCTCTCAAAAAACTAAATTCGTTTCATGAATTGTCGAGGCGCATGATCGATGGGCTTGACAATATGCACTGTTTATCAGTCTAGGCGATTGCTCACTGGCACATTTTCAATAAGTCAGAATAATATGGAGACGGTAATGATTCATGTTGAGCTTATGGAGTAATGGCCGTCGAGCTTATGAGTACACTTATCGAAAGCCCTGTTCACTCAAGCGGGGAGAATGAGACGACGGTAGCGGCTCCAGTTGAATTGCTTAGGTCTGTTTTCAAGTCTATTTCTTCATCGAGCTGTCCTCATCACGCTAACTTTCATATGCATACGGTGTTTTCAGATGGGAATCTGACACCGGGAGACCTCGTTCGACAGGCGATTCAGATTGGTCTCAGTGATTTTGCGATTACCGACCACCACAGTGTGGGTGGCTATCGTCAAGCGAGAGCCCTGCTGGATGAGGACTTGACCAATGGGGTAGGCCATCAGCATTCCCGTTTGCCAAGGCTATGGGTTGGTACAGAAGTGAATGCACAGCTCCTCGATACGGAAGTACATATTCTTTGCTACGCGTTTGATGTAGACGCGAGCGTGATGCAGCCTTATCTCCAAGGAGAAACTGTTATCGGCGATCGCTACCTGGCGTCATCCGTCATTGCATCCGTTCATGAAGCAGGGGGATTAACAGTACTCGCCCACCCTGATCGATATCGACAATCGCCAGCTGAATTGATTCCTGAAGCGGCCCGACTCGGCATTGACGGCGTTGAAACCTACTATGCTTACGACAATCCATCACCCTGGCGTCCCTCACCGAAGCAAACGGAACGGGTGCGGCAACTGGTTGAAGACTATCAGCTGTTCCACACCTGTGGAACGGATACCCATGGTCTAAATTTGCTCACACGGCTGTAGCAATGGCGATCGCTTTTTTATCTTCTGCTGGAGACCGTAATGGCACTGATTGTTGCAGGAGAACGCAGTGGTGTCGGTAAAACAACAGTGACGTTGGCAATGCTTGCTTATCTATGCCGAGGCCACAGAGTTGAATCCATCGCTGCACCAGTTGTCCAATCCTTCAAAGTTGGCCCTGATTACATCGACCCGATGTTTCATCGCTTTGTTACGGAGCGTCCCTGCCGTAATCTTGATCCGATTTTGACCTCAGCATCCTACGTCGAGCAGTGCTTTTTTCGTCACGTCGCTGTGTCAGATGTTGCCTTAATCGAAGGCGTGATGGGGCTGTTTGATGGCGTGTCTGGTGCCGATGATGTTGGCAGTACGGCCCATATTGCACGATTACTGAAAGTGCCCATAGTGTTGGTGCTGGACTGTCGTCGACTTTCCCGTTCCGTTGGGGCGATCGCACACGGTTTCAAAACGTTTGATCCATCCATTCAGATTGCAGGTTGGGTACTGAATCAAGTAGGAAGCGATCGCCACTTAACGATGCTAACCGAGGCCCTTAAGCCGTTAGGGCTTCCGATTGTAGGCATGATCCGTCGAGACAGTGACCTGACATTGCCAGATCGTCACCTTGGGCTAGTGCCTACCGATGAATTGCCAGCTCTAGATGCAGTGATTGAACAGCTCGCTCAGCTTGGTAAGCATTGTTTTGACTGGGATACTCTACTGCCATTGCTCTCAACTCCTTCTGGGGCTGAGCAATCTGAAGCTGAGCAACAGGAAGCGACCCAATCCAATGCTAAAGTCCTCACTTCATCTCACCCTCATTCCTTCGTGACCGTTAACAGGTTCTATCACCAAGGGGAGGGACGGCAAGGAGATGACTTTACTCAGGCCCAACGCATTGCCGTTGCGCGCGATCGCGCGTTCAACTTTTATTATGCGGACAATCTAGAGCGACTCACTGAATTCGGAGCAGACGTTGTGGAGTGGAGTCCACTCAATGATGACGCTTTGCCGAGTGATGTGTCTGGGCTATATCTCGGTGGAGGCTTCCCCGAGGTGTTTGCTGCTGAGTTGTCCCGTAACCGAGTCATGCGCCATGCCGTGAAGGGGGCGATCGCTGCTGGTATGCCAACCTATGCTGAGTGTGGCGGGCTGATGTATCTGTGCGAATATCTCGTTGATTTTGACGGACAGATGTGGCCGATGGTTGGAGTGCTGCCTACAACAGTGCGCATGGGGAAGAAGCTGACTCTCGGCTATCGGCGGGCGATCGCCCAGCACGACGGTCCATTGCTTTCAAAAGATAGCGTTGTTTGGGGACATGAGTTTCATCGGTCAACCGTAGACGACCATTCCACTACTCCCCAGCCCATGACTCGCCCATATCGCATTCGTGGGTATCATCCCGAGAATCCAACGCGCTCAGAAGGATGGAGCTGTCACAATTTACATGCGTCCTACGTGCATCTGCACTGGGGCGATCGCCCGGATATCCCTAAGCGGTTTATTACTCAATGTCAAATCTGGGCGTCGCGGTTGTCTAATGGGTCAAATCGGGTTGAGAATAAATAATCGGATTGAGAATAAGCAGATGAGAGCAACTGAAGTGATTGCATTAGCGCTAGGATCAATCTGTTGATCGAGGTTCATCGACACAATCAGAATAGGAACAACGAAGTGAGTCACGCATTTGATTACGACTTGGTAATTTTAGGGGCAGGGGTCGGAGGCCACGGAGCCGCACTTCACGCCGTCGCATGTGGCCTAAAGACTGCCATCATCGAAGCGGCAGACATGGGAGGCACCTGTGTTAACCGGGGGTGTATTCCGTCGAAGGCGCTCTTGGCTGCTTCAGGACGTGTTCGCGAATTGCAAGATGCTAAGCACTTGAACGCATTAGGCATTCAGGTTGGAGGTGTTGGGTTTGATCGTGGGGCGATCGCTGATCATGCGGGTAATCTCGTCAATAAGCTGCGAGGCGACCTGACCAATAGCCTGACCCGTCTCAAAGTCGATGTGATTCGCGGTTGGGGTAAGCTGGTCGGTCCCCAAAAAGTTTCAGTGGATACGGCAGACGGTGAACGCGTCCTAACTGCCAAAGATATTATCCTCGCGCCGGGTTCGGTTCCATTCGTTCCTCCTGGGATTGAGCTTGATGGCAAAACGGTCTTCACGAGTGACGATGGAGTCAAGTTAGATTGGTTGCCTGAATGGGTTGCCATTATTGGTAGTGGCTACATTGGTCTCGAATTTTCTGATGTCTACACGGCATTGGGTAGCGAAGTGACCATGATTGAAGCACTGGATACACTAATGCCCGGGTTTGACCCAGACATTGCTAAGCAAGCCCAACGTGTTCTCATTGCTCCCCGCGATATTGAAACTCGCGTCGGAACCTTAGCGAAAACCGTAAAACCGGGATCTCCAGTGGTCATCGAACTGGCAGATGCAAAGACAAAAGAAGTCGTCGATGTTCTGGAGGTTGATGCCTGCTTAGTTGCAACAGGTCGGATTCCAGCAACGAAGAATTTAGGGCTTGATGCAGTCGGTGTTGAAACCGATCGCCGTGGCTTTGTCGCGGTGAATGACCAGATGGCTGTTCTTTTAGATGGCGAACCGATTCCTCATTTATGGGCAATTGGTGATGCAACAGGAAAAATGATGCTGGCCCATGCGGCATCAGCCCAAGGCATCACAGCCGTCGAGAATATTATGGGGCGATCGCGCGATGTTGATTATCGGAGCATTCCAGCTGCTGCATTCACCCATCCTGAAATCAGCTTTGTTGGTATGACGGAACCCGTAGCAGCAGACTATGCCCACGAACATGGCTTTGAGATTGCCGCCGTTCGGTCCTACTTTAAGGGGAACTCGAAGGCGATCGCTGAAGGTGAAACTGAAGGACTCGCGAAAGTGATCTATCGCAAGGATACGGGCGAAGTGTTAGGGGCCCATATTATTGGGCTACATGCATCAGACCTGATTCAAGAAGCGGCAAATGCGATCGCTGAGCGAAAATCTGTGAATGAGTTGGCCTTCTCTGTTCACACGCATCCTACGCTTTCTGAAGTGTTAGATGAAGCATATAAGCGGGCATTGACCGTCTAGATTGCTTCTCTTAGATGACTTCTCTTCATCAATTGCTCTAGAAGCCTGTCATACTCAGATTAGCGTTGATACTCGCCACATCTACTCCCATGCCACCCTCGGAGTAGATGTGGCCTGTTATTGGAATCGAGTACTGTTACCTATGCAAATTCGCCGTCGTCCCCCAAATCCAAACGTCAGGGTTGCAAACCTAAGGTTTAAGGCCAACATGGCTGATGACCAGCCAAATAATATTCTGGAAGAGATTGTTTGGCACAAAGAAACTGAAGTTGAACGGTGGCGCAATAAGCTTCCCCTGGCTCAACTGCAATATCAGCTGACGTCTGCTCCACCATCGAAAGACGTTGTATCGGCTCTTCGAACAGGTCGATCCCAGCCTGCCATCATTGCCGAAGTCAAAAAGGCGTCGCCCAGCAAAGGCATTATCCGAGAAGATTTTGACCCAGTGGCGATCGCCAAAGCCTATGAAGAAAATGGAGCGTCTTGTATCTCTGTGTTGACTGATAGCAAGTTCTTTCAAGGGAGCTTTGACTATCTCTCTGCAATTCGTCAAGCGGTCGATATCCCCCTGTTGTGTAAAGAGTTCATTCTCTATCCTTATCAAATGTACTTGGCTCGCGTGCAAGGGGCTGATGCGGTGCTTCTCATTGCAGCAATCTTGTCAGATCGAGACCTGCAATATTTCATCAAAATTGCCAAATCGTTAGGCATCACGCCACTCGTCGAAGTTCACACGTTAGACGAGCTTGATCGAGTCCTCGCATTAGACGGCATCCAACTCGTTGGTATTAATAATCGAAATCTCGAAGATTTCTCAGTTGATCTCAATACAACCTGTTCCCTCCTGGAACAGCGTAAGGATGTGATTCAATCGAAAGACGTTTTGATTATTAGTGAATCTGGGCTCTACACGCGAGACGATTTAGATCATGTGTCGAACGCGGGTGCATCTGCTGTACTCATTGGAGAGTCACTCATGCGACAACCTCAACCCGGACTGGCCCTTGCCACGTTGACACAGTCACCGACGAGCTAACGATATCCATGCTTAATCGACGCCTAATCGACTGACCCGTCGACTTTAATTCTCTGACGATTGACCTTAACCCAACCCTCAATAGACATATGGATCCACTGCCCTTGCCGTCGCATATTCATTACGAGTCTCTCCTTCAAATTCTAGAGCAGCAAACATTATTTGCAGTTGGCAGCAGCGCCCCCCAACGTCAGCAAGTTCAAGAACTCATTGCAACGCTCCGTAAGGCGCTCTCTCAGCAGAAGCAGTTTGAAAACAGTTGCGATCGCGCTCAAATTCCGATTGATTATCGCTGGTCATTGAATGAGCAGTTGCCACCATCTGAATGAGGTCACGGATCTCCACCTAAAGCGATCGCCACACGTTACTGAGGTTTGTCGATATGATGAGGATTAACAGACCGCGAAGGAGACGTTGCAATGTGTATTTGTGTGAACTGTTACTACGTTGATCGCTGTACGACGTACCATGCTGTCGAAACAAATCACCAGCAGCCTCACCTGACGGAAACCCCCACGTTTGAAGCGGTAAATCCCACAATTAACGCAAACATTACGCCGCCAACAGTACGGGTCGAAGGCGATCGCATCATTCAGGATGGCGAGTTTGGGTTTGAGTACGATGTTGTCGGTTGTGACAGTTTTAAGGAAGATGCTGGCAAATGGGCTCGTCTTCGCCCAGGCGAAATGGTCCCGACCTAAATGTTTTAATTGCCTAGCATTTTCTGAAATCCACGATAGCCCTGTGTCAATGATCTAGGGCTACGCACCGATGGACTCAGATGACGCTCCAGAGCTTACTCTCGGGAAGAAGTATCCGCGTCCTCTGTCAGTATGAATAAATTCTGGATTGCCGGGGTCATCCTCTAGCTTTGCCCGCAATCGAGAGATATGGACATCAACCACTCTCAAGTCAGTATGGCGGCTTGGAGAATATCCCCACACTTCCTTTAAAATATCGGCACGAGGAACGGATTCACCTGGACGACTCACAAGGAGTTGGAGCAAATCAAACTCAATGCCAGTCAGTCGGATGCGCTTTCCTTTCGCATAGACCTGACGCTTGTTCAACTCGATTCTCAAGTTGCCAGACTGGATAATCCCTGCTCCAGTTTCCCCCGACCCATTTCGGCCACTGCCGTTACTGTTGTCTACTCTTCTAAGAATCGCCTTAATCCGAGCCTCAAGCTCTTTAGGTGAAAAAGGCTTGGCCAGATAATCATCGGCTCCCATCTCCAGGCCAGTGATGCGATCTGCAATCTCACCCAGCGCTGTCAGCATGATAATAGGAACATCTGTTTTCTTTCGGAGCTCTTGACAGACCGAATATCCATCTAGTTTCGGCATCATAACGTCAAGCACCACAAGGTCCGGCTCTTCCTGTGCGAAAACCTGAAGTGCTTCTTCACCGTTAGCCGCAACCACTACGTCGTAGCCGCCCATAGAGAGACGTGTTGCAAGAATCTGACGAATTGCGTTTTCGTCATCTACGACTAATATCTTTCGATTCCCTTGGCCTGCCAATTTACTTATCACTCCTTTTCCAAAACACGCAAATGAGGCTGCAGCGGTACTGACCCATACGTTCGTCGCAGACTCACCAATCGTGAGTGTGCCCGAGCAGTAACATTTCAACGTTAATTCAACATTGTGAAATGATTTTTAATATCCTGTTATGGGTAATGATAACAAACCATCTCCTTGCTGTTCACATCTTTCGAAAAAATTGCTAGGAGTTTGCACTGAAGCCTACCAGGTTGCCCTGGGGCTGAAAACGTCTCGTTATCGGTGATAACTGCTGTTTTGGTGAATCGTCTTTGCTCGGTATAGTTGTTCGACGAGCATTAGACGAGCGAGTTCATGAGGAAACGTCATTGCAGAGAGACTCAGGAGCTGATGGGCTTGTACTTTCAGAGATGCAGCGATGCCGTCAGGTCCTCCAATCAGAAAAATCAGTGCTCCTGAGTCTGCCTTCGCAAGCATAGACGCGAGTTGAACGGATGTGTACGATGTCCCTTCTTCGGTCAACACGACGAGGCGATCGCCTCCCTTGACATAGGTCAGCACTTTAGACGCCTCGCCGTCTGGTGTCGAGTCTTTGATTTCAACTACGGTTAGCTCAGGCAGTCGCTTCACATACTGCTCGATGCCGTCTTGAATCCATCGCTTTTTGATTTTACCGACGGCTATCAGCGTCACTTTCGGAAAACTTTGCATAGGTCTGCGATTATCTCTGCACCAGTCTGATGCGGATTGATACTGATTTCGACATCCGACTGAATGCCCGACTTTGCCCGACTGACATCTAGCTAACCGGCTGATTAGGCTATAGCTGTTGGATACAAGGGCGATGTCTAAAGCCCTCACATGATGACAGCTCAATTTGATATCGACCTGCACACGATCAGACCGATTAAGTCTACCCATGGCGACACCCGTGTGCAACTGCATTAATTGCAGAAAAGGGGGGGATAGGTTGCGGCATGCCCCACAATACTGTGCTTCATCAATCCGCATAACGCTTGAATTCGGCTGCGATCGCCAGCCCACTGATATATTTCCGATTTGACGGGTTTTGCAGCGATGACAGTTTTCGCAGAGATATACGAACGCATTTAGAAGCTCGACCCTGGAGAACACAGCTATGACTAGAAGCTTGCATTCTGACCCATCCCATTCAGTGGAATTCAATTCATCTCAATTGGCACAATTGCCACCCGATTTAAGTCCGGGGCTGCTGCCTCGCCATGTTGCTGTCATTATGGACGGCAACGGTCGTTGGGCTGCCCAGCAAGGATTGCCCCGAATTGCAGGCCACCAACGAGGCGCACAACGGATTAAGGAGTTATTGCGGTGTTGTAGAGAGTGGGGCATTTCGACACTAACTGTTTATGCTTTTTCAACCGAGAACTGGAAACGCCCTGCTCAAGAAGTCAATTTTTTGATGACGCTGTTTGAGCGATTACTACAAAAGGAACTCACTGATATGCACCAAAACGGTGTTCGAGTTCAGTTTATTGGTGATTTAGCCAGACTGCCCGACACATTGCGAACGGTGATCGAACGATCCATACAGCTAACGGGTAACAATCAAGCTGTTCAGTTTAATGTGGCTGTGAACTATGGAGCCCGCGATGAACTGCTGCGCGCGTGTAAAATCCTTGCGACTCAGACTCAACAGGGCGATCGCTCACCGGATGACATGACCGAGCAAGACATCAGTGCTCTCCTGTACACATGCGGAATTCCAGACCCCGACTTGCTGATCCGCACGAGTGGTGAACAACGGTTGAGCAACTTCTTGCTCTGGCAACTCGCTTACACAGAGCTGTATTTCACTACAAAGTTCTGGCCTGAGTTTGATCGGGCGGAATTTCATCAGGCAATACTCACCTATCAACAGCGCGATCGCCGCTTTGGAGCCGTTGTATCCGCGCAATTAGTTTAGATTGTGCGGATACAACGGCTCATTGGACTGACTTCAATTGTGAGGATTTTTAGGTCTAATTTTGGGGCCAAGCATCCGTCTCGCTGTGCGAAACGGGTGCTTTTGTCTATAACCAGTATTGTATTTAGCGCATCGTGTATTATTCTCCATTAATTTTCCGCTAGATATAGACATTAATTTCATCAGTATCGCTAATGAATCAAGAAAAACGCGCGCTATTTTGAAAGAATCGCTTAGAATATCGGGCGAGTCTACCGAATCAAATGGTGCTCCTCAGAGCGTGTGTTGCTTATGATGATCGATGACATAGGTAGATGGCGGTCAGCACGTCAGTAGTCAGTTAATGCTCGATAGAGTCAACGAGAAGCAATTTGGGTAGGTACTGATTTCAGTTGTCTATGATTTCGAAGGTCGTTCCTATGGCTATGATTCCATCACGTCATGTTCGTTTACCATTATTCAGTCATTACCGTCTGACTCAGCGTCCCGTGTGTCGGCTGATAGTAAGTACAGTTGCGACTGGATTGGCGATCGCCCTCACCAGTACGAGTGGAATCGCATCCTCATTATCATCATCAACGACAGCCAGTCACTCACGACAGACAGACGCCCTACTCATTAGCCAGTTGCCGGGTCCGATTACGCTTCGACGGGACGACAGTGGCGATGCTGTATCAGCTCTCCAGAGACGATTGTCTGAGTTAGGGTTTTACAGTGGCCCGATCACAGGATTTTTTGGAGAATTAACAGAGACAGCCGTGAGAGGCTTTCAGGCTAGCCGAGGATTGACATCAGACGGCGTTGTTGGGGCATCCACTACTGAAGCCTTACGAAGTGCACCTTCCTCCTCTGATGCACCAAGTTCTTCCTCCGCGGGAGGCTTGACCATTGGCTCCACCGGAAGCGAGGTTAGCCAGGTCCAAACGCGACTCACTGAGTTAGGGTTTTATTCGGGACCAGTTACGGGATTCTATGGCGAGCTGACTGAAGCTGCTGTACGACGATTTCAAGAATCTAATGGATTGACCGTTGATGGTGTCGTCGGGCCGGCTACTTTGGCAGCCATTCAGCGCACCGGTCAGCAATCGTCCAATTCTGAACCTGATCCGAATGATGGTCTACTGGAGCAGGGTGAAGCCGGACCAGCAGTCGCTGATCTTCAACGGCGATTGAGTGCTCTGAACTACTATAACGGCCCTATTGATGGCGATTTTGGTAGCCTTACCGAGGATGCTGTTATTCGATTTCAGCGAGCGCAAGGGTTGACGGCTGATGGCGTTGTCGGTCCTGCAACGCTTGCAGCACTCAGTCGAGTGGAAAGTGGTGCAGCTGGGGTATCCAACCGTGCAGTCAACAATTCGACTGCCTTTGCGCCACCTCCTTCCTCGCCAAATACAGTTGCGAATCAACGTCCGGTTGTTGCAGCTCCGCCGAGCAACCAGGCGAGTGCGTTTCCACCCATTTCTTCAAATCCTTTTCCATCAACTGGCGGCACTGCGATTCCATCAAGTGTTCCGGCGGCTAGCTCTGAGGCTGTCAGGGCATTGCAGCAAAATTTGCAAGATCAAGGTTTCTATAACGGTCCCATTGATGGGGTAATGGGCTTTGAGACTCAACAGGCGATCGCCGCTGCTCGGCAAGCGTATGGCATTAGTTCTGATGACTTTGAAACTGGGAACCCACTCTGATTGCTTCAGCTTATTGAACTATGGCCGGGTTGTGTGGAGTGCATGTGCCTCACACAACTCAGCTTAATGCTGTAAGGCAGTCGAACATATGGATGCGTCTGTAGGGCATTATGCGCTCTGCGTCACAATCTCTGAGAGCAGATGAGACGTGGCTTCCACCAGAGCAATCGCGTCTTCGTATACCATGCGCGTCGGACCTAGAATACCGATGCTGCCCATCGATGTTTCCCCCCACTGATAGGTGGATGAGACGAGGGCACAATTCTGCATCGGCTCTAATGGATTTTCTGAGCCGATTCGAATCGTGACGTTACTAGCTGTTGAGTCTGACGGAGTTTCGAAGAACAAAGGCAACAAGCGTTCGCGTTCAGATTCCAACAGATGAATAATGGTTTGAACCTTCTCAATTTCAGAGAATTCAGGGTGTCGCTTGAGGACCTCAGCCAAGCCGCTAATCAGCAATTGTGATGAACCTGAAGGACTGCCCATGCGTTTCCCTACTGCCGTTAATGTATCTTGGAGCAGCTCGGCATAGTGGGTAAATGCATGGCCGAGTTCGTTCCAATCCAGAGCATGAATCTCATGGAGCGATCGCCCCTTCAGATGATGATTCAAGAAGTTTGACAGAATTTCAACTTCTTGGGTCAGTAATTCATTATCTTGGCGATCGCCGTCTGGAGACGGAGGTAGCGACATCAAGATTGACTGGGTTTCATAGGTATCTAACACCAAGATCAGCATCATTCGAGATGCTTCTACCGGCACAAGCTGGATATGCCGAAGCGTTGCTGTAACGGCCTGAGGCAGAGTGATCAGGGCGATGTAGCCACTCAAGACAGCAAGAATGTCAGCCGCACCGCTTAAGGCCGCTTCAAGTGACCAGGTCTCCCAGTTGAGCTGTGCATTGAGATGGTCTTGCACTTGCTGGCGCATGGCGACTGATGGAGTTAGGAGTCGGTCAACATAGATTCGATAGCCTGAATCCGACGGAACTCGACCTGCTGATGTATGAGGCTGGTAAAGCAGCCCGAATTTTTCAAGCCGCCCCATCGCGTTCCGCACAGTCGCTGAGCTGACGTTCATGTCATATTCCTCAAGCAGCGTTTCAGACCCCACAGGTCGTGCAGTTGCAACGTATTGACGCACGGTGGCCCATAAAATATGCTTTTGGCGATCGCTTAACTTGATATGCATCAGCTTGATCAAACGAGTTTGAAAACGTTCAAAATGAGTCGGTAGAAAACCCTTCCGCCACTTGTAGCAAGATTCATTTGTTAGCAACACCGACCAGGAACGATGACGGAGAAATAAGTGTGTGTATACAACATGACCTTGTATGCACAACGGAAGCTCGACATTAACGATTAGCGTGTTGCTTAACAGATATCCCTATAACGCTACATCTTTAACGAACTTGAGGAAAACTGAGAGCCTCAGTAGGGGGGATCGACGCAAGTCTTGCTCAAAGATTACACGTCCTCGGTACAGCGCAAAAGATATACAGAGCTTAATGGCGAATTATTAAAAAACTATGTCTAATGTAGCCGATTCTTGAATGTAATCGTCGTAACACCGTTTACGAGTTTCAGTCTATGAGGTTCAAGTTCAACTGATGCCCTAATCAACTTGGGGGAAATGACGTATTTGAGTGATGCCTGACACTGGTTCAACGGGGGTGACGATGAATAGACATCAATATCGTGGTACGGTGCGGTCGATATAAATGGCGTAGGCATCAATTCCGCCTGATAAATTCTTGACGTTGGAGAAGCCCTGCTGCGTGAGCCATGCACACATTT
>JBCBLF010000004.1:34486-61215 GCA_038520475.1 Cyanobacteria bacterium J06627_8
AGCCATGCACACATTTGAGCAGAGCGAATGCCATGGTGGCACATCACAATGGTTTCTACCGTTGGGTCGAGATAGGTGGTAATCTCCAGCGACCAGTCTGAAAAATGACTCAGTGGTAAATGAAGAAAACCATCTAGCTTGGACAATTCGACTTCTTGGAGTTCTCGCACGTCAACGAGCTGTAGTGGCGCAACCGTAATCTGCTGGCGCTCAACAAACTCTTTCACAGTCATGGACTCAATTGATTGGAGTGGAAACAAATCCGTCATCAACGTGTACCTCCATCTTGTTTTCTCAACCTGACGGAACCGTTCATTGTTGTAGCAGTGGGGCACGTTTTACCCCAGTGGACCTGATCCATTCGCACGTCTTTGTGGAAGATGCTGAAATTCTCCAGAGAGGTGCTCTATTCGTGGATCGTTCCGTCTGGCATGATTGCGCCTCGAAGATTGGTGCCGGTTAGCTTCACCATAATTTTTCCAGGAACCCCCACCCGAGCGCCGCTCAGGTCGGCACCGCTTAGGTCGGCACCACTCAGGTCTGCACCGATCAGGTTGGTTTCTCGTAAATTAGCATGGCTCAAATTAGCCTGGAGCAAATTGGCGCGAAATAAATTGGCTTTAAGCAGGTTAGCTCGATTGAGATTAACTTTATGAAGAAATGTATCGCTTAAATCTGCATGGCTTAGATTTGCAGAGCTTAGGTTTCGATTGGAAAAGTCTTTCTCACTCAAATTTCGCCCACTCCAGTCAACACCACTCAAGTCAGGCTGCGATTGAAAAGGCGATGACGGCGTTCGAGCATTGCTTGACTGCCCCGATGATGAAGAGCGGCCATAATAAGACGATTGATATCGAGACGATGATCGATACCGGTCAAATGAGGCAGGCCCGCGTTGGTCAGACGTTGATGGTTGTGGTTTGTCGCCGTTCTTACGGGTTGTTTGAAAAGAGGATGATGAAGGACTAGCGGTTGAAGCTGATGCAGCAGTCGGGCTTGTTGATGTTGTGCTCGTTGGTGCTGTGTTTGATGTCGCTACGCTCGATGAACGAGTGTTGTGAGGTACGTTTGCTGATGAAGGAGAAGTTGACGAGGGTGCAGTGGAGCTGGCCACACCTGAATGCCGATTTGAGGTGTTGGGTACTGGTTCAGGCGATGTTGCTTTGGAAGAGTTGTTGGATGACTGAGTCGATGTTTGATGAGGCGGCGTACTGGATGATGTGCTCGAACTCGATGAATCTGCGTAGTGGAAGCCTGGACGCTTATAGGGTTGATAACCGTAGCGTTTAGGATTAGACTGCCGAGTTGTTGACTGGCGAGATCGTGATGATGCATAAGAGGGCGATCGCCCTTCGCGTGGGGGCTTAGAGGCTGGAGATGCTGCTTCTGATGAACGAGTGTTTGATTGCCGCGATGAGGATGTCCGTGAATAATTAGAGCGACGAAACGAACTAAATCGGTTTCGGCCATCACGTTTCGCAGTTCTAAGGTGGTCCCTTGCTTGATTGAGCTGCTTGAGCTTATCTTGAGCTTTTTGCTGAAGACGGGCATTGTCCTTAGGAATCCGATCGGGATGCCAAATGAAGACTAAATCTTTATAGGCTTGATTAATTTCCTCAATCGAAGCACCTGGCTCCAGCTCAAGAACTTGATACCACTTTTTAAAATCATTCATACCGTTAACGTATCACCTGACTATCGTGGGTACCAAGACATGTATTGAGAATAAGCTTCGGCTACATGCGCACGTTAAGCTCTCTCAGCAACGTATAAGGATTTTCCCTATATTACCGACAACCTCACAAATTAACCTAGCTTGTTAATGTAGCTCTATATATCTGGCTAATGGCCTCAATCACCTGCACGATTAGTCGAGAAAAGCAGGCTGTCTATGGTCTGTACCATTGACTCGTCCGAGAGATTCGCCCAAGTCGCAAAAGCGATTGTTCTAGATTTGTGCATTTCTTCAGTTCACACTTTTTTAAGGGCAGCGGGCCTATATCAGTCGTGTGACTTGTGTTGCTGCTCGTAACATTCACATGAAACGAGGATTTTACGAGACTGTTTCCACTGCGCTTGGTGCTTTAGCACATATTTTTGGCCACATATCCTAGCCGCGTGCAGTGTGTGGGTGGAGGTGACGATGACTGGAGCTGACCTCCTGTGGCTGGGGATGCCATGGCCGAACGCAACGATGATTGGCCATGAGAAAGCTGGGCAGTAAAAAACCCTTAACTCTAATGTGAGAAAGGGTTAAAAGTCCAGTATCAAACCAGAGAAACCCCTCAGCGCACCCAACTTTCTGAAGCGGCAATCCCTATGCTTTGAGTCCATATTAGCGTGACTTTATCAAGATCAGATCAAGTTTGTGTAATTTTTAGTAGTTATCCGACCTGTTGTTCCGGATTTATCGACTCATCGGCAGATAACAACCCATATTGCAAGAAACGAACCTTCGAAAAACTGTGGTGACAAGCGATAGAGTGTTGTTGGCAGCCAAGTCATACACTGGACAAGGCGATCGCCCAGATTGATGTTTTCGATGAGTTCTTTGAATGAAACTGAAATCCTTTCGTAACCTATGGTTTGTAGGTGTTGCTGTCATCTTTGTTGGAGCCATTAGTGTAGCGCTGTGGCTGAGAAGTGTCCCGACTGTGCTGCAACTAGAGAATGTGTCGGCTCAACCAGAAGCAGCAAAGCTAGTACCGCGAAATACGCCATTTATGGTGTCAACGCTCGTCAATTTGGATCAGCTTAAACAATCTGGACTGAGTTCGATGACATCAAGTCAGCGCACACAGGTGCGGAAGGATATTGCGCAGCTACAGCGAACGATTGAATCATCAATTGGACTTGACTATGCCTCTGATATTGCTCCGTGGGCTGGGGATGAACTCACCCTAGCGCTCACCAGTTGGGATATTGATCGCAATTTGGATAATGGGGCCACTCCAGGATATTTACTCGTCGTCTCGATTGGGAATCGTGAACAAGCAGACACCGCCTTACAACAGATCTGGCAACGCCAATCGCGTTTTGGAGAGCGCACGGTAGAAGACTATTCAGGGGTTGCTATTCGATTTTCGGATGCGTTTTCGAAGGCTGGCATTTCAACGACGGACGACCCTCTAATCGCAACGGCTCAGATTGGTCAGCACTACGTGCTTTTTTCAAATAGCCCTAATGTGCTGCGCAATGCCATCAACACGCTGCAAGCAAGTCAACGTAGTCTTGACGCCAGTCCGGTATATGGTCAAGTTCTTAGCCAATTGCCAACTGAACGCATTGCCCTGGTTTGGATGAATGTGCCTGAAGCGCGCCTTTGGTGGTCACTTCATCGACTAGGGATGGAAGAAGTCACTGATGTAACAACTCGTATTGACCGAGAAATTCAAGCACCCGCATCTGATCCAGGTGATCTAACGATGACTCTTGCAAGTCTATCGGCTGATGACAGGTTCAGCAGTGAGGGATCTGGTGCTCAATCGATTGAAGTTGTTGCGACTAGCTTGGCGATCGCCCCAAGTGGTTTGGTTGCTGACACTATCTTGACTCCGACCTCAGGGACAACGTTTGCATCTCATGTTCCTCAGCCACTCAACGCACGCACTCAGCTGTCCTACATTCCTTCAGATAGCTCTTTTGTGCTCACGAGCCATGCGTTAAGTGAAGCCACACAAGCTTTAGAACAGTTCGCTGATCATGGCAATCCACTGGCACAACGTATCACAGATGGATTTGCTCATCGTCAGGCGCAATGGCCTGTTGATGATTCTGATTGGGACATGAGAGACTATGCGATCGCCCGAGTTCTTGACGATGTTGGATCGGTTGATCAGGCCGATTGGATCGCGGTGATTCCGGCAACAGTAGACGCTAAAGCGACAGTTCAGCGTTTTGACGAAGCGGCAGGTCGTCAGGGCTTAAATGTTGATCGATTGCCCATTGCTGATCAAGCAACGTCAGTTTGGACTGAACTTCAAGTTGTTGTGCATCCGGACAGCATCAGTAATCCCGTCAGTCTAAACACGAATGTCGTGGGTATCCACGCTGAGTCAGATGAATACGAAGTGCTGGCAACCTCTGTCAACGCAATGGGCAAAGCGCTACTGTTTGAAGACACGAATCTATTGGCGAATTCACAGTTTCAAACGGCGATCGCCACTCTCGACGACCAGAATGATGGCTATCTTTACATTGAATGGAATTTGGCCCGAGCCATGTTGACTGAAGCGTTTCCGATGATCACTCCGTTTTTAGACCTGGCAAAGCCAGTGCTTGACCCACTGCGATCTCTGGTCATGACTCGGTATGAAAGTCAGCCCGATGCTCAACGCTTTGGGGCCGTCCTTCAGTATCAGCCTAAGGCTCAAGAGACGTAATTGGAGTGCCGTTTAACGTGATGATGGGTGGGCGATCGCACAGCCCAACAGTCGCTTGCCATCGAGAGGGAAAATCAGGATCGATGAACGTGATCTCAAATTGTCCCCAATGATAAGTAGGTTCACCGTCGGCGCCTTCGCGATAGGTGTCGCATCGTAAGGATGATGTCTCCTGCACCCAATAGCCACTGTATGATCCGCGATCGGTATACACTCCGGCGAGTCCATCAATGAAGATGACCCCATCGTCGCCATAGTGCCAAATTGCTGTGCGATTTCGATCTTCCTGATAAATGACATCATATTCTTCTGTTGACCACATCTCATCGGCCCAGGCCACTTGGGAGAGGGCTAGCATTGGAAGCAATGCTGAGACGAACAGAACGAGTTTCTTTTTCATACCAAGTTTTTCCGACTGATTATCGTCGTAAGCCAACTGCTCACGTCACGTCTTTATCAGACTATCTGAATGACACGACGTTGCAAAACTTCTCATGTCTGCATCAAAGAAATAAGGGGCGTGAGTACGTGTTATGCACTCACACCCCTTATTCGAGAAACATCATCAGTAAGACAGGCTGAGACTAGCTTTCAGTTTGCACTGCGATTGCTTCTTTCTCAGGTTCAACCTCAGGATGAGCATTTGATGAACTGAGCTGATCGTGCTTAGACGAGCGCCGATCGGTCAGTGACTTGATGATGATGTAAAGAATTGGCACAGCAAACAAGCTCAAGAAGGTTGCAATAAACATCCCTCCAAATACTGCTGTTCCCAGAGATTGACGGCTTCCAGAACCAGCTCCAGTTGCAACTACCAGTGGGAAGATACTGCTTAGCGTGGAGATTGCCGTCATCAAAATTGGACGAAGTCGCTGCTTTGCGGCTTCCAGTCCAGCCTGCTGAATCGAAAGTCCTTGCTCCCTGAGTTGGTTCGCAAATTCAACGATCAGAATAGAGTTCTTACTGGCAAGACCAATCAGCATCACCAGTCCAATCTGTCCGTACACGTCGTTGGGGAAACCACGAAGGAATTGAGCAATCAAGGCCCCCATAATTGCCAGGGGAACCGCCAGCATGATGATGGCCGGATCGATGTAGCTCTCATATTGGGCCGCAAGCACCAAGAACACAAATACCAATCCAAGTCCAAAGATCAATGCAGCTTGTCCACCGGCTTCTACCTCTTCAAGGGCTGTTCCAGTCCATTCATAGCCCACCCCAGGAGGCAAAACTTCAGCAGAGACTCGCTCCATCGTTTGAAGCGCTTCACCAGAACTGTATCCTTGAGCTGCCGCTCCATTGATTTCAATTGAACGGAAGATATTGTAGTGGTTAATTGTTTGCGCCCCCGTGGTCGATTCCAAGGACACTAAATTACCAATCGGTATATTTTCGCCAAGTCCAGATTGGACATAGAGCTGTCCAATGTCGTCAGGGCTTGAACGGAATGCCTCATCTGCCTGCACATAGACACGATAGGTTCGGCGCCCCAAGTTGAAGTCATTGACGTATTCAGAGCCCAGATAGGTTTGAAGCGATGAAAAAATATCGTCAACATCGACATCAAGGGCTTTTGCTCGGTTCCGATCGACATCGATCAGCAACTGGGGCATATTGGCTGCATACGTGCTGAAGACTCCAACTAGACTCGGTTCTGCATTGGCTGCCCCAAGCAGTGCTCCCATCGATTGAACGAATTGATCAAGGCTCAAATTGCCTCGTCGATCCTGAAGTTGATACTGGAATCCGCTAAAGCTACCCAATCCTTGAATGGTGGGTGGGTTGACAGCGAAGGCCCGTACCTCCGTAATTTGAGAGAGCATGCCTTGAACTTGACCAATAATGGCTTGGGCCGATTGAGATGGAGAATTCCGCTCTGACCAAGGAATCAAGGTTGTAAAGATAACGGCGCTATTCGCAGTGTTACCGCTGAAGCCAAATCCGCCAACGGCAAACGTTGCTAAGACATCTGGAATTTCCAGATAGGCCTCTTCAATTTGTCGCATGGCGTCACTGGTGTAGTTGAGTGACGTTCCTTCTGGGCCTTGAACAATGGTAATGAAATAGCCCTGATCCTCATCCGGCAAGAAGGCCGTTGGAACAAAGTTGTAGAACCAGAAGGTAAAGGCAAGCAGCCCAGCAAATACAGCAAGAACGATGTATTTGAGGTCAATGAGCGCGCCAAGAATTCCTTCATATCGATTTTGTAGCCACGTTAGCCCATTATTAAAAATGCGGAACAGCCGCCCTAGAAAACCACCCATCTGAGGCTTTCGGCGGAGAAGAAGGCTAGAGAGGGTTGGGGTGAGGGTGAGGGCGTTGAAGGTTGAAAGGGCGATCGCAAATGCAATGGTCAGCGCAAATTGCCGATAGAGTGCACCTGTTGTTCCAGGGAAGAAGGCAACCGGGATGAAAACTGCCATCAATACTAGAGACGTTGCGATGACTGCTCCTGTCAGCTCTTGCATCGCAGATAGAGCTGCCTGAACAGGCTTCATCCCCTTCTTCTGGATTTTCGTACTAATGTCTTCAACCACGACGATTGCATCATCAACAACCATCCCTGTTGCCAACGTCAATCCGAACAGGGTCAAGCTGTTAATCGAAAAATTAAAGACCTTAACAACTGCAAAGGTTCCAATCAGTGCAACCGGAATTGTAATGGCAGGAATGACGGTTGTTCGCCAGTCTTGCAAAAAGATGAAGATAACGAGAACAACCAGTCCAACTGCTTGAACAAGCGTCCATGCCACTCCAGCTAACGATTGTTGAACGAAATCTGTCGTGTCGAAGCCAATGTCATAAATCATGCCGGGTGGAAAATCTTCCTTCAGATCTTCCATTGCGGCTTTAACGGCCCCTGCGACTTCAAGTGCGTTACTTCCAGGGATTTGATAGATTCCCAATCCGACCGCATCATTACCACGAAATCGCAGAAACGTATCGTAGTTTTCAGCCCCAAGCTCGACCGAACCAATATCTCTCACCTTAATGAGGGTTCCGTCTTCTCCCGTAGCAACAACAATCTCCTCAAACTCAGAGACACTTGTAAGCCGGCTTAATGCTCTCAGGTCAAGCTGATACTGGCTATCTGAATTGGGAGGTTGACCAATGCGCCCAGCTCCAACTTGAATATTTTGTTCTTGTAGGGCGTTGACAACATCTTGAGACGACAAATTGCGGCTAGCCAGTCGATTCGGATCGAGCCAGATACGCATCGCGTATTGTCTTTCTCCGAAGATGACAACATTGGAAACCCCATCAATTCGCCTCAGCGCATCGACAATGAACAAATCTGCATAGTTACTTAGAAACGTGCTGTCGTAGACTTCATCTTCACTGTAGAGACCAAAACCCATCAAAATACTGCTGGATTCTTTGCTGACCGCAATCCCTGTGCGTGTGACTTCTTCAGGAAGCTGGGATTCAACCGCAGACACCCGATTTTGGACATCAACGGCAGCAATATCTTGATCACGACTAGCGTCAAACGTGATGGTGATTGCGCTGCTGCCGTTGTTGCTGCTGCTTGAGGTCATGTAGCGCATGCCCTCGACACCGTTAATCTCCCGTTCTAGGATGGTCGTTACTGTATCTTCGACCGTGCGAGCATCCGCTCCGATGTAGGTCGAGTTTACTGTGACCTGTTTGGGACTGATATCTGGATATTGGGCGATCGGTAGTGTTGGAATGCTAACGGCTCCAATGATTAAGAGAGCAAGGGAGCAGACCGTCGAAAAAACTGGACGCTTGATAAAAAATTCGACAAACATGAATCACCGTTGCTGTGAATTTGGCTTTAAAATCTGGCTCTAGCAATACAAACTCATTCACGAATCGATGTTGTACACATCACATTCTCAATCTAGCTACGCGCTACGGAGATAGGATTAGCAAAGCGGAATCCTGAGCGTTTTCTTGGGGCTCAATGGGGACGCCGTCCGACAGGTTGAGAATCCCAGTTGTCACAATTGTCTCCCCGGGCTCAAGTCCTTCCAGGACGTGATACGAATTATCTTGGATGTTGCCAAGCGTCACCAAGCGTTGCCTCGCAAGCATTTGAGGCTCACCTTCTGCCGCATCAGGCTGAGGTTCTGCCACGAAGATAAATGTTTGTCCACCAATGCGCGAAACGGCTGATGCCGGCACTCTGACGCCGGGGAGTTCATCCCAAATGATGAAGGCTTCAACACGCTGATCGTCTTGGAGTTGCCCAGTCGAGTTCTGAAACGTCGCTTTAACGAGAACGGACTGCGTTGTTGAATTAACGATAGGGGAGACAAAACTAATGCGCCCTCTGATTCGCAAATCGTCACCCGCAAACCGGCTGAGTTGTACTGGCAACCCAACTCTCAACTCGTCTTGACGCTCAATCGGCACTGAAAGTTCTAAATCGAGGGTTTGATTTTGGGTGATGGTTGTGAGGTCATCACCGACTTCAACGAAGTCTCCCAATTTGATGGGCAGATCGCCGACAATCCCATTGATGGGTGCAGCGATTTGAGTATCCTCAAAGTCTGAACGGACGGCTTCAACCTCTGACAGGGATTGATTCAATGATGCCTCTGCTTCTGATTCTGCTGCCTGAGCTGCCTGAACACGCTCTTGTGCCGCATCACGGGAAGCGATCGCCGCCTCATAGTTCCGTTGAACCGTATCCAATTCCTGCTGTGACTGGGCTCCTTCATCAACCAAAAATTGGAATCGCTCAATCTCCTGCTCTTGGAGCTGCACTTCCGCTTCAGCACTGACCAGATCAGCTTCAGCCGCACGCAGCTGGGCCTGGTTGTTTGACAGCAGCGCCCGAGACACACTGACGTTGGCTCGGGCAGCACCTAACTCTGCCTGACTGCGGTCAGGACTCAGTTCCAAAATCGGATCACCCGCAGATACTGAGGTTCCTGGAGACACATAGATTTGAGTGATTTGACCATCAACCTCGGGTTTAAGCACAATGCCCTGCTGGGCATCTAGCGTTCCAACAAAGCCCGATTGAATAGCGACCGTTTCCTGCTCTAGCGTATCGAGAGTGACTGGAACCGCTCCGCCCCCAAATTGCCCTTGTTCGGGACTGCTAGCCGTGAGCGTTCGCCACAGGAAAAACCCTCCAACTCCTAGGGCAAGTAGCCCAATTAGCCACCATAGCCACTGACGGCCTCCAGATTGCTGTGCGGAGTCGGTACTTGGATAGCTCTTTCGTGATGTCGTTGTCATTGATGAATCTCGGTAACAGAAAACAGGCGATAGTAATCGTAATCAAACCCAGTCGAAATCTCCAAACTGTATGTGGAGAAAAAGTAGAGAAAAATATGTAAACAGTTGAATAAACTTCCAGTCAAACGTCAATTATCGAACGTCATCAAAGCACCAACATATTCTTGAATAATCAGCATTGCGTGGGAGACGTCTAATCTCAGTTAACCGTAATAGCTATCAAGGCAAAGCCTTGGCTCCAATAGTAAATCCTCTATCCAAAGACCGAAGACTTCATTAACTTCAAGAGATTGACTGACAAATGTAGTGAAAATAGGAATTGGTGATACTGCACAGCCCTAATGCTAACGATCTGTCCAGATAACCATCGGCTCAGAAAATACTGGCCTTACCAACAACTTAAATCTGAAGAATGGAGGCAGGTCGCGATCAACTGCCAAGAACTCCAGTGCCCCATGACACTCACAGGTAAACAAACTTCAGGCCACTCCACACATTCCTCAAGGTCAGGCACCACTGAGGGGCATTCGATAGCTACACTATGCCAACCGAAGGTATATCAGGCTTCATCCCATTGGGTGAAAGGTTGATACATGAGAAACAGGGTGCCATTGGGCCTGTTTGATAACTTAACGTTCGACGCGATGTGGCGATCGCAGCCAGAAGCTAACGAGTGAGCGCCAAGAGCCGAATACGCTCACGTCATCGTTTAACTGATATCAGATAAATAAATTAGACAAACGATACACAAGTTCATCAGTGGGTTTCGTGTGCCTTAGGGTAGATCCGAAACGCCGCCATTTTCTGAACTAGAATCCTGCG
This sequence comes from Cyanobacteria bacterium J06627_8, assembly GCA_038520475.1. Taxonomy (GTDB): domain Bacteria; phylum Cyanobacteriota; class Cyanobacteriia; order CAKZMO01; family CAKZMO01; genus JBCCWF01. The sequence continues at coordinate 44,905 of JBCBLF010000004.1, forward strand.
AAACGCGGGCCTGATAAAGCTGTGTTGGTGCATCGAGCTTAACTGGAAGATGCCCTGAGCGGACATGTAAATCGCGCTGAGGAAAGGGAATTTTGATTCCTTTGTCATTCAATAATCGAAAAACCTGAAAGTACAATTCACTTTTAATCACCAGTTGTCGTTCGGGTTTCACAATCCAAACCAGCAGAAGAAAGTTTAGAGCGCTGTCTCCAAATCCATCAAAAAATACTTGAGGATTGGGATGTTTTACCACTGCTTCATGGTTAGCAGCAGCCTCGATCAACAGTGTCCGGACTTCTTCTGGATCAGAGTTGTAGGACACGCCAACGGGGATTGCAATACGAGACAGGGGATTTTCGTGGCTCCAGTTGATGACCTGATTTTCTAAAAAATATGAGTTGGGTACGATAATCGACACTCGGTCAAGGGTGACCACGCTAGTGCTTCGTGCACCAATCCGGTTGACCGTTCCTTGGAAAGCTCCGACTTCTACAAAATCACCCACTTGAACGGGGCGCTCGAAGAGCAAAATGAGGCCGCTACCAAAGTCTCGGGCGATATTTTGAAAGCCAAAACCAATACCCACACCTAACGCACTAGCGAGGAGTGCAAGGGAGCTGAGATCGAGCCCCCACACTTGAAGAACAACAAGGGCACCGAGGGCAATTAAGGTGTATCTCGTTAGTGTTGCGATCGCCTCTCGAGACCCCGCACTGAGTCCCGCAATGTTGAGAATGCGCGATCGCAACACGTTGGTAACAAGGGTTGAAGTAAGGAAAATTCCCAGGAACGCACCGATCAGTACCAGTAAATCAATGGCTGAATAGATGTTGTCTCCGAGCGGCAAGACTGGGGAGATTAAGCTATCTCGAATGATTCGGAGGGTCCGATAGCCACTTTCTCGAGTTTGAGGAAACAAGTTGATGACGTAGCCAATTGAGAGCACCCAAATGGCAAATCTGGCAACGAAAAGGGTGATACTGATCAAGCAGCTCAGCAGCGATGATCGAATTTGGGTGGCATCGGATTCAGCATCTTTGAGAATTCGCTGGAGTTCTTGAAATGGATTGGCCAATATGCGCCGTTGGGTTCGTCGTAACCACCAGTAAGCGATCGCTGTTACTACAAGCACACCGATTGAAATCAACAGCGATTGTCGAATGACATCGGGACTCCGCTGGGTTCGGGCTTGAGTCAGTGCAGCTTGAATATCTCGTTGCCATTGAGCCGCCAGTCGCTCGGCTGATACATCGGGAGAATGGACGCGATTGTAAGCACGGGCATCATTTTTGCTGACTGTCAGTAGTTGCCCATTGTCGATGGGCTCTCCAGTCGCATCGATAAGAATCAACTCCGCTCCTGTGCGTGAGAGGCCGATGGCAGCGTCTCCTGCATCAACGGCATTTGCGAGTTTTGACGAGATCTGATCCGCACGTTCCTGAGCTGAAGTGTTACCGTAGTCGGCAACTTCGAACAGTGATTGACCATCAAGAACGACATCAGCAGTCTCAATTTCTGCGTCTAGAGGAATGATGCCGTACGCATGGGGTCCGCTGCTAATTCCAATCCAGAGAACGGTTGAAAGGGCGATTGCAAACAGCACCAAGCGTCGATAACCGGGGTTAAGTCGATGCCAGAGCTCCTCGAAATGCTGTCGAGATGAAGGGTGAGCATTCCATTTGTAGCCTCTCTGTTTCAGGGACGAACCTTTCTTGGGCTGAGAATTTTTTGTTCGAGAATGGTCACCATCAAGTGTCCTAGGACGACCATGATGGCGGAGGTCGACGTTCTCGGCTAATGAGGAATCAGATGTGACGCACGTGCAATGCTTCATCAGGTCTAACGTGTGTGAGGGAAAACATAAGCGCAGGTCATCTGACTTTTCTTAAACCCACAAGTGAAATCTTCTTGGTTTACAGTGCAGAATCCGCGCAGATCAGCAGCTCTACATCGTCAATCATGGTCGGTTATTCAACATTGGATTCAGTGTCAGACAATTTCCCAATAGCTTGAATTCTACTCAAGTTTTACCTGATGCGAGGGATATGTAGCGTTAAGGTTGCATCTTGAAAGTATGGTCTGTTATTCGGATAGATTGTCCTGATACAGTTTTAGAGAGTGATCGCGTCACTGTACCGATTGCTTATTCTATCTACGTGTGAAGTGACATGACGGTTATTCCGACTTCTGATACACGGTCAAGCATGATTCAGCAGTTGCAATCGCTGCTAGGAGCAACTCAGGTGGTGGCTGGAGACGACTTAGCTCAGCCCCTTCGCGATCGCCTTTCATGGGCGATCGCCCCCAAGTCTGACTTACCGTGTGTCGTGTATCCCCAGACGCAAGACGAGCTTGCCGAGGTTGTGGCGTATGCGGCTCATCATCACTGGCGCCTATTACCGATGGGTAGCGGCAGTAAAATGCACTGGGGTGGGCTAGCCGAGCCGGTTCACCTTGTAGTGAGCACAGCACGGCTCAATCAGCTGGTTGATCATGCGATTGGAGACCTCACCATTACGGCTGAAGCGGGGATGCCATTTCATTCAATGGCGAGTACGCTTCGCCAGGCAAATCAGCATTTAGGACTTGATCCAGCCTATGCCGAGCAGGCGACGATTGGAGGTATTGTCGCCACTGGAGACACTGGGGCGTTGCGTCAACGCTATGGTGGCGTTCGAGATCGGGTGATTGGTCTCTCCTTTGTCCGAGCCGATGGCACGATGGCTAAGGCTGGCGGACGAGTGGTCAAAAATGTCGCCGGTTATGACCTGATGAAGCTCATGGTCGGAGCCTATGGAACGCTGGGGATTATTAGTCAGCTTACGTTTCGAGTGTATCCTGATGTCGAAACCTCACAGACGGTGGTAGTTACTGGGGAAGCAGATGCGATTCAGCGATTGACGGCGGCGGTGTTAGCCTCGTCTCTAACCCCTCATCGGTTTGACGTGTTGTCACCCAAGCTCATTCAAATCCTTGATTTTGGAGAAACGGTGGGCCTTGCCATTCAATTTGCAAGCATGGCGGTCAGTGTGATGCAGCAGGTGCAGCAGCTTTCTGAGATGGCGATCGCCCAATCCTTGTCTGTCACGGCCCTTCTGCAACACGACGCTGAATCAGCTCTATGGAGACAATTACAAAACCCAATTCATTTTCCCAACACACAATCCTCGATTACCTGCAAGATAGGAGTACTACCCAATAAAGCCGTTGCTGCGATTCAAGAATTGTCTGATGAGTTGCCAGCGGAAGCGATCGCCCATATCCATGCGAGTAGTGGCCTGGGTACTGTTCAGTTTGACGGAGCTGCGATCGCGCCTACTGTTGTCCTACGACTTCGCAACTGGTGCGAAACCAACGGAGGATTTCTATCAGTTCTCGATGCTCCACAGACTTGGAAACAGCAGATCGACGTTTGGGGCTATTCGGGCAATGCGTTGCCAGTTATGCAGCGATTAAAGTCTCAATTTGATCCGCATCGGATACTCAATCCAGGTCGGTTTGTTGGAGGTATCTAAATTGAATTGAGTTGAAGCCCATGTATTGTTAAGGCTTGCTTGCTCCGTTAGATGCCTGTTTTCGCTGCGGTTGATTTTAAGTTCTCACACTCCATTCATTCATCATGGTCGCTGAAAAGCCACAGACTCCAGCATCACCTGCTAATTCAAGTCTTTCTTCATCCCAAGGATTCGATGCTATCGATCCACCCGACCCCAAGCTAATTGATGCTTGTGTTCACTGCGGATTTTGTCTCACGACCTGCCCTAGTTATCGAGTGCTGGGGACTGAGATGGATTCACCTCGGGGGCGAATCTATTTAATGGATGGTATTGAGGAGCAAACTATTCCGTTTTCACCATCGGTTGCCCAACATTTTGACACCTGCCTCGGCTGTTTGGCCTGTGTGACGGCTTGTCCGTCTGGCGTTCAATATAATCAGCTGATTGCAGCAACGCGGCCTCAGGTCGAGCGTAATCACCCAAGAACGGCTGGAGATTTGCTCTTTCGAAAGCTGATCTTTTCACTGTTTCCATATCCCAATCGACTCCGACCGCTGTTGATTCCACTTTGGATCTATCAGAAACTTGGACTGCAATCTCTCATCCGGTCAGTGCCCATATTAGAGCGGTTATCTCCTCGGCTTGCTGCGATGGAGTCTTTGCTGCCTTCACTTTCGTCAAAAACATTTCAAGGTGCTCCAGCGACTGTGATTCCTGCCGTTGGAGAAACGCGACACCGCGTGGGCATGATCTTAGGGTGTGTGCAGCGACTCTTTTTCCCGACGATTAATGAAGCGACCATTCGAGTGTTGACGGCTAATGGCTGCGAGGTGATCATCCCTCCGTCACAGGGTTGCTGTTCTGCACTCCCCAGTCATCAAGGCCAAGAACGTCAAGCTGAAGCCCTAGCTCGTCAGATGATTGAGAGCTTTGAGGAAACGGAAGTCGATGCCATCATTATCAATGCAGCTGGATGTGGACACACACTCAAGGAATACGGCCATATTCTTCGACATGATGATGAATATCGAGATCGGGCGATCGCCTTCTCAAACAAGGTTCGTGATGTCCAAGAGTTCTTAGCGTCGATTGACATGGCGGCACCGCTCTCGCCTCTGTCAGAGAAACCCCTTCGAATCGTGTATCAAGATGCCTGCCATCTTCTACACGGACAACAGATTAGTCTCCAACCCCGTCAGTTGCTGCGAACGATTCCGGGTGTCGAGCTGCGCGAGCCTGTGGATGCTGCATTGTGCTGTGGGAGTGCAGGCGTCTACAATATGCTCCAGCCCGAGATTTCCAATGAGTTAGGGCAGCAAAAAGTTGAAAACCTGATGAATACCCAGGCTGATGTGATTGCATCAGCAAATCCAGGATGTGCGCTACAAATTCAAAAGCATATGCGAGGACGGGACGAACAACTCCCAATTTTTCATCCGATTCAATTGCTTGATCGCTCAATGCGCGGCATTTCACTCAATGCGGCAGATCCACTTGAGTCATAGTGGCTGATTGCTACGCGGTCTATGGAGAATGATACGAGGATTGAGATCGGTCGTTTACTTCGTTGTCCTGATCTGGAATTAACAACATGTAAACCTTATGTGAAGTCAAGATAAAGACACCCCTGGAAGGGGGGCTATTTTTCATGGGTTTTTGGAGCTTACATGAAGAAATGGCGCTTTGTCTCGGCAACATAATATCTTTTGCCAAGATATGCCAAGGGTGCTTTTGAATCTGGTTGCCGTGGCGGCAATAGCTAGCGTTTATCTACTCACTACCATATTCATCACAAGCATCAACTATGCATAAGGTTCTCGTTTTTTTGAATGAATTAAGCGATCGCGATGTCGACTGGTTAATCGAATCTGGAGAAAAGCGTGCCATCTCATCCGGCACTGTCTTGATTAATGAAGGTAAACCCGTCGATACGCTGTATATCATGCTGGACGGCACGCTCGTTGTTTCGATCGCGGCGATGGGTGTTCGAGAACTTGCACGGCTCTATAGTGGTGAGGTCGTTGGCGAAATGTCATTTGTAGATGCCCGCCCTCCGTCTGCAACCGTGAAGACAATGGAAGATTCTCTTGTTCTAGCCGTACCTCGACAGCTTCTGGCACAAAAGCTACATGATGATGAGAGTTTTGGATGTCGATTTTACAAGGCATTAGCGATTCTGCTGTCTTACCGCTTGAGAGGAACTGTCAAGCAACTGGGTTATAGTCCAGACAACCAAGCAAACGTGGCAAAGACCAATGGTCAAACCGTGCGTGTCATCTCGGAGAATAATGATGTGGCGATCGCCGAATCCCGATTTGAAAAACTTTTACAACGCTTAGACGTGGTCCGGTAAGGTCCGATTGTATGAGAGTCAGAAGCTAGTACCTCGAATGAGGCACTAGCCTCTACATGACGTATCGATTTAAGTGACGTGTCGATTTAAGGAAGCTCGGCCGAGTTAACTCGAATGGCTTGAATGACGCTGAATGAAACGTTGAACGAGCGACCTAATTCAGTCGAAATTGCGTCTTCAACAATAGCGACTTCTGCAGGCGTGATGGGGCCATAGGCCCGAACGACTAAATCAATTTGAGAATTTTGCCACGAGATAGACGTATCTAGAAGTTCCACGTCTTGTCGTGATAGGAGCGGACTCGTCGTCAGAATATGGTTGACCGAATGATTGAAGCGACGTTGTCGAATCAGTTCGAGTGAGCTGATACCCAGCGGAATCACTAAAAGCGCAATTAATGCAGCGCTAACGCCCCAGCTTAGGCTCCGACTAAATTGATTCGTGCTACGGGTGTAGCCAGCCATCACATAGACAATGGTACAGGCGAGAGTAATGCCGAGCAGATTCGTGAAATACAGCAAAAAAGCTCCGCCACTATCTTCCCACTGACCTTGGGAAAGGCTTAATCCCACTACGCAGAGCGGTGGCATTAACGCCACGGCGATCGCCGTTCCCGGTAGAGCGTCACCGAGTTCTGGACGTACCTTGGCGTAGCCACTAATTGTTCCAGCGGCTAGGGCAATCATCAAATCGATTAGGTTTGGCTGAGTTCGGGCTAACACTTCGTCGCCATATTCTGGAATGCCTAAGACGAGTCCGGCTAAATAAGACAACATGATGCCGAGAATTGTGCCGATGGCAATTGAAAGGCTGCTGATTCTCAGCAGTTCGCGATCGCCTTCAATCGCAGCAAATGCGAATCCGCGCAGGGGCAGCATGAGGGGGGCAATAATCATCGCCCCGATAATGACGGGGCCGCTGTCTACGATGAGTCCGAAGGTAGCAATGAGACAAGAGCTCATGAGCAAGACCAAAAAATTCAGCGTGAGTTGAGCATCTTCAAGCAGCGATGCTCTGAGTTTGATAATCGGAACCGTATTCAGCCAGAGTTGAATACGCGTTCCGAGATGCTGAACTGGTCTGAAAAGTTGCATAGAATGTCCCTGACAGTCTCCTGTAATTTGTCTTAGAAAAATTGTGTGGATGTTTTTTGATGACTCATACTTTGGCACCCAATCGAGCAACCCTCATCGGATTCACGGCTATTTTAATGTGGGCGACGCTCGCGTTATTGACTGAACTCAGTGGAGATGTTCCACCCTTTCAGCTCACGGCCATGTCGTTTGCGATCGCCTTTTGCATTGGATTGGGATTGTGGTTGAGGCAAGGGGAATCCATTATCGCCCACTTGACTTTACCGTGGCCCGTCTGGGCTTTAGGTATTACAGGACTCTTTGGTTATCATTTTTTCTATTTCCTCGCACTCCGTAATGCTCCTGCTGTCGAAGCGAGCCTTATTGCCTATTTATGGCCGTTGTTGATTGTGCTGTTGTCTGCTCTGTTACCCAATGAGCGCTTGTCGATGTTTCACATTTTGGGTGCTGCTCTGGGGTTTGTTGGTGCGGTCGTTTTAGTCACAAAAGGTCAATCGTTTGCACTCAATGCCGACAATGTATCAGGCTATCTTGCTGCGTTGGTTTGTGCAGTCCTATGGTCTAGTTACTCGGTGTTGTCTCGTCGAGTGGGTTCTATTCCTTCTAGTTCTGTTGGAGGATTTTGTGGGGCGACTGCAATCCTTGCAGCGATCTGCCATTATTCGTTTGAACAGACGATAATTCCTCAAGGTACCGAATGGCTGGCTATCCTAGGTCTCGGCCTTGGACCCGTTGGGCTCGCCTTCTTCACATGGGATGTCGGAGTCAAATTCGGCAATATCAAGCTCTTGGGTGTGCTCTCTTACCTTGCTCCATTACTGTCGACAGTGATTTTAATCGTCGTTGGGCTGGCTGAAGCAACAGTTTCAGTGGCGATCGCCTGTATGCTAATTGTGGGCGGGGCACTGGTTGCATCAGGTCGCATGGCTCGGCGTACTCCTCCGACCTCCTCAATTGACGATTGAACTAAACCATTCAGCATCTGACGACGACCTGGTTTTACTGGCTGGAGTCACCGATTTTCCCGTTTACTTTTGCATTAGGCATGCGCGATGGAAGTCATCAACTTTTTTACTGTCGTGAGCGTTATTGTCATTGCTCTTGGATTTGGAGCTGGCATTATGATTTGGGCGTATCGCGGTAGCGGTAGCCAAGACGTTCTCTTTACTGATGCAGTGTTGATGTCGCCTGCGCTCAAAAAGTCAAAGGTCGCCAGTAGCTTTCATCAGGGCTACGATGCTTTCCAGGCTGGGCAATATCAGCTTGCGATCGCGTCCTTTAATGAAGTCATTCAAGCCATACCCGACTGTCCCGAGGCTTATCACAACCGAGGCCTTGTTCTGGCTAATCTCCTTAAAGATAATCAAGCGGTTAAAGATTTGGCCCGCGCTGCCGAACTCTATGCGAATGATGACAACAGCGCTGCCATTACCGTCATTCGCAGTCAGCTTCAGCAACTTAACGCTCGGTAATCGGTCTTAGAGGGTGTCTGAGATGAAGAGGAATTTTCATCAGAGAAAATGAGCGTCAATTTCACATCAGCTGTCACGTAAAACTCAATTCAAAATCTCCAAGACAGAGGAAGATCTGTGAACATTTCTCTAGTTTGTCTAAATCATGACTTGATGATTTTAAATCTATCAACCTAGTTGGATGGTATTGGAGTGTTGCTGGTAAGCAACATAGCAACTATAGCTGTCCTGAATAATTGATGAGAAGTGCGACAGTCTTCGTCCGATCTCCCTCTTATAGCTCATCTCAGATTGCTACATAACTCGGTGACATCGTGTTCGATCAACGCTTTAGTTCAAAAGACGAGTCGAGTTGTTACGCCTACGATATTCCATGACTAATGAATCTATGTAACAGTAACCAGTAACTAAGTCAGAGAGGGCTAGACTTTGAGGCTGCAAGAGTTAGGCGAGTTAGGCAGCTATTTCGATAGCGCACCAATTTATCGTTAAAGTGCTTTACTATGTTGTTTACTTATAGGTTTGTTGAAAAACTCCGATTTTTGTCGGTATTTGCCAGTTAAGTGCGGCAACGGAGGAGAGGCCGTGCACATCACACTACCGTATTGAATGTGGCTGTTATCAATCTCAGTAGGCAGGTCAATATATTTCTATGTGGGTGATGATTTCATGTTAGGGAATCTTAGCGTATCAAGATTAACGTGAAGTGATCGACACGTCACGTTACGGCCCACTTAATGATTGTCTTGCTTTGTCATTACGTTTACTGCCAAATGCTCAAACGTTTTACTCTTGAACTAGATGAGGGATGTGTCAGACCAGCCATTCAGGTGTCCAACTATGAGGATATTGTGCCTGCACTTGAGATGCTGGATATTCATGTGCCATCTCCTGTTCTAGTCATTATTGGAGGAGCGAGCAGATTAAACTCCCATGACTATGCAAGGCTTCAGTCACTGTTTATAGAAGTCCTGGCTCCCTTAGCCCAAGGGTTAAATATGACGGTTGTTGATGGAGGGACTGATGCAGGGCTGATGAAGTTGATCGGAGAAGCAAGAAAAGCACTGGGAGCCACATTTCCGCTGCTCGGCATTGCTCCGACAGGATTGGCGGATTTCCCAAATACTCCTTTCAGTTTGGCCGAAGATAACTGTCATTTGGAATCTAATCATACGCACTTTATCCTGGTGCCAGGATATGAATGGGGCAGCGAATCATCTTGGATGGCAAAGACGGCAACAATTGTTGCTGCTGGCAAACCTTCAATGGCTGTTTTAGCCAATGGGGGCGAGATTACCTGGAAGGATGCCCTTCAAAATGTGAAAGCGCTTCGCCCGGTTATTGTCGTTGCGGGCAGCGGACGAACGGCTGACGTCCTGGCCCATGCCATGAATGGAGACATTACGGATGACCGTGCCCAAGCCCTTATTGACTCTAATCTTCTACGCTCCATCGACATGGCTCAAGATTTTCAAACGATTGCCCAGACCCTTCACCAAATCTTAGGTGGTTAGTTGGGTAATTTGTACGATTTGGGAAAGTTTAGGACTGACGCAGTTGAGCGTTTTTTCGCGGGCGCAACCCGCGAAAAAACGCTCTCAACACTCAAGGACTTGCATGGAATGCGTAAGTCCTGAAGTTGATGAAGACATAAGAGGTTTGGGCAATCGTTGCACGCCCAACCTCCTTATGTCTTCGTGATAGCTATAAGAAGCTTGACACGTTGTGTGTTAAAGAAATGGTGCAACTAAGATTCAACGACGACGTTGATGACAGCTTCAAGCTCTTCTAAGCCGCACCCGACTGGACTGTTGGCCCAGTTTAGTAATGCAGGTACCCGCTGTCCTTGAGGAGCATATGCTGGGGGCATGAGCGGAGGCGGTACGTTTAGGGCATAGACGACAGAGTCAAACATGGGTTGAGGCAGGCTGGAGAGTAATTGAAATAGCTCAAGTCGCTTTTGAGTGTCTGATTTAGGAGCCTTCACTTGAGTGCCCATTTCCGTAGAAGGCCGTGTCGTGTTTTCAGAGTCGCTTTCAGAGTGACTTGATGAGGACGGTTTCGTGGTGGGTGCTTCAGACGTTGTGATTTCAGCCGAGGCTCTCATTGACCGAATCACTTTTCGCAACCCGTTGACCACATTAAGCAAGGCTTCATCCTGATCATCCCAACGGTTCACAGGTTTGCCATCTTTGGGTAACACCTGCAATTTCTGAAAAGGACTGGTTTGCCAATCTGATGGCTTCATAATGATGGGAATGACCCGCGCGGTCTTTTCTCGATGGCGTTCCATGGCGCGCTTCATTTCTTCATCAAAGCAGTAACGCGAGGCTAAAAATCGTGGTGTAATAAGCAGCAAAATAATGTGTGCTGCTTCGAGCGCATGGCGAATTTCAGCATCCCATTCGTCGCCACCTTCAATATCGCGATCTTGCCACGGCTTGATGGAACCTTCTCGCTGAAGACTAGTGAGATGAATCACGAGTTCATCTTTGAGGTCTTCGTCTTTGTGAGAATAAGAAATAAATACATTGAAGGGAGCGTCTGTCATGGGGCTGAACGGTTACAAACAGTTGAATGTCTGCACTAACTATAATCTGCTCCAAGAGGTTGTGCTAGCACTTATCGCTCTGGTTAAGGCTTCACATTGAGTAGTCCTTGCTCTTTCATTTTTGGGTCAAAGCGAATCCCCTCTGCGAGGCCACGATGGGTGAGTTGAGAATGGATATCTGCTTCGACGCGTCGTGCAATGGATTTCAATTGTTTTGTGCGTTCAAGGTCTCCAACAGCGTGTTCGAGCGCTGCATGCTCATCCGCCGTCATCTGAGCCTTTGCATCGATTGGCTGAGTCCAGCGCTCGTGTTCAGTGCTGTTGCCTGGAGGCATCATGCCGTTTTCGTTCATCCAAGCTGTTTGAATTTCTTCAAGGATCGTGCGGCTGGGGCGATCGATGGTCGTGATCTTGACCCAATGACAACTGGTCGGGCAGCGGATGAGGTGTTGTTTGAGGCTGAGTAGGACGTTACGTGAGTATCCAACAAACTGGAGGGTCTGCGATTCGTCAAAAATGGCATAGATACCCACTTTTCCCTCAACGTCAGTCGGAAGTGTTCCTTCGGCGCTGATGTAGGGAATAAAGGTGAGGGTGCTTAGGGAGGGGCGATCGCTATTTGTCGAAGACATTGGTTTTATGATGTGTCAGTTGATGTAGAGCTGGAAAGGAAAGTCTGTTGGGTATGGGCTAAGGCTATTGATTCTTCGGCGCGCTTACGTCTGGAGGGCTACCCAAATTATGAGGGTTTGTGGGGTTTTGTTTGAGTGGGAATAAGAGCCTTATGGGTCTCTGGATCGAAGAGGTGAATCTTTTGTGGATCAATGACGAGCCATAATTTTTCATCAATGAAGGTAGACTGGTCTGGAGAAATTCGTGCTTGAAGGATGATCTGATCCAAATCCGTCATTGGTGGATGCTTCGATGGTGGGCTGATAGGTGAAGCGAATGCGGTTGTTGATGCATCAACGCTGAGCCTCACAGTTAGGTGCGTATCACTGCCGAGGGTTTCAATCCGACTGACGCGCACAGGGATATTTTTGGGTGCAGGTAATCCTAAACTCAAATGCTCAGGACGAATGCCTAAGATGAGCGATCGCCCCTCATAGCGACGTAAGGGTAATTCCCAATTTTCAGGTAAGGTCAGTCGAAAGGCGGGATGGCTGATGAGAGACGGAGCTCTCACCTCAACAGGTAGGAAATTCATTGGCATCGTGCCAATGAATTCTGCAACAAATCGATTGGCAGGACGGTTATAAAGGTCAATCGGAGTTGCAATTTGCTGAATTTGCCCAGCATTCATCACGACAATGCGATCGCCCATGGTCATCGCTTCTGTTTGGTCATGGGTGACATAGATGGTGGTTGTGCCGAGCTTGCGCTGAAGATTCACGATCTGAGCACGGGTTTCAGTTCGTAATTTGGCATCTAGATTCGATAGCGGTTCATCCATCAGAAACACCTGGGGATTACGGGCCATCGCTCTCCCAAGGGCAACGCGCTGTTTTTGCCCACCCGACAATTGCTTGGGTAATCGATCGAGCAAAGACTCAATTTGTAGAATGCTGGCAACTTCTCGAACCCGCTGATCTGTCTGACGCTCATGCTCTGACCAGTAGCGTAGAGCGTTGGGCAGAGGACGCGTGAGACGCGTCAACATGAGTTCTGCCTGCTGTTTCAGACGTGATGTTTCTGTTGATTGGGACGCCCGCTGAGATTGATGCTTCTGGTCGAGAGGCTCGGATGATTGGTCCTGACTTTGCGATGCTTGGGCTGTGCTCATTCGACGGAGACCAAAGGCCAAATTGTCGTAAACCGTCAAGTGCGGATAGAGGGCGTAATTTTGGAAGACCATCGCGATGTCGCGAGCTTTGGGAGGGAGTTGGTTGACGAGTCGATCGCCCACCCAAATGCTCCCTGCAGTCAAGGACTCGAGTCCTGCAATGAGGCGCAATAATGTGCTTTTGCCACAGCCTGACGGCCCGACGAGCACCAAAAACTCACCGTCACTTACGGTCAAATTAATGTCTCGCAACACGCTGATATGAGCCGATGTCGATTCAGATGACGTTAATGGAGACGATCGAGACGCATCAGTGGCCACATCAACCCTGCCGCGCTGCTCAGAGCGAGATGCTGGGGCCTCTGGCCTAGCATCATCGCGAGAGGCTTGCTTTGGAAAGGTTTTGTACAGCTTCTCTAAAACAACTTGAGCCACATGACTATCCTGATGGTGCTATCTGTATCAATTATTGGTTGACAGTTATTGTTTGACGGTTCCGCCCAGTCGCCATCCCGATTTCACGACTTGTCTCGAACGGGCAATGACCAGGCTATTGTCAGGAACATCATCAGTTACTGTCGATCCTGCTGCAACAGTGACCTCTGTGCCAAGGGTCACTGGAGCGATGAGGACGCTATTTGAGCCGGTTTTAGAGCGATCGCCAATAATGGTTCGATGTTTGTTGACGCCATCATAGTTTGCGGTGATGGTTCCTGCTCCGATATTGACATGAGTGCCGAGGGTTGCATCTCCTAAATAAGAGAGATGAGCCGCATTGGTGCGATCGCCCACCACGGATTTCTTAATTTCTACAAAGTTGCCAATGCGACAGGCGTCACCAACTTGAGCTTGCCCCCTCAAATGAGCATACGGTCCAATTCGGCTTTGTGCACCCACTGTGCTATCGCGCACCACAGAAAGCTCGATAGTGGAATTGGCTCCGATCTGACTGTTTTCAATGAGGCTACCTGGGCCAATGCGGCTTCCAGTTTGAATCGCAGCTGTTCCTCTCAGGTGAGTCTGAGGCTCTATCGTCACGTCTGACTCAATGGTGACCGTGTCGTCGATCGTGATGCTCTCTGGGTTAATGAGCGTAACCCCTGCGGCCATCCAATGGTCACGGATGCGAGCCTGCATAATGTCATACGCGACGGCCAGCTGCTGTCGGTTGTTGACGCCCAAAATTTCTTGAGGATCATCCACATCCACGGCCATGACTGGCTTGACCATGGAAATGATGTCCGTGAGGTAATACTCTTGCTGGTCATTATTATTCTTGAGATTGGGGAGCGCAGCCGATAAATCTGCCCAACGGAAGCAGTACACTCCAGCATTGATGCGGCGATTTTGACGCTGGGCAGGGGTGCAGTCTCGATGCTCCACAATCTGGCTGACGATGGTATCTGCGTTGCAAAACACGCGCCCATAGCCCGTTGGATCAGGCAAGTTTGCTGTCAAGATGGTTGCTGCATTGTTGTTGTCTTTGTGGATGCTAAGCATTCGCTCCAATGTTTCAGGACGAATGAGAGGCACATCGCCATTCAATACCAAGACATCTCCGTCATAGTCGGTGAGATGAGGCAGAATTTGCTGCACCGCATGCCCAGTCCCAAGCTGCTCTTTTTGCTCAACGCACTGAAGGATGGCTGGGTTATAGACCGACCCGTCATGCGATCGCAGAGATGCTTCGACCTGCTCACCCTGGTAACCGACAATAACGAGAATGCGATCGACATCCACGTTCGCCAAACTGCATATGACATGCTCGACGAGCGATCGCCCTCCTAACGGGTGAAGAACCTTCGGCAACGTCGACTTCATTCGTGTTCCGCGACCTGCTGCCAGAATTGCTACTGCTACCATGCCGATTCATTCCTTGTCAGCTCCCACGAAAGTATACCGAACCCTGGGGAATTGCGGGAATTTTCTTCATGCCTCACTCAGACTTGTTGCATTCGGTTCATTCATGATTTGGCACAATTTGCGAAGAAATAAGAGGGAGCAATCGCTCCCTCTTATTTCTTCGTTATGGATTTGAGACATTTACCAAGTTGGGTTCATTGTCGGACAGGAACTGTCAAATCAGAGTTGTACTTGGGATGAGAGATGACCGCCCGACAATTGAATCTCTAGCTAGACAAGCTTACAGATTCTTCGCGAGCGTCAGATATCTTCGACTGAGGGTCCGTTGTACTACCGACAACAGCTTGCAGGGGTGGCAATGCGTCCTTGCCTGTAATGAGGCGCGCTCCCTGATTTCGCGTAATGTAGTTCCAAATCCACTGTGTGACGACAAGTAGTTTATTGTCGAACTCCACCAAGTAAAAGATGTGAATGAAGATCCAGATGAACCAGGCAGGAAAGCCGGTCATCTGTGTAAATTTCAAATCAGCTACGGCTTTATTTCGACCAATGACAGCAAGGCTTCCAGCATCGGTGTATTGGAATGGTTCCACCGTTTTGCACTGCTGCTTAGCTCTGACCAACTTGGCAATATAGCTGCCTTGCTGCATGGCCACTGCACCCACTCCTGGTAACGGACGCTCAGAGCGGTGTGCGTAGTGTGCCAAATCTCCAATGACAAAAATATTAGGGTGGTCAGCGACGGACAAGTCAGGATTGACGATGACTCGGCCTGCTCGATCAAGCTCTGCCCCCGTGCGCTCAGCAACCACTTTGCCAAGTGGTGATGCTTTAACCCCTGCTGCCCAAAGAATAGTACGAGCCTCAATCGTGTCGATGCGATCGCCTTGCTTTGTCGTCACCGTATGTTCTTCGATGTTGGTGACCATGCGACCCGTTTGAACGTGGACGCCGAGTTTTTCGAGATCAGCTTTAGCTTGAGCCGACAGATCCGTAGGATAGGGAGGCAGCACCCGATCCATTCCTTCTAAGAGAATCACGCGGGTCTCTCGCGTATCAATATGACGAAAATCTCGCTTGAGCGTGTAGTTGGCTAATTCTGCCAAGGCTCCGGCTAATTCAACTCCAGTGGGACCACCGCCGACGATAACAAAGGTTAACCAGGCCTGACGCTTTTTCGGATCGGATTCGCGCTCAGCAGCTTCAAACGCTAAGAAAATGCGCTGTCGAATATTCAGTGCATCTTCGATCGTTTTTAACCCTGGAGCATGGGGCGCCCAATGGTCATTACCAAAGTAGTGGTGGCTCACGCCCGTCGCGATAATCAGCGTGTCGTAGGGAAGCTTAGACTTTCGGAGCGTGATGAGATTATTGTCCGGATCAATATCCGTGACCTCATCCATCATCACGGTCGTATTTTCCTTGCCGCTGAGAACAACCCGAAGAGGGGAGGCAATATCCGCAGGAGATAGGCTTCCGGTTGCAACTTGATAGAGCAACGGTTGAAACAAATGGAAGTTCCGTCGGTCGATGAGCGTAACATCAAACATCGCAGGGTCAAGCTCTTTAGCGGCATAAAGCCCACCAAATCCGCCACCTACAATGACGACACGATGAAGAGAATCTTGAGCTACTGCCATGCTACACCTCCAGTCTGGATTTGCTCGGAAGGTCAATAATCGTTAAGTAATATTTCCC
>JBCBLF010000050.1:0-24322 GCA_038520475.1 Cyanobacteria bacterium J06627_8
TAATCCTGTGGCTTCCAAGTAGTGTTTCACACGCCCAATCGGTAAATTCGTAATCGTGAACAGATGATTGAAGGCAATATTAAAGTGTTCTTCAAGATAGCGACGATAACTTTCCTCTAGTGCCTGTTGGTCAGGCGTCAGCGCAAAATTCTCGTTTCTTGGAACCTGAGGGTTGTAAACCAAATCCAAGATCAAATTTGGATTCGTACCATACCCCAGCGCGTTGAGCTGCTGAATAGCCTTAATCGAATCTGTGTATACGCCAGCCCCTCGCTGCTTATCCACATTATCTTCTAGATAGCACGGCAATGAAGCAACCACTCGCAGCTGATGATTGGCAAAATAATCAGGCAAATCTTCAAAGCCGGATTCAAAGAAGATCGTCAAATTTGATCGAACAATGACCTCCTTCCCAGCTGCACGAGCGGCTTCAACAATCGGACGGAAGCCATAGTTCATCTCGGGGGCACCACCCGTTAAATCGACCGTCTCAATCTGAGGAAACGTTTGAATCAGCTGAATCAACTGGTCACAGATATCAGGAGATAGCTCCTCGGTTCGCTTTGGTCCTGCTTCAACATGGCAGTGAGTACAGGCCAAGTTACAGCGACGCCCCAAGTTAATTTGAAGGACCGAAATGGCTGTTTTGCTCAACGGTTTCTCTAGTTTCTGATGAAATGGAGTAACGGCAACCGAGACGTTTTGAGGTTTATTCGGGGTCTGAACCATAGCAATATCCTAGAAAAGAGAGAGATTACGCAGGATGTCCGCCATTTTTGCAGGCATCACAGATGAGTTGGGACAGGGGTAGTCAGTCTGAGTGCGATCGCAGGGTTCACTCTGACAACAGGTCATCGCTAGAAGCAATGACCTGTGTCAATGCAGAGCCCGGTTGCACAGGATAGCAGTTGAGTGACAGCAGCACTGTGGTTTCTTGAACGCAAGCAACTAGCTAGCAACAACTTTCTTCGGGTGCACAACAGGACGGTGCATCTGTCGTTTGAGTCATACGATAATCCTCACCTTTCGTCACTTTGGGAGAACGAATCATTGGACTCTGACACAAAAACTCGCTTGCCTGTTCGATATCAACCGTTTGATACGGAGGCAGACCAATCATATCGGCTGAATATGGGCTTTTAGAATCGGTCAAAAGATGGAAGGTTTTATCACAAACGGCCATCCGCTCGCCGCGCTGATACACATGGCCATCATCATCACGGACTTCTTTCCAAGGACCTTTGTAAATCACGGCTTGATTTCGTTCTAGACAGGGGCCTTCTTTTCCTTTGTAGGCTCTAACCGTGACCGATCGAAATTCGATGCCGTCAATGACTTGCCAGGGTTCAGCTTCTCGCTTCAGCAACTCAACACCGTAGAACCCAGCGTCTTCAAACATTTCAAGAAATTCATTTTCTCGAAACGCTCCAGCAATGCAGCCACTCCACAACTCTGGGTCATTCATAATCGCTGGTGTTGGCGTTTCGTCACACACGATGTCAGAAATAACGGCCCGTCCTCCACGCTTCAAGACGCGATAAATTTCCTGAAACAACTGTTGCTTATCTTTGGGACGAACCAAATTCAGGACGCAGTTTGAAATCACCACATCAACGCTGCTACCAGGAATCAACGGGTGGTCCTGAGAGAGGCGATCGCATTCTGCCTCAAATTGACTGAGGGTATCGATGGATTGCACTGGATGCCGCTTGAGCCACGCTTCCACTAAGTCCAGATTCAATGTCAAGTCTTGAATCTTTCCTTTAACAAATTGCGTATTGGCATACCCCACTTTTGCCGCCATATCATCTTGATATTTTCGCGCCAACGCCAGCATGTCGTCATTGAAGTCTACGCCAATCACACGACCTTCAGCACCAACTTTTTGTGAGAGGATGTAGCAGTTTTTTCCAGCTCCAGACCCCAGATCAACGACGACCTCTCCCGAATTAACGTACTGAGTCGGATCACCACAGCCATAGTCTTTGGTCAAAATTTCATCTGGCAATACTGTAAGGTACTGACTGTCATAGCTCGTCGGACAACACAAGGTTGGCTGATGCTCCCGTGCTCCATCTTTATATCGCTCCAGTACTGAACCCTCGACATCATAGTTCACAGATGTCGATGCTGTGCGAGTTGGAGCCGTTGCAAAATCGGTCATGTCAATAAATACCTCAGATCGTAAGCTATCAAGAAAAGTGGGACCAAAACAGTATTGCCGTCAACTATTTGACTCATTCGTAGAGTCCTCTCCCAGTCAGTGCTCTTTACCGACAGATGGCTGTATCGTACAGCTCACAATCTGTCAGAAATTGCGGACTTTCCTAAATCTCACCGAGCACATCTTGGTATGCCCAGTCAGGATTGTTAATATATCGTCGCTTTGGGTTGACTGACCACCACATCTCCCATTGAATGACAGAGCATCCAACGCAACAGGTTCATCGACTCACCTAGCTGCTGAAAACTGCTGTTCGTTCAAACGATGTCGATGATGCGAGATGAATGGCTAATAATCCCGAGAATGAGACCGAAACCTCAAAAACCGCCTCACCGTTATTCAAGTACACATATCTTAATTTCCCCTGAGAACGCCCCGAGACTCACGTGAATTCGACATATCTCTACCTAGGAATACGCAACATAGTTCTATCTCACCCGCATGAGGCAGCCAATTTTGTAGCAATGCACACAGGGTTGCAAGAGAAGAGTAGAGAACACGTCGTGCTTCAAGCGTGATCACCGAAATATTGCGACATACCCATGCGCGCGATCGCTTTTTTTGCCCTATAAGCGATCGCTTCTTGTTATGACAAGTGGCAATATTGGTCTCCTATTGCTTTAAATCATTCGCAAATTTGACACCACGTGTTTGAATCAAATAGCAAAGGGCGATCGCTTTCGGCCAACCCGATCATTTCAGCAGATTAGTGAAGAGACTGGAGAATCTTAAGGCAGTGACGTCTGCATCGGTTGGTTTTCAAGACATGCTATTCAGCAAATGCTTCGGATTGGTATCCGTCTGATTATTTTTAATGTGTGGAGAGCAACAAAAAAAGCCAAAAAAAAGCAAGGGAATAAGTTTCCCTTGCTCAAACAGTCAATCAACTTTTCTGAGGCAAGACTTACTGAACGTTGATCTTACCAATCATTCCAGCACCCCGGTGAGGTGTGCAGTAGTAGTTGTACGTTCCAGCTGGCGCGTCGCTAGGAATCGTAATTTCTGCAGCTTCACCAGGAGCAAACATCAGCTGGTTGTAGGACAACGACTTCGCCAAGTCAGATCCGCCTGGAGTCTTGTCGAATACAACATTGTGGGGACCCAGCTTGTTCATCACAAACTTAACGGTATCGCCAGGAGCAACAGTCACTTCACTGGGAACGAATTGAAGTAATCCGTTATCAGCGCCCATCTTGACCTCTACCGTATTCGCCATTGCGGGAGATGCCGAGATTACAAATGTTGCGATCGCCAACACAACCGTCGTTAGAATTAAACCAAGCTTTTGAGAAATTTTTGCCATCGATCTCATAGGATTCTCTCCGAACTCTATTACCACACACACTAAACGTGTTGCTTTATCAAAGCTTTCGCCAACACCGCATGATAAACTCTCCCCTTCATGGAGAGTCAAGCGTCATCATCGCTATTCAGTCGCCACTCAGACTCAATTTCTGAACAGTCAGACGAAAATAAATGCGAGGTCGCTAAAACTCTCGTACTGTCAAGCAGCACACTCAGTATGATACCAACTTAAGGGAACGTATGGACCTATCTCTCGTATGAATCAAGCTGACAGTCACCCCGACATCGTCGTTATCGGTAGCGGCATTGGAGGATTGTGTGGTGCGGCACTACTCGCATCCTATGGTTTTGACGTTGTCGTGTGCGAAAGCCACAGCATTCCGGGTGGTGCAGCCCATGCATTTAGTCGTGACGGTTATCGATTTGACTCTGGGCCTTCACTTCACTCAGGGTTATCCTACAGCCCGTCCTCAAATCCTCTCAAACAAGTTCTTGACGCTCTGGACGTTGAACTGGATTGCTACACCTATGACCGTTGGGGGTGTTGCCTCCCTGAAGGAACCTTTGACACCACGGTTGGAGCCGATCAGTTTTGTGAGGTATTGACTCAGCTGAGAGGCTCACATGCTGTCTCAGAATGGCGATCGCTCCAGACGGTGATGGCTCCTCTCAAGGATGCGGCGATCGCCATTCCCCCCGCGGCCCTTCGATTTGATTGGGGTGCCCTCCAGACCGTTAGTCGATACGCCGCATCGATACTCCAGCATCTCCCTTCATTACCACAGCTGACGGGTCCGTTTAGTCGTGTTATCCATCAGGTCATTACCGATCCGTTTATTTATCACTGGCTCGATTTACTGTGTTTTCTGTTGTCTGGATTACCTGCCACAGGAACCAGTACAGCCGAAATGGCGTTCATGTTTGCCGAGTGGTACCGTCCGAATGTGATGCTGGATTATCCCAAAGGCGGAAGCGGTGCGTTGGTTGATGCACTAGTCAAGGGATTGCAGAAATACGGAGGAGAATTACGGCTAAACGCCCATGTTGAAACCATCGTGATGGATGGCGATCGCGCCATTGGAGTTCAATTGCGAAATGGCACAACGATTCATGCTCGACAAGCCGTTCTTTGTAATGCCTCGATTTGGGACACCTTGGCGTTGCTACCCGATAGCAACGCAACCCGAAAGCTCCGTCAACAGCGCCAAGATATGCCGCCCTGTGATAGTTTTATGCATCTACATCTCGGCATCGACGCAAGCGGGCTGCCTTCCGACCTGGCTTGCCATCATATTGTTGTGAATGACTGGGATAAAGCGATCTCCGCTCCACAAAATGTCGTACTGATTTCCATCCCATCCATCCTCGACCCAGCCCTAGCGCCAGATGGAAAACATAGCATCCACGTCTACACACCAGGCAACGAGCCATACGCACTCTGGAATGGGCTCGATCGCAAAAGTGATGCCTATACTCAACTAAAAACTGAACGAGCGGAGGTGATGTGGACAGCGCTAGAACGCGTTATTCCTGACGTACGCGATCGCCTGGAACTCACGCTCGTTGGCACCCCGCTCACCCATGAACGTTTTCTGAGACGACACCGAGGCTCCTATGGCCCAGCGATTCAAGCAGGAAACGGACTATTTCCGGGTCCGCTGACTCCCGTCAAGAATCTCCTGTGCTGTGGTGATTCAACGTTTCCTGGCATTGGCTTACCTGCGGTAGCCGCTAGCGGCATGATTGCCGCCAATACCCTCGCTCCACCTGCCAAACATTTGGCGATGCTGGAGAAAATTGGGTGTCTCACCTAGCAGTATCAAACACTCCATTTATCTGTGACATCAAATCCGGAGATAAAGAGCCAGTTTAATTTTTGGTGTTTTCCAAGCCGGATTTGGTGTGACTAGACCTACTGGAGATAATTCAGGATGCCAAGGGCGATCGCCTCAGCCATCCGAGCACGAAACGCTGGATTATTTAATCGAGGAGCGTCTTGCGCACCGGTTACAAATCCAGTTTCCACCAACGCAGACGGCATCGAGGTGTTACGCAAGACATAGAATCGAGCTTCACGAACGCCGCGATCGCCCATGCCTGTGTACTGCAAAATCGCTTGTTGAATGCTTTGTGCCAGCTGACGTCCCTGTGCTGATGAATAGTAATAGGTCTCTGCACCATTCACTTCAGGGCGACTCATGCTAATGGCATTCGCATGAATGCTGACAAACAAATCAGCATCCGCCCGCTCTGCAATTGAAACACGAGGCGCCAAATCAACAAATTGTCCTGGGTTTCGAGTCAACACAACCTGAACGCCGCGCTGCTGCAAAATCGACGCCACTCGCATCGATACATCATTGACAACAGTCACTTCTCTCAGACCTCCAATCCCAACTGCACCAGGATCACGGCCTCCATGCCCAGGATCAATCACGACAACATAACGCCCGTTTGGAACAGATGGGCTTGTCGGTTGAGGACTGGGTTGACGAGATGGAACTCTGGGTTGCGGGGCACGGGGAGGATTAGGCGACGTTTGAGGTTGAGATGCTGGGCCGCCTACTGGAGGAATATTGATTGTTCGAGCATCAATTCCGTAGATGCGTAACCGTTGACGCATTACCTCAGCTTCGGCCAATTGACGGAATGCTCCGGCTTGCATGACCGGTGTTCCGTTGACTGTGATCGGAAATGCATCGGGCACGAGCGCACGAACTCTCTGACGCCCCGCTTCCGTATTCACAAGAGCCACTACACGATAATTCAAGATAGAGGATTGATTCGACGGAGCAGGACTTGACGGACGCGTTGGAGGAATCGGAGATGCAGGACGACTCGGAACGCTGGGGCGTGTGGGAACGCTGGGGCGCGAGGGGACCGGCAATGGGTCAGCAGACGGGATAGGTGTTGGCAGAGCTGGAGGTCGTGTCGGAGTACCAGACGAGCCGTCAGCATTACCGGATTGTGGAGGCTGTGTCGGACGTGGAGTACTTGGACGATTAGGAGTTCTGGGATTGCTCGATGGGACTCGTGGGAGCAGCTCTCTCGCTTCCTCCAGGAGCGTATCTAACGGCCGAGCGTTCGTTAGATAATAGTGCAAGACAGGCTCACCGTTGTACACCCGCTTCGTGATGCTCCATCCATCATTAAGATTGATCTCGACAAGCTCTCCATCAATTTTTTGAGCCGTCCCAATTTCTAGCACTGGAGCAGTCCGGTCAGAGGCAGATTGAGCCGTGAGTTTGAGGGTGTCATCGTCACCTGATATGCGAATGTCATAGCGCCAACCGAGATCTTCGCCACCGACAAACAGAGAGGTGCCATTGCTTCCAGTGGCTCGCCCACAGATTCCCACAAAATCAAAATCTAAGATGAGTGGATCAATGGTTTCCCCATTTTGCGCCCAGCATTCGCGCTCATTACTGATTTGTTCCAGAATGATGAGTTGATGCGCACTGCTGCCCACCGGAGATGCAGTTGCCACGACCTGGCTGTTGGGAATCGGACGATTACTAAACGCAGCGATCGCCGCTGGCGCATCCAATAAACCTGCGGCCCCGATGCCCACAGCCGTTATTAACGCGGACGTAACCGTATGCATTATCTTTTTCATGGTGTGGCTTCCCTGTGGGTGACGCGATGGGTTGGCCATCGATCTGGATGCATCAGTGTGCGCATCACATCCGGATGATTTGATGGGTTGAATCGCAGATTTGCAGTCCTGCTTTATCTCAATCGATGGCATGATGTGACCTCTCTGACCTATCGCCATTCTGTCGAGCGGGTGCAGGTCTAGGGGATGCGATCGTTGGAGTTCGCGAAGTGGGCTATGCGTCTTAACTCAGGTCATGGTGATGTCACAAGCAATCAATGCACGGAATCTTCAAGGACCATCAGGATTTGACCACTTGAGCTGGAGTACCCGTTGACATGCAACGTAAGGGACAATTTGCCAACCTATCCAACAACTGAAGGGTTACGTTTCGCCTCAATGAAAACGCAAAGCTCCATGGTGAAGCGATAAAAAGAAACCTGATCGAGCCGCAACCCGTCAGCTTGAGATGAACCATAGCAATGCATCCGTAAAGTCACATCTTGCACCTGAGAGTAGTAGGCGCGCTCCGCTCGCCTACTACTCTCAAAAATCCTCAGTG
Source organism: Cyanobacteria bacterium J06627_8 (assembly GCA_038520475.1). GTDB lineage: Bacteria > Cyanobacteriota > Cyanobacteriia > CAKZMO01 > CAKZMO01 > JBCCWF01. The sequence continues at coordinate 7,687 of JBCBLF010000050.1, forward strand.
ATCAGCCACGGTGCAGGATATGAGTAGAGTGAGGTGGACAATGAAACGTCATCGCCCATGGCAGGAGCGATACCATTCCAAATCGTGTCATTGCCCCATCTAAAACACGGCATCAGGTCGTTCCTTAAACCCAGGCAATCATCCGGCTGTCCGCAGTGTTTGCTTGATTACATGTGTAGTGTCTCGAATCCCTCACAATGTCGAATAGGCATTTCTGCCTGCGACATAAGTCGATACACTGAACTCAAGTTGTTAGTATCTCAACTCACTTCTCCCTTATGAATATTCGTATTGTTGAAACACAACCCTTCTCCGACCAGAAGCCTGGTACATCAGGGCTCCGGAAAAAAGTCGAGGTTTTCCAAAAAAGAAACTATCTTGAAAATTTTGTTCAATCCATTTTTGACAGCCTAGAGGGCTATGAAGGCAAAACCCTTGTCGTTGGTGGTGATGGTCGGTTTTACAATACGACAGCCATTCAGGTCATTCTTAAAATGGCCGCAGCTAATGGCTTCGGTCGAGTGCTTGTTGGGCAAAACGGTATCCTTTCGACTCCGGCAGCGTCTTGTTTGATTCGCAAATACGACGCGTTTGGAGGCATCATCCTTTCAGCAAGCCATAACCCTGGAGGTCCTGATGGCGACTTCGGGGTGAAGTACAACATTGGCAACGGTGGGCCTGCGCCAGAAAAAGTGACAAAGGCGATCTATGAACGAAGTCAGGTGATTGATTCATACAAGATGCTAGATGCACCTGATATCGATCTCAATCAGCTCGGTGATGTCACCCTGGGGACCTTAAGCGTAGAAGTCGTTGATTCCGTCGCAGACTACGTTGAGTTGATGCGATCGCTCTTTGACTTCGATCAAATTCGCACATTAGTAACGAATGGATCATTCCGCATGTGCATGGATTCACTGCATGCGGTCACCGGTCCTTACGCCAAAGCAATTTTCGAAGACGTTTTGGGTGCCCCAACTGGCACTGTTGCCAATGGCGTCCCACTCGAAGATTTTGGTGGCGGACATCCTGACCCCAACTTGGTATATGCTCACGACTTGGTTGAGGTGATGTTTGGCGACACTGCTCCTGACTTTGGTGCCGCTTCTGACGGAGATGGCGATCGCAACATGATCCTCGGCAACAACTTTTTTGTAACTCCCAGTGATAGTCTCGCCGTATTAGCAGCGAATGCAACGCTGGTTCCGGGCTATAAAGAGGGTTTAGCGGGTATTGCTCGCTCGATGCCCACCAGCCAAGCTCCCGATCGGGTGGCTGCAAAACTCGGCATTGACTGCTACGAAACCCCAACCGGCTGGAAGTTTTTCGGAAATTTGCTGGATGCTGGACGGGCAACCCTATGTGGAGAAGAAAGCTTTGGGACCGGCTCCAATCACGTTCGCGAAAAAGATGGCCTTTGGGCCGTGCTGTTCTGGCTAAATGTTCTGGCTGCGCGGAAACAATCGGTTGAAGAAATTGTAATTGAGCACTGGAAAACCTATGGCCGGAACTACTACTCGCGCCACGATTATGAGGGTGTTGAGAGCGATCGCGCGAATACCCTCATGTCGAATCTTCGAGAGAAACTACCATCATTGCCAGGGCAAACCTTCCAAGGATATGAGGTCAAATACGCTGATGACTTTAGCTATACTGACCCCGTTGATGGCAGCGTTAGCGAAAAACAAGGTATTCGCATTGGCTTCACAGACGGCTCACGCATCGTGTTTCGCCTATCAGGGACTGGTACTCAGGGAGCCACCATCCGACTATATCTAGAAAGCTTTGAAGCTGATGTGGCTCAGCATGCCCTCGATCCCCAAGAAGCCCTGGGAACATTCATTCAAATCGCTGATGAACTTGCCCAGATTCGTGAGATTACAGGCCGTGATAAGCCAACTGTTATTACCTAATGTGATTGTGCTAATTCTCTAAAGCTAGCGATACAGCAGTGTGCAACTGAGTTAAGTACAAAAGCAATGGTGTGGAGCGCAGTACGCTCCACACCATTGCGCTTAAAAATAATAGAGCGATCTAATAAGGCCTCCCCTGCGCTGCGGGGAAGGCCTTATTTAAGATGGTTTTAGAGAATCGATACGTAGGCGTCAAGCTCAGATCTAAGTGGTGTAAACCAAAGATGCATTAGGCGTCAAAATAATATGACGTTGTCGGTCAATCAACAGCCAACCCTCATCCTTCAACTGATTGAGCAATCGCGTGACGGTCACTCGAGTGGTTCCGATGGAATTAGCAAGCTGCTGGTGAGTGAGGCGAACGCTCAACCGAGTTCCATGCTCATCAGGTTGCCCCACCTCTTGCTTTAGTAGAAGGAGCAAATGACGAAGGCGCTCTTCAACTCGACGATAGCCCACCATCGCTAAGATAGCTTCCGTTTGCTTCAGCCGCCGACCCATGTGTCTAAAAATGCTCTGGGCTAAGACGGGGGAATTCTCGATTTCAGCCATGGTCAAGCGCATCAAATCGACATTCGTCAACGCGCTTGCCTGATAAGGGCGAATTGAAGTCAAAGGCAATCCGAATGGCATTGACGGACAGGCGAGCCCCAGCAATGCTTCATCTCCTGTGGCGTAGAGGGTACCCAACTGAACAACGCCCCGACAAACAACCCAAATCTCTTGAGGCTCCATCAGGATAGGTTGACCACTTGTGTAGGGCCGCAACGTCCGCCCCTCATAGAGCTCCTCCAGAACCTGTCTCAGGTCAGTCTGAGAACCAGTCTCGGATACGAAGGAATGAACCATTTCTATGTGCCTATGACTTTTCTACTGCACAATAGCTGGCGTTCCTAAAGAAGCAGTAAAGGTCTAATTCAGACAAGGTTAAGAAAAAGCTATGATCCCCGTACTATTAATATGACACGGGCATTTCATTCACGCAGTTGTCTATATGACATCCGACCATATGACACCTGAAGACTAGTGATGTAGATAGTCAAATTACTATAAGGTTCGACACCGGTCTCACCTCAATTCCTACATGACTTTTTTAGGTTTTCGTCAATAGCCTCAGAAAATTTAAGGGTGCTGCCTATGTTTTCAAGCATCGAATTGCCTCAAGCATTCCCCGTGCTTTATTGAGCGTTTCTTCGTATTCTGCTTCAGGCTTAGAATCAGCCACAAGCCCAGCACCAGCTTGAACACTCACAGAATATACGCCATTTGCTTGCTGGCGAGACACCATCGTTCGAATGGCGATCGCCGTGTTAAGTTGTCCGTCAAAGTCATAATATCCGTAGGCTCCTGAATAGGGACCTCGACGGCAAGATTCTAGTTCATGAATGATTTCCATGGCCCGAATCTTGGGAGCACCGCTAACGGTTCCCGCAGGAAAGCACGCCTGCAAAAGATTCCAAGCCGTTTTCCCAGGGGCTAGGGTACCAATAACATTACTCACAATGTGCATCACATGAGAGTAATATTCCACGGTCATGAGTTCGTCAACTTGCACCGCGCCACTTTCACAGACTCTACCCATATCATTTCGGCCCAGGTCAACCAGCATGACATGTTCAGCCACTTCTTTTGGATCGGCTAACAGATCGGCTTCAAGAGCCTTATCTTCTTGAGGAGTCGCACCGCGACGACGCGTGCCTGCAATCGGTCGTAGCGTTGCTTGTAACGGTGTCGCGGATGAGCTCTCGTCTGAGGAAGTGGAGGCGTGCTCTGCCTTCACCATCACTTCAGGACTCGAACCAATAATTTGCCAGTCTTTGAAATGGAAATAGGCCATGTAGGGAGATGGATTAATCAGCCGCAGTGACCGATACAAGGCAAATGGATCGCCAGTATATTGAGTTGACAACCGCTGAGAAATGACGACTTGAAAAATATCACCAGCTTTGATGTAGTCCTTTGCGCGCTCGACACTGGCGCAAAAATGCTCTTTTGTGACATTACTGGTGTAGGGCAGTTGACGGCGATCGCCTGAGCTAGGTGGAACCCACTCCAACATGGTGTCTGTTCCCGACAGAGGAAGCTGAAGCTTTTGCACCATTCGCTCGACCTTCTGACAGGCTTGAGAATAAGCCCATCGGAGATCGGTTGAAGGAGCACGCAAATCAGCAAAGGCCACCGCCCAGATTTTGCGTTTTACTTGATCAAAAATCAGTAGCTGATCAATCTGCATCCACAGGCCATCAGGCAAATCATCTGAATCCGCTGCATGAATGGGAACACGCGGTTCAATCCAGCGAATTAACTCATAGCCCCAGAATCCGAATAATCCGCCAATGCCAGGGGGCAACTGTGATACGTTAACCGGGTGATAAGGGCTCAGGCATCGAGCCAGCACATCAAATGGATTACCCTCAAAGAGTTGGCGATCGCCATTTCGAAAAATCTGACTCGTTTGACCACCCCGGGTCTCCAGTACCCACATGGGGTCACATCCCAAAAAACTGTATCGAGCCAGATGCTCTCCACCTTCAACAGATTCAAGCAAAAAGCTGTAGGGCTGACCCGAGCACACCTTATACCAAGCAGACACCGGAGTCTCTAAGTCTGCAACCCACTCTTGATAAACCGGTACAAAGTTGCCTTCAGACGCTAACTTAGAAAACTGCTCAAACCCTGGTAAGACCATGTTGTAAATGAATACAGATCAATCAATTTAGGACCTACACACGTCCTTTATAGACATCGCTACAGCCATAACCTCTAGAGCTACAGTTTAGATCGCGCACCTGCAATGCTTGCTGCCCTTATCACATCTAAGTTGGCTACAACAGCATCATAGTTCTACGGATAGTAACGGACTCGCCCGTTACTATCCACGGTGTGCGTTGCGTAAGTCCTATCGATAATAACGTGGAAAGGAGTGTCCTCATCACGATAAATAAAAAAGGCACAAAAAAGGAAAGGACACAAAAAAAGGCATGCTTAGGCATGCCTTTTTTACATGTTTTGGAAATATGGCTCGTGCCTTAGCACTAAAGCCAGACACAAACGAATAGCCTATGAGTCATATGGCTGCTTGCCTGTAAACTTGATAGTCGCTGGCTCAGGGTTCTCGCCAATTCTGCGATCGTTCTTACCGGCATATGGACGGCCTTCATTAACCTTCTCAGGAAACACACCGTCAGCGGGGTGAAGATACTGAGTCTCGCCACTTGGATAAATTCGGTAGACTTTATAATCTTCAATCTTGGGCTTAAACTTCGTCCGTAATTGCGTACCTAAAGCTAGACACTGCTCCTTACGTGCGAGATATAGGAGATTCTCACCTTCATTCATAATCGCAGCGCCGCCTGTTGGCATCTCAAAGACTTGCTCTTTCGAACTAGTCCAAGTAATCGCGTATTTTTCTTCGGTCTCGGCCTTGGTGAGCAGACCGCCTGTGCTGCCACCAAATTTAGGGGTTTTTCCAGTAAGCTCTTCGGTCATAGGTGCTTCTCTAGAACTATTTTGTTGGAATCCTATCACCGCGTCAGACACCAATTTATGAGTTCACCAGGAACTGTTACAGTTCTTTGTGCTTGAGGGAGTGATGTAACGTTTCTTTGCAGATTATTGTCTTAACGACACGCCTCTTCAGGGAATGTAGATCTTCTTGTCATAGGTCAAACGATTGAAGCCGTTGCAACGGAGGTAGGCCCAATTCTTTGCCTGACATAGCTTGAACCTCAAAGAGTCCCATCATATCTTTCAGCTGAGGGTTACCTCGTGATGCTCCCTTAATGCCCATTGCAATCACTAAACCGCAATACCCCTTTGTCTTTGCACATCGTTGCTCCCATTTCTTACGGGCACGCACATGAACGGGGTCGGCTTCGAAAAATTCTCCAAACAGATGAAACGCCCCATCCTTAGTCTGAAGCAAGCCCAGGTCATAGGATTCTTGAGCAAATGGGTCTTCTCCTGGATTAAAACAAATACTCTTCAGTCCACCCGATGACTGTAACTCTTCAATCATCACGATCGCTTTAGGTCGAGAAGTTTGAATAAGAATAATTGGAAACCCGTCTGATTTGGTCGGGAAGGCATTATCGGCAGGCTGATGAACCCGAACACTGGGCCTCACTAGCTCAAGCGTGTCCCACGGAAGATATCCGACATTGTAGAAAGACCCTTGAGGAACCAGATCATCTCGAACAATCAGCGAAGACATCTCACCTTCTTCCACTGCGTCAGAATCATCCAACGTTAGAGAAGCTTCGGTCATCGTCGCTAACTCTTCAGCCAACTCTGGCAAAGTTTCCACCTGAATCGATACCTTCTTGCCCGACTCAGACGGTAGTGGGATTCGATAGGTGCTGGAGAGAGTTGGAAATGAATCTTGGGTAAATTGCTTCCGATGCTGTCGAATAAATCGATGCAAAGCTTCTAGGGCCAACAGAGCGGATAGAGCTTCCTCTTCATACAAATAGGGTCGCATCCCCTCTAACGGATGAAGATTACCAAACGCTGGGCTAAGGTCATTAATCAACTCAACTTCGCTCGATGGAGACACAAACCCTGAATTCACTAGATCGTGTTCGCTGGCTTGTTCAAACGTTAGAAAGAAACAATCTTGCTGAAGAAACGCTTCTTCTAGAGCCTCAGCAGAGTTATTCGACGTTAAAACCCGTTGGCGAAATTGCGTTAACGATTGAACAGACCGATACATCAAGACACCGTACTCAACACCCAACATTCCAAGCGTCGAAACGTACAACGTTTCGACATCAGAACGATTCAGGTGAAGGGCAATGATCTTCTCTTCATCGAGCAGTTGCCAGGGCGCATCCTCCCACAGAACACGGGCTAATTCATCGAGTTCATCTTGATAGGGCTGCTCTGAGGCAAGCGTTCGTGCTTCGAGTGATGACTGTAATCCGTAAAAAATTTCATCAATGAGGGGCAGTTCAGAAACGTGCTCGACAATGATGTTTAATTCTTGCAAAACACCGCGCAGGAAAAATTGCAGCTCGCGATCGCGCACAACAATTTTGCTGGGAAGCATGGGTTCTACAGCCCCGTGAGGCCGCTCAAACGCACGGAGAAGGGTGCGAACCATACCTTCTAAACCGACATCTGGAGTGACCACATCCATTGCTCGCACCATGGCACTCTGCCCATCAACCCACAAGATGCAATCCCCATGCTCATCATCCACACTTGCTTCTGCGATGGGCAATGGCAACGAACGGCGATCGCCCTCCCACACGCTTGATAGCTGCGGCAAGGCTTTTAGGCGACGAATCGTTGATGGATTAAGAGTGGTCATAATTGCGCAGCAAGCGTTAACCGGAATATGTTGTGTCTAGCAATCTCAGTTCCTCCAGAGTCTTGAGGCAACAGGTCGATGTGCTGTGAGGAACTAAAACATTCAAGCTGAAAAAGCACTCAACACGAGGAGAAAACAGATGTTGTGCGGTGTCGTGCCGGCGATTGAGCTCATGGCCTCGTTCTCGACCCGAGTCCAATGATGAACGTGTTTCTGTATGATAGCCAGCTGTCTTGGGCAAAGAATAACCGAAATTGCGAACAACTCCTATGGTGGTTAACATCTAGAGACTTTTAAGATCTCACGTGCACCTTCATATACAGAGACCAATGCGCTCAGAGGCAGCGCTATCGCTTCATAGAGTAGGCTTCAAACGTCAATAAGCTCCACAGCTTACAAAGGCCATCATCGATTGCATTCAACCTAGCTGCCAGCCATTCTTCTGAAACCAACTCAAATTGGCATTTGACATGAGTGTTGCAACCTCTGCCAATGTGGGCAGCCCTTGCACAATCTTGGGTGCTACCATTCAAGGAAATCGCACGACGTAAGATAAAGATTTCGAATCAGGACCTCAGATTATAGTCTGTCTAGTTAAATTGAGCACAATCGTCCTCATGTTTAGCAATTTCTGATGGCTACTCCAGAAATTTTCAATACGGTTTGATACGACAGTCTAGCCAACACAGGATCACAATTCCAACAGATCGCTATAAAATTGGGTGTAGACGAGTATTGAAATGTCCTTATAAATTCAGTGGGGCTTTCGTTTTCCTTACTTCAGGATCTACAGCGACCTTTAGTCAACAGACTCCACTGTTAAAGTTGATTCTCTGGCTGAAAGCTTGGTTCTCGACACAGCGATCGAAATGGATCGAAAGGAATCGTTACATTTCCTGCAAAGGGCTATTAGAGAAAAACCGTTCGCCAAACCCTTACCTATCAGCAATACATACCCATGTCACAATCCACATCTCAAGCTCCACAAAAAGGAATTCTGATGACCGATGCGGCGTTGAAGCATGTCCTGCAGTTGAGTGAAAGCCAAGCAGGAAATGACTTGTGTCTCAGAGTTGGCGTTCGACAAGGTGGCTGCTCAGGCATGTCTTACATGATGGACTTTGAATCCTTAGAGAATATTCGTGAAAACGATGAAGTCTTTGACTACGAAGGATTCAAAGTTGTTTGCGACCCAAAGAGTATGCTTTATCTGTATGGATTGGTGCTCGATTACAGTAATGCGCTCATCGGCGGCGGGTTTCAGTTTACAAATCCAAACGCCGATCAGACCTGCGGATGTGGCAAGTCCTTCTCGTAGGCCACACAATTAAAAATTTCTCAACTCCATAACAAAGAGACAGGGGTTTGGGCACATGCTGTGCTCAAACCCCTGTCTCTTCGCAATCTTTGCTAGATCATGTAGGCCACATGATTTTGTAGCAGTACGCATATAAGTCTGGACATGCATTTTTGAGTTGAGCGCGTAGCGCTATACATGAACGTATGCGTGGCGAAGCACACGATGGCTAAGCCGATATTCTCCAGGCGCGCATTCCGCTCAAGATCGTCGCTTCTGAATAAGTTCAGCGCAAATGCTGACAGCAATTTCTTCTGGAGTCAGCGCTCCTATCTCTAGCCCGATAGGAGCATGGATGTGTTGTAAAAACTCACGATCGATCCCGTTTTTCTCAGCCTGCTTAAACACATGGCTGACTCGTCTTTTGCTGCCAATCATGCCGATATACCGGATTGCAGTTTGGCCATAAATTTGGCTGAGCGTTGCGATCGCCTCTAGGTCATAGGCGACGCCTCTGGTCACCAAAGCGATGTAGCGCTCTGATGACTGACTATTGGGTTGTAACACTGGAGCGATCGCCCCAGAAACGAACGTTACGTCAGCTTGAAAGCGCTCGGCACGCAACATTTCATGACGGTCATCATGCACAAACACATCAAACCCAACGATCGCAGCAACTTGAGCTAGGGCCACTCCAACATGCCCTGCACCAATAATCAAGAGCACTGGAGGCGGAAGAAGCGTCTCAATAAAAGAACTGTTGGTGCGCTCAAAAGGTTCGGTTGATCGAGCTGATGCTTCTACATAAGGATGATTGTTTGGCGTGAGAGGAGTGACGAGGGCGATCGCCTGCCTTGCTTCTAACGCTTGAATAATGCAATTAGACAACTCAATTCCCCAATCTGCTGTCCAAAGCTCGACCCAGACCCTCATCGTACCGCCGCAGACACCCTCACTGCTCTGGTGATGTGGACCTGTCAGATCAATCGTGACCCACCCTTTTGAACAACTATCTGGGGTAAGCGCACTCGCATCATCTAGGCCATCGCCCTTGAATAGGAGAGAGGGACTATTTTTCCTGTTATTACGTTGCCGACGATCCCGATCTGCCCACACTCTAAACAAATCTTGAGCATACTGAGTAACTTTTGCCTCTCCAGCCCCGCCACCAATCGTTCCCCAGGCTTGCCCATCTTGTTGAATTAGCATCTTGGCAGAGGCTTCCCTCGGCACTGAGCCATTCACCTGGACCACCGTGGCGATCGCCACCACTGGGTTACTCAGCAACCGACGTTGAAGTACTCGATAGAAATCTATGGACACCAGCGACCATCAATCAAACGATACGCTAAGACAATTTCACAACCATATGACCAATAAAAATGAGAATAGTTATTTCAGGCGCACTGCATGTGCCTGAAATAACTACTCTTTCGCATTCCACTCTTTCACAGATGAGCCGTCACCAATTCGAGCAGGCCAACATGATGAACCACTTTGCCCTGCGTCACAAAGCCAGAGCAAACTTAGATCGTTTGAGCCTTGGTCAAAGTGGCTAAAGCTACATTTGAGAAATTAATCAAATAGTGCTGCTTAATCAGTACTCTTAATAAAGAGCTGTCGATGAACTAAACGCTGTTCACCGCCAACTCATTAAGTACATTATTCAATATCAGGAAAAATCTGATTTCTATGTGAGGAACGCTCTCCTAGAGCGACCGTTCTGGCTAGTAAGCTTCCTATAAGTAAGCTTCAAGCAGCACGACATCCTGATACACAGATAATTCGCGAAAGGATTGTCATTTCAGACCGACAAGACGTCACATGGATTAGATGAGCCCATGCAACGATCATCGCAATCTAGGTTTACATCGTAAATGCAGGAGTCTTGCCAGCCGAATCGCTGCTAGTACTCAACTGAGGATGCTCAACGGTTAACTGACCTGGCTTTCCTCGGCGGATAGATGCAATAATCCCCTCTGCATTTTCTCTCTCTAAATCCTCAACATAGCCTGGCTTTGCTTGCTCAGCCTCAGCGCTGCTTGCAAATGGACCAAAGTAATAAAAGCAGCTTGGGCTCTCCGTTTTCACCTCGACCCACCATGCAAGCCCAAGTGCCTGCAACAAACTTAACCACATATCCTAAAACTCCCTGTAATCGTGTCTCAACTCAAAGCATTTTTTATGTTTGGGCACGTTCATGCACATGAACGTGCGAATCTTAACTCTCATTTATTAAGATTCATGGTTCTTTATACTCTGATCCCCAAACCTTGTAAAGGGGCTAAAGACGAATTGTTGAGTTCCACCGCTGACGAAAAACTTCATATAAAATCATGCCCGTTGCAACCGATGCATTAAAGCTGGGCGTTCGGCCTGCAATTGGGATAGAAACAAGAACATCACAGGATTTCTGAATTAACATACTCAGCCCGCTACCTTCTGCACCCACAACAATGACGCTAGCCGCATCAAATGTTGTTTTATACAGAGGCTGTTCAGAATCCGCATCTGTTCCATAGATCCAGAAGCCCATCGTCTTAAGCTCTTCTAGAGCATTTGATAAGTTCACGACACGAGCAATAGAGAAAGATTCGAGGGCACCTGCCGCAACCTTTGCAACAGTTGACGTTACTCCAACGGCCCTACGCTGAGGAATAATCAGTCCTTGGGCACCGATCGCCTCTGCTGTGCGAATGATGGCACCCAGATTGTGAGGGTCAGTAATTCCATCGGCAGCAATCAACACTGGATGTTGAGCCGCCGCACGAGCCTTCTCAACTAAATTAGCAAGTTCAACATATTCATAGGGCGCCACCTGAGCAACCACGCCTTGATGATTTGCAGCATGAGAGAGTTGATTCAAGCGCTCGAAACCAACCTCATCGATAACGGTTCCATTTGCTTTTGCTTGATTCAGTAATGTGTGGAACCGGGGATCATATCGAAGCTTCGATATGATCCATACTCGATTGAGCGGACGTTGGTTTTCCAACGCAGCAATGACTGAATGACGACCATAAATCAGATCAGGAGATTCTTGTTCATTATTGTGGTCAGCACGCTCATCTCTAACTGGCTGAGATCGCTGTTCAGCAGACCGTTGGGGTGCTCTGGATATTCGGCGATCGCCTCTATGATCGGATCGACTATCTCTTTTACGCAGTGGGCGCGATGTCATCCCTTCAGACTGCTCAGCGTGCCGCTTCAATGATGGCGATCGCTTTGATGGAGGCTGACCTGGAGAGGAGCGAAACTTTTTAGTTTTATGTCGGCTAAATTTTCGCTCATTCGCCCGTGATTCATGCCCTGATGACTGGCGTCGAGGACGATTTGAGGAACGCCTTGGTTTCTGAGAATTCGCAGCCATAGCTTAGTAGATCCAAATCACGGTGTAGTTTATCGCATTGACCTTAGTCAATCAGAAAAGGCTGCTCAATCTATCGATGAAATAGGACATCAGCCCAAGTTAGATCCCATTTCGATTTGTCCAATATAGCGCTGTGCACATTGATGAAAACACGGCAGTGTGACGCGCCACGCCCATACAACGGCTTCCGTACTTAACACAGTTGCAAACTGCAATATCAATTATGAACACGCATCTGATAGCAGCGTCATTAAATCACTAAAGACTTCAGCTAAGCGTTCAGTATTTGTTAAGTAAAGATAACCTATAAGCGTCTCAAACCCAGTCGCATATCGATAGGTTGAATGATCGAGACGTTTAGGAACATTCGTAACGGCGTTTCGCCCCCATCGCACCACATCTCGTTCAACATCCGTTAACTGTCCCTCTATTTGAGATAGCAAATGCGCTTGCTGCTCAGCCCGGACAAACCTCACAACAGCCTGATGATAGAGATTCATCTGCTTTTGAGGCAATAAAAAATGCAACCTTATCCATAGTTCATAGACGCCGTCTCCAATGTACGCAAGCGAAGCTGGGGAAAGCTGTCGCGCTTGCGTAGACGTTAATGAACCAGGTGAAGCGATTACATTCAACTGAAATGCCTACCATTCACCATCAGAGTATGTTCACTTGAACCCATTACATGCAAGTGAACTTGAACTGTTACTTGCTTAAATTGTTCACAGCAGCCTCAAGCGTCTCTTGAAGAGATAAGAACTTTTCGAGACGGACCAGCTTAACAGTCTGGGTGACCCGTGGATTAGTCACAACCTGGAAAGTAGCACCAGCCGTTTGCGCTTTCTTAGCAATTTGAACAAGCGCACCTAGGCCAGAACTATCGATGAAGTCTATTTTTGAAAGGTCGAGAATCACATTCTTGGGTGGCGCCTGCACGAAACTTTCGAGAACCTTTCGAAAAGTAGGCTCTGAAAAAGCATCGAGCAGACCAGCGAGGCGAAATATTTGACAATTATCCCTGACTTCGCGGGTGCCCCTCAAACTAACGGTCAGGGTTATGGGTTCAGGAATAACTTCCTCCTCACAACACGGCTAATAAATACTGTCTGAGCCACCAAGTATAAGCTAAGGATGAAGCGAACAGCAATAGATTCATAAACAAAGATTTATGTCCCCGTTTGATCCTATCCAATACATACTGACTTTCTTCTTTTCTTTTTTAAGGTAAAATTGAGGCTTTCGATACCTCAAGTAATCTCCTTCATCTTTTGGATCTGATACAACTTCGTCTTCTAAAGGAGTTTCATTAGATCTGGTTTTGTGTAATGGGATACACGCCACCCTAGCTCAGGCCAATTCAATACGGGCTGAACATCACTTGCACCGTAGTGGGCGTATCTTTTCAAAACTATTTATGATAAGAATTTTAAGTAAATGTAATATTCATGACACAGGACAGCAGATTGCATGGCCCCTGCTGTCCTTTTGTTTTGATTATTTTTGCCTTTATTCACATCTTGACCGCCTAATCATTGGCGAGTTTTGAGTGTCGTAAGCGCGTGACAAGCGCCTACGACACTCACCTGCAAGATATGAGTCTAGTCATTGTCCAATTCAAGCCCTGCCGATGGCTAGAGAGCTACTTATAGGAGAGGAATGGTCGCAAATATCAACGCATCCACAATCATCAATCAATTTGATTTGGATTTGCCCCGTAATGAATATCGGTTTGGGCTTCCTGAAGCTGCGAATCGATGGATTACTCATACACTATTCAGGCGAAATGGTAAGAAGAATCTACCCATTTTGTATGTCATGCTGAACGTCTTGTTGACGGCCGTTCCATCAGCGATCGCTCTCTATTGTTTAGAAGGCAATATTCCCAACTTGCTATTGATTCCGTTGGGAGGGGCTTATGTCTATTTCTTGTTAACGATCTATGCTCGCTCATTTATCTTGGGGCTCCACTATTCGACTCATGTTCCTATGTTCAATAAGCAATGGAAGGGATTGAAGCACATCGGCTCCAATCTACTTTGCATGTTTTTTGGCATTCCACCGTTGATGTATTATGCACACCACATCGCGATGCATCACTCGGAGAACAATATCAGTCCCTATGATCTCAGTTCGACCATGCCGTACCAGAGAGATTCCAAATGGGAGCACTTCAAATATATGCTCCGATTCGTTGTGGCGATCTGGGTCGAGCTTCCCTATGTTCTGATTCAGAAGAATCGATATAAAGTTGCTCTAAACTGCATCCTAGGAGAACTGTTCTTTTTCATAAGCATTATCTATTTGTTCACGATTTCTCCCATCGCCACAACGTTTGTATTCATCTTGCCAACGATTGTCGTCTCTTTTGCACTGATGCAAGGGAATTGGAAACAGCATATTTTCGTTGATCCTGATGACCCAACGAACAACTACAAATCAACATTCACCTGCATCAATACGTTGAGTAATAGCTTGAATTTTAACGACGGCTACCACATCGAACATCATGAAAACCCAGCGATGCCTTGGTATCGACTCCCAGAGTATTTTCAAAATCAAATGATCAACTATGCCAAGCATGATGCGTTCATCTTCACCGGCATTGGGTCTACGCAGGTGGGACGCATGGTGTTGAACGGTCAACTTGATGAATTAGCTGACCATTACGTGAATGTCGGACAGAAATCACGCACGAGAGCTGAGCTGATCGCTGAGTTTGAGCGTAGGCTCCAGAAAATGTAGTTGCGTTGTTGTGCGCTATTCCTCATACCAATTCTTCGAATTGATTCATGATTGCGCAACTCGGCAATCTCCTCAAACTCATATGGCGGCTATAGAGCCTGCTCAATGGGCGAGCTTTATAGCCATCACATGTTTAACGCATATATTTTGAGAAATCGTATCCGTGGCGATCGCCTCTTTTCAAGCATCCTTATTCGTCGCCTCTTTCACAAGACACTAATATGTTGTTCAACAGCCCCTTCTGCCTGATGAACGACCGACCGTAAAGCGTCCAACACACTAATATCGGCATCTTTCCATAGACCTCGCTGATTAGCCTCTAGCAAACGTTCAGCCATGTCGCGCAATGCCCAAGGATTTGTTTGCTGTACAAATGCCTGAACAGCATCACCCAAGACATATGCGTTTGCGATACCGGCATACATATGGTCAGCAACGCAATGAGTTGTTGCATCATAAGCAAACAAATAGTCAACCGTTGCAGCCATCTCGAAGGCTCCTTTGTAACCGTGGCGCATCGCTCCGGCAATCCATTTAGGATTCACCACACGAGAGCGGTAGACACGAGCAATTTCTTCGCTAAGCTGACGCACGCGAGGATTTTCAGGCATGGAATGATCGCCAAAGTAGGTACTAGGCTGCTGGTTTTGAAGGCTGCGAACCGCAGCGACCATACCGCCCTGAAACTGGTAGTAATCATCAGAATCTAAGAGGTCATGTTCACGATTATCTTGGTTGTGCAGCACAATTTGCAGATGTTGGAGGCGCTGTTCAAAGGCTTCAGGCGCCGAGCGCCCATCGCCCCGACCCGTGTATGCGTAGCTGCTCCAGTTAATGTAAGCACGGGCAAGGTCTTCATCGCTCGTCCAGTTTTGGGCTTCAATGAGCCCCTGAAGCCCAGCACCGTAAGCGCCAGGCTTTGACCCGAAGACCCGATAGCGCGATCGCATCTCCGCCTGTTCAATGCTGAGTCCTGCTTGTCTCCATTGCTCAGCATCTCGACGGGCCTGGGCAGCCAGTGGATTCCACTCATCAGCTTCATCCAAGTTTGCGATAGCTTCGACGGCACGATTAAACAAATCGATGAGGTTTGCAAATCCATCTCGAAAGAATCCCGACACTCTCAGCGTGACATCCACTCGCGGACGTTCCAGCATAGAGAGCGGCAAAATTTCAAAGTCGACCACTCGTCGAGATGCCCCATCCCATACTGGTCGAACGCCAAGCAACGCGAGAGCTTCAGCCATATCATCTCCACCGGTTCGCATGGTGGACGTTCCCCAAACAGACAACCCCAACGTTTTGGGATATTCTCCATGTTCTTGGGTGTAGCGCTCAATCAACACTTCGGCGGCTTTGCGTCCCACATCCCAGGCACTTTCAGTGGGAATTGCTCGAATATCAACCGAATAAAAATTGCGTCCTGTTGGTAACACGTCAGCGCGCCCCCGAGTCGGCGCACCTGATGCCCCACTGGGTACGTAACGCCCATCCAGACCTCGTAAAAAATGAGTAATCTCCTGATCTGTTTGCCTGAGAGCAGGAAGGAGTTCAGTTTGAATCCATCGAAGTTCTTGAGTTAAGACGCCAAGAGCCTCTTGGACCGAAGGTGATGGCTGGCGAGGCGACAGATAGGGGGTAGCGGCGAATAGATGGTGGTGAAGCGGCGAGAGGACAGTTGCTAGCACCTCTTGGATGGAGGTTTCTGCAATCAGCGCCTCCACAAGATGAGCCGCCGTATGCTCAAGGTACTCAATTAAATCACCAGTCGTGCGCATTGAATCCTGGGCAGCCACGTGAGCAGCTTCCTGACTCTCTTCATTCGTTTGGTCATCCCTCGCTTCCTTACGGTTCACATTTCCCCGTTTCGCCCAAGTTGAAGAAATCTGAGTAGCCGGATCAGCCGTGAGTGGATCGACATCGAGTCCCCACGCGTCAGCGATCGCCCGGGTGAGTCCGATGCGGTCAACGGCAGGATGGCGAGCGATCGCCACGACCAAATC